>JARDZO010000049.1 GCA_029240815.1 Brevibacillus sp.
CCCAGTAAGTCGCAATGAGGATACCGAACATGCCGCACCATAGTGGAACCAGCCAAGCGTCTTGCTTGGTTGTATGGATTAGTTCTCCTGGTCTCAGAAAGATAGCAGTACCCAAGGTGTAACTGAAAACCAAAAGAAAAGCCTGCCATTCTGTGATGTTTTTATTTTCCATTGTTATTCCCCTTTATACGGGCTGACTAAGCTTCCGATCGTTTCGATTTTAGAGTCGGAAGATATAATGACCTTGACTTTTTTCCACCTATCAATGTCTTCTCTCAACTTTCTCCATTCATCCCCTTTTTTCAGATGGAGCAAATATTGAATTTCTAAAATATCCCACCCCTTTTTTCGCGAGTTTTCCACGAACTTGGTAGTCTCTTCTTGGATTTTCTTATTAAATTCCGATTCCGCATCATGGAGAAGCTGGACGGTAGTAGGGATTTTTTGGTCGTTAAAAATAAGGTTTAGATCGGCGTGAAGATGTACATGCAATGACAGCTCTGTCCCGTGTTTCTCCAACTTTTTGGTAATAAGCGTATTTAACGTCCTAACTTGCATGGATTCTTGGTTCATGCTCAAAGTTTCCAGAAAGATCTCGTGTTTTTTGTTAAGGAGGTTGTACCATTTCATTTCTTCCTTCGTTAGTTTGCCTACCATTCGATCATGAATAAAGACGGCCCCGCCTAGAATGGCGATATTGCCATTCGTCCCTTGGATAAATTCGAGGCGATTGGAGCTCTCAGATGATTCTTTGCCGATGTAGGTGATGAGGGGAAATACGCTGATCCGTTCCGTTTCCATATTCTCGATCAGATCTTTCAACCGGGTGCGGGTACTGATCCGACCGGTCATCATGGATTGATTTTCAATGATGGCACGCATCGAACGGCCAGGTAGTGGTTCCAAAGGGATATAGGAGTCCATGATTCGATGGATGGGAGAGTCGGATACCAGGAGATAGACGTTGGAGCCGCGTTCAGGGTGACCTTCTTTAAAATTGGCCATGTCACGCAGTCCTGATTTCGCGTATCGCTCTGACACCACGATCGCCTGATAATGATGAGTAAATAACTGGCGAGGAATGACATCGGGAGATATGTCTTCAAATTGATCTCCCATCCTACCTACAAATCGGTACGTATAGACCGTTGCTTTTTCGGCAGCTCCTGCTTGTTTTGCGATCCCTTTTGGATTGATGACTTGATAGTACAGTTCCTGCTTGCCTGTATTCTCATGAAGGTCTACTCCGATGAGATTGACGATGGCCAGTTGATTGATTTCCTTCATATCCCAGCACCCAGCAAGGAAAGAAGTTGCCAAGAGTGCCACTGCCGACAGCTTCCATTTTGTGTGATGCATTAGGAATTTCACCTCGTTTTTCGCTTGGGTCGGAATGTTCTCGGCAGCGTGTGCATCCACTTCCTAGGGGCTCGGACCAGTGTGTCTTTCCAATCAGAAAGGACAGTCGGAGCAACAGGGGCAAAATAGGCGGTTCCAAAAGAGTCCAACGAGGCGAGATGGATTAGTAGGAGCAGGAATCCACATAGAAGGCCAAAGATACCGATAAACCCTGCCAGAAATAAAAAAACGAACTGAATGATTCTCTGTGAAATACCAAAGCTGTAATTGGGTGCGACGAAATTAGAAATTGCGGTTATAGACACGACGATGACCATCCCTGTAGAGACGAGGCCTGCTGCGACTGCAGCTTCGCCCACTACCAAGGCTCCTACTATGGAAATGGCTTGTCCCGCAATTCTCGGCATCCGTAACCCAGCTTCTCGCAGCACCTCGAAAATGATCATCATTATGAGGGCCTCGAGGAAAGCTGGGAAGGGGACACCTTCTCTTTGAGCGGCAAGGCTGATCAGTAGGGGGGTAGGGAGAAGCTCTTGATTGAACGAAACAATGGAGATATACAAACCAGGCGTAAAGACTGAAAGGATAAACGATAAGATCCGTAACCAACGTAGCAAGGTAGCAAAGTCTGCTCGTTGATAATAATCCTCCGGTGTAACAAACATTTGGAAGAACGTCATGGGAGCCAAGAGCGCATTCGGTGTTCCTTCTGTTAAAATGGCTACCTTTCCTTCCAAGATATGGGCGGATACTACATCAGGGCGTTCGGTATTCAGGAGCGTAGGAAAGGGGGACCAGACAGTTTCCTGAAGGCACTCTTCGAGATAGGCACTCTCCAAAACGCTATCGATTTGAATGGAGCGTAGCCGCTTGCAAATTTTTTCGACTGTTTGATCCGATGCGAGGGATGACAAGTAAGCAACCGTTACATTTGTCTTTGTGACACTGCCGATTGTGATTTTTTCAAAGTGGAGCCGTCGATCTCTCAATCGTTTGCGGATCAATGAAATGTTTATCTCCAGCTCTTCGGTAAATCCTTCGTGTGGACCACGTATCGAAGTTTCCGTAGTAAGTTCGGAGACGGAGCGAGCCTGGAATTTTGCGGTATCCAGGAGAAGGTAGGAAGTATTGCTTTCAAAGCATATCAGACACTTACCAGCAAGAAGACCTTCCACGCATTCATGAACGGTAGAGGTCTCTTGTTTCTCAGCAACTGGCAAAAAGGCGTTGCACCATTGAAACAATTCATCACCATCACTTGAAAAGCGCGGTATATTCGCGGTTAACGGCTGAATGACAAACTGATGAAGCAAATTTTTATCGATGATGGTGGATATATAGACAAGTGTCACACGGTGACCGGGGGAGATCACAGGTTGGACGACTACATCCATCGATGATGACAGATTCTGAAGGACGGCATCTAGCATTGGTAAATCATTATCCCCCTTCCATCATTCTCCTTGTATAGTGTAGTTTGTTTAGGGTGTTACCAAAATATCCAAGAAACTTGGTGTCATTCCCGCCACACGAAAAGTGCCACTCCCACATGAGTGGTTTTGTTGTTTTTCGAACAGAAATGGAAACGGGGCAACTGTCCCTTTTTGAAGACATTGTTACCGTTCATGGACACTTTTTACGGAAAAATGCACAGAAGGTCATCACATGCTAAAAATTCCTTGCGGCAATCGTACGAAATAAGCTTTGGCATGCTTTGTGCTCGATTAACGTATGAAGACGATTTCAACGAAAAGAGGGTGATGATCGTGAATGCCTTGTTCAAAGTGGTTCAGACGTTAACAAGAGTGACGAAATGGATCGCATTGGCGACGATGAGCTTTATGATGCTGTTCATTACCATTGGGGTAATCGGAAGGGCATTCGGCCATCCAGTACTTGGTGATCTGGAGCTCGTACAGACGATGATGGTGGTGTTAATCATGTTTGGTCTTGCTTACTCGCAAGCCGAAGACGCGCATATTTCCATCGGCCTGCTCGTAGACCGATTCTCACCACGGATTCAATCCTTTCTGGATGTCATCGGCTATTCGCTGACTGTCATGATTTGCTTCATGATCAGTTGGGTGTTTCTCGGGCTTGGTCTGGAAAACATGCTGGGTCTCGTACTCACGACAGACCTGTTGGGCATCCCCCATTACCCGCTGCAATTTATCGCGGCAATCGGTTTTTTCTTGTGGGGGATGGAAGCGTTGTTAAAGATTGTTTTAGCCATCGTTCATTTCAAAAAAGGTGAAATCATGAAACGAAAGGAGGAGGTGAGTCACTGATGGAGTTGGAAATCGTTGGCATCATTGGTCTTGTGGTCATGTTTGTACTGATGTTTTTACGCGTCCCGATAGCGATCTCCATGGCCGTGCCAGCCTTCTTGGGAGTTCTCTATCTGCGAGATGGAACCGTTCTGGATACGGTCATAAAGACGATCGTGTGGGATCACAGCTTCAGCTATACGCTGACAACGATCCCGATGTTCGTATTGATGGGCGAGCTACTTTTCGTCTCGGGGATCAGTAATGAGCTGTTTACCGCTTTTCGACACTGGTTTGGCCGGGTCCGAGGTGGATTGGCGATGGGGACAATCGGGGCTTCTGCCATATTTGCTGCTGCTTCGGGCTCAAGTATTGCCACGACCGGGACGATGGGGGTGATCGCGTCAAAAGAAATGGTGAATGCGGGTTACAACAAGGCGCTATCCGGTGGCGCGATCGTCGCAGGAGGGAGTCTTGGTATTTTGATACCGCCGAGTACGGTATTCATTATTTACGGGATGATGACAGAGCAATCGATTGGAAAACTCCTGATCGCCGGGATACTGCCCGGCATTTTGTTAACCGTCTTGTACATTCTCACAGTCTATTTTTCCGTTTTGATTAATCCGAGCCTTGCTCAAAAGGGAGAGGGAGCCAGCTGGAAGGAGCGATTCCTTTCTTTGCGCCATATCGGCTGGGTCATTGTGCTATTTGCAATCGTGATCGGAGGGATGTACATCGGGTGGTTTAGTCCTACGGAAGCAGCGGGCGTAGGAGCATTCGGTGCCTTTCTTATCGCTTTGATCAGAAGAAAGCTCGGTTGGCAAAACTTCGTCGAGTCTTTGTCAAGAACATTGCGGACGACAGGATTTCTCTTTGCCATCATGCTGGCAGCCTTCATCCTCAATTACTTTTTAGCAATCACTCGTCTACCCATGGCGCTCGCGGAACTTCTGAACGGACTCCATGTTTCAGCAGGCTTGATCTTTTCCTTGATCATCCTTATGTACATTTTGCTTGGCGCCGTGATGGATACGATGGCGATGATCGTTGTGACCATCCCGATTATCTTGCCGATCATTCACGCCTTAGGCTTCGATCTGATCTGGTTTGGGGTCATCATCGTGATTGTGGTAGAAATGGCTTTGATGACTCCACCTATTGGGATGAGCTGCTTTGTTCTGAATGGCGTCGCTCCCGATCTGAGCTTGGGTGATATTTTTAAAGGCTCGCTGCGCTTTTTGATCCCGATTCTTGTCCTCATCTTCTTACTCTACTTTTTTCCGGCTATCGCATTGTATTTGCCCGAGACCATGTGGTGAGATCAAAGGTCAAAGAGCGTTTGAGAAGTGATCTAACAAAATGAGGGGCGGGGGGTAATGGCATGAAAATCAGGAAAGAGCTTTTGAAGTCGGTTTGCTCAATGTTTGCGATTGCGGTGCTACTAGCTGGGTGTGGAGGGGGAAACGGTGGTGGGAGCGCATCGGGCGGGAATCCAGTCATTGAAATGAACGTCAACAATGTCACGCCTTCTACGCATCCCTATGCGACGAAAGTATTCGAGCCTTGGAAAAAACTCGTTGAAGAAAAAACGAATGGAAGAATCAAAGTTCACTTGTACCATGGCGGGACACTAGGGAGCTCCAAGTCAGTTTTGCAAGATGTAAAAGGCGGCGTCTATGACGTAGGACCTGCTCTCGTTCCTTATTTTTACGATACAGAGCTGTTCCCCTTTACGATCGGCAACCTTCCCTTCGCTTTTCCTGATGCGAAGAGCACAGCGAAAGTCATGGGGAAATTCGCAGAGAAATACGGCAAGGAAAGCTTTAAAGACGTCGTCTATATGGGGATGTCCTCATCGGATGCCTACGAGCTATTTACGGTCAAACCCGTCAAAGTCGTCGATGATATGAAAGGGAAGAAAGTACGGATCCCGAGTAAAGGAGAAGTGGATTTGATTCAGTCTTGGAGCGGTTCACCTGTATCCATGACAATCGAAGAAATCTATGAAGCCTTGCAAAAAGGCACGTTGGATGCGGCCATTTATACACCAAGTGGCGCTGTAGGGTACAAGTATTACGAGGTGGCTCCATACATGACCAAAATGGGAGTAACCACGACGCCGATCATCCCGATCATGAGCAAGAATTTTTACAACAAGCTCCCCGATGATTTGAAAAAGATGTTTGACGCCGAGCTGAGTCCCAAATTAGCAGAATTGTTCACGGACAACTACACGAAAGAATTGGATGCGGCCTATGCCAAATACGAGAAAGAAGTAGCGGGAAAAGGAGAGATCATTACCCTTTCTCCAGAAGAGCTGAAACGATTCAAAGCTCCTGCTAAAAAGCGTTGGGATCAATGGGTGGAAGAAGCGAACCAAAAAGGATATCCCGGTGAAGAAATGATGAGTGATTTCAAGAAAATGCTCCAGGAGGAAGGACTGCAGCTACCCTTCTGAGGAGTGACGCAGAGGACCGCTGTTTTGAAAAAAGCTTGGCGCAGCCAAGTTTTCTAATTGTCGTCTCCTTTATACAATTCAGCAAAAGTGTCTCCAAAAGAAGACAATGTTACCTTGCGCGGACACTTAAGGCGCGGCAGTCCACATTGATAGTGCTCCTCGATTGCAATCATACCTGGGTGGCACGCTTTATGCTTCCACTTATGAATGTGAGGAAAAATGAAAACGAACTGATGGAGGAATGACGCATGGGCAGCTTACAAAACAAAGTGGCAATCGTTACGGGAGCAGGACGTGGAATCGGTCGTTCAATCGCATTACTCATGGCAAAGGAAGGAGCAAAGGTGGTCGTCAATGATTTAGGGGGAGGCCCAGCGGGGGGCGGCAGTGACAGCAAGATTGCAGATGAAGTCGTGAACGAAATCAAAGCATTTGGCGGTCAGGCTGTCGCTAGCTACGATTCGATCACAGAACTGGAAAATGCCCATCAGATCGTAAAAATGGCCATCGAGAAGTTCGGGCGTTTGGATGTCGTGGTGAACAACGCTGGGATTTTGAGAGACCGCATGATTTTTAAAATGTCAGAGGAAGAATGGGATTCTGTCATCGCGGTTCACCTAAAGGGAAGCTTTAACATGACGAGCGCGGCAGCTCCCACCTTTAAAGAGCAAAAGAGCGGAAGATTTATCAACTTTACATCCACATCCGGGTTGATCGGCAACGTCGGACAGGCGAACTACGCGGCGGCCAAGCTGGGAATCGTCGGGCTCACCAAATCCACAGCACTCGATATGGCTCGTTACCATGTCACGGCCAATGCCATTTCACCGTTTGCCTGGAGTCGCTTGATTGGGACGATCCCCACAGAAACCGAAGATCAGAAGAAACGGGTAGAAAAGATCCAACAGATGTCACCGGATCATATCGCACCGATTGTCGCGTATTTGGCGACAGATGATGCAGCGGACGTAACAGGCCAAATCTTTGGTGTCAGAGGGAAAGAAATCTTCTTGTTCTCGCAGCCTCGCCCGGTACGTGGTGCATACAGCTCTGATGGATGGACGGTAGAAGGCCTGGCCACCTTGAAGCAGTCGTTCAAAGCATCATTTACGCCACTGGAAACGAGCAGCCAAGTATTCCCGTATGAACCCCTCGTGTAAATAAAGACTGGAAAAAGAGGTGAAAGACCATGTCTGCAACGACAAATGTAAAAGAGCTGATCGGTCTCGAGTTCAAGCCATATCAGCTTGAAGTGGAAAAAGGAAAAATCAGAGAGCTGGTAAACGCAATCGGTGATACGAATCCCATTTATTTCAGCCTGGAAGCAGCCTGTGAGGCTGGATATGAAGGTATTCCGATCCCACTCACTTTTTTGCAAGTGATCGATACATTCGGCGGCTTTGGATTTGACGAAAAAATGGAAAAGTTGAAGCTCAATCCCGTGAAAATTCTACACGGGGAGCAGGAGTATGAATACTTGGGGGATATTATCGCAGGTGATGTACTTTCGGTCACGAGTAAGGTCGTCAGCGCCGAGACAAAAAGCGGTTCCTCGGGCGGAATGGATCTGGTGACGACCGAAAATCAGTACCGAAATCAAAGAGGCGAGCTTGTTGCCATTGCGCGTAACACATTGGTGCATCGTCATTAGACCAGAAATCGAAAAAGGAGGGATACAAGATGTATTTCGAAGACTTGCATGTGGGAGATTCGTTTCCCGTAATGAAAAAAAGCCCGATCACGCGTGTTCAGCTCGTAAAATATGCCGGAGCATCTGGCGACTTTAACCCCCTCCATACCGTGGAAGAAGTGGGGCAAAAAGCGGGGACAGGAATTATAGCTCATGGGATGCTGGTGATGGGAATGGCTTCACAAGGCATTACCTCGTGGATCCCCAGAAAATATGTGCAAAAGGTCCATGTTCGATTTCGGAAAATGACATTTCCTGGTGAAGAGATCCAAGTCACTGGTAGGGTTCTGGAGAAGACAACAGATCGTAAGGTGATCGGGGAAGTCATCGCGATGAACCGTCAGGGGGAAGTAAAGGTCGCAGGTACATTTGAAGCGATCCTTCCTTCCAGAGCCTAGCTCTGGCATTTTGATTGGAGGAGGAAACCCGATGGCCGGAGTAGCAATATTGGAGGCACACAAGACACGCCGGGAATATTTCACGGATGAGCATCTGATGTTTCGTGAAGCCTTGCGTAAATTTCTTGAAAAAGAAGCCTTACCGTTTTTTGATCAGTGGGAGGAAGATCGGATCATTCCACGCAGCTTTTGGAAGAAGCTCGGAGATAACCAATTTTTATGCCCGTGGGTCGATGAGACATACGGCGGTCTAGGTCTGGACTTAGGCTTTTCCATTGTGCTCGTCGAGGAGCTGTCCAGGATTGGTGCGGGCTTGTCCGGTATTGGGTTGCACAGTGAAATCGTTGCCCCTTACCTCGCAGAGTATGGGACCGAAGAGCAGAAAGCGAAGTACTTGCCGGGATGCTTGAGCGGAGACCTGATTACAGCGGTGGGAATGACAGAGCCAGGTGCAGGCTCAGATCTGGCATCGATCAAGACAACTGCGATCAAAGACGGTGATCATTATATCGTCAACGGTCAAAAAACATTTATCTCGAACGGCATTCTGTCTGACCTGATCATTTTAGCATGCAAGACCGATCCGAAAGCAACGCCGGGTCATAAAGGGATCAGCTTGCTGTTGGTTGATCGAGACACGCCTGGTTTTTCCAGGGGACGCAAACTAAACAAGGTGGGGATGAACAGCCAGGACACGGCGGAGCTCATTTTCGAGGATGCGAGAGTACCCATAGGCAATTTGCTCGGAGAAGAAGGAAAAGGCTTTTACTACCTGATGAACAAGCTGCAGCGTGAACGGATCATCAGCACGTTGCGTGCGCAAGTGATGGCAGAAGAGATGCTGTCCACGACGCTATCGTATGTAAAGGAACGTCACGTCTTTGGAAAATCGCTCAGTAAATTTCAAAATACACAATTCGTCATGGCAGAGCTGGCGACACAGGTTCATCTCGGACGTGTGCTGATGGATGATACCATCGTCAAGTTCTCAAAAGGGCAGGACGTCACAAACGAGGTGTCCATGGCGAAATGGTGGATCACGGATATGGCACGGAAAATGGCCCCCGAGTGCATGCAGCTGCATGGCGGCTACGGCTACATGGAAGAGTACAAGATTGCCCGCATGTATCGCGATATCGCAGCCAATCCGATTTTTGCCGGTACCAATGAGATCATGAAAGTGATTCTGGCCAAAAATATGGGGATGTAGGCGGTACGGGAAGCGATGAATGGAAGAGGGAGGGATAAAAATGAAAGGGATCCTATCATACGGTGCCTATATTCCGTATAACCGATTACAGCGCAAGAAGGTAAAAGAATTTTTTGGCACATCGGTGTTCGCCGGTGAAAAAGCGGTCGCGTCATTTGATGAAGACAGCTTGACGATGGGCGTCGAAGCAGCCTTTCATTGTCTCGAGGGGCAGGATGTCACCAAGCTAGAATCCGTTTATTTGGCTACGGCCAGCGGTCCGTACAAAGAGAAGTCGTCTATTCCAACTCTGGCTCAAGCGCTGGATTTACCAGCGAGCGTAAAAGGAGTGGAGTTGGCGTATTCCCTGCGCAGCGGTACTTCCGCCATTTTGGCGGCGAAAGCAGAGGAAACGACGCTGGTGATAGCAGCCGATTGCCGCATCGGAGCGCCATCGGGAAACAATGAACAGGTTTTTGGAGATGGTGCGGTTGCCTTTTTAATCGGCAGCGGTGACGGGGTAATCGCCAACTTGCTTGACGCACAGACCTTGCACGAAGAAATCATGGGTCAATGGCAAAGCCAATCGGATGCATTCTCCCAAAGCTGGGAAGACCGGTTTCTTTCAGGCGTACTGCTGGAAAATGTAACCGTTGCCATGAAAGCTATGGCTGAGCGGAATAAGCTAACACCTGACAGCATCTCCAAAGTAGTCATTTCCAGCCCAGGCCATCGTTCTTATTTGCAAGTCGCGAAGAAGCTAGGATTTACCCAAGAACAGATTCAGGACACTCTTCTCGGTACCGTCGGGGCTGCGGGAAGTGCTCATGCTTCTCTCATACTCGCGGCTGCATTGGAAACGGCGCAGCCCGGCGAGAAAATCCTCGTCGTAAATTTTGCCGAAGGGACAGATATGCTGCTCTTTGAAGTGACAGAAGCGATCTCAAACCTGCCTAGACGAAAAGCCGTACAAGACCATTTGGCCATCAAAAATAATGAACTCTCCTATAGCAGCTATCTAAAATGGAGGGGGATTCTTGAGGTAGAGCCTCCGAGAAGACCTGAGCCAGATCGTCCTTCTGCTCCAGCCATGTTCCGAAATTACGAGCAAAATCTAGGATTCTATGGGTCGAAGTGCACAGTCTGCGAGACGCCGCAATTTCCGAAGCAGCGGGTGTGTGTCCAATGCCAGGCAAAGGATCAGATGGAAGCGTACCGTTTTGTCGGCAAGACCGCAAAGGTGATGACGTTTACGATCGATTATCTAGCACCAACCCCAGCGCCTCCCTCTTTCGTGGCTGTCGTAGACTTTGAAGGTGGCGGTCGCGTCATATGCGAAGTGACGGACTGTAGCAAAGAGGAAATCGCCATCGGAATGGAAGTGGAAATGACCTTCCGCCGTTTGTATGAGGCAAAGGGCATACACAATTACTTCTGGAAAGCTCGTCCAAAACGGTGAAAGGGGGCTCCATATGAGCAGGAGAGGAATCTGTGACAAAGTGGCAGTTATTGGAATGGGATGCACGCGCTTCGCTGAGCATTGGGATAAGAGTCTCGACGACTTGCTAGTGGATGCGGCGTATGAAGCATTCGCGGACGCGGGAATCGAACCTCAGGATGTGCAGGCTGCTTGGTTCGGGACCTTGATATCCGGGTATTCGGGAACGACTCTCTCGGGTGCGTTGAAAACACAGTACATCCCGATAACACGTGTGGAAAATTTGTGCGCGTCCGGATCAGAGGCATTTCGCAACGCATGCTATGCAGTAGCAGCGGGCGTATACGATATCGTGCTGGCGATTGGCGGAGAAAAGCTGAAGGACAGTGGATTTAGCGGGCTGGTCAGGCCGAATCCAGCCAGCGACGGGACTGCTCCGAACATTACAGCGCCGGCAGCGTTCTCCTTTTTAGCCCCTGCTTATTTTTCGAAATATGGGTTGGATAAAGAAAAGGGCAAAGAAGTATTGACGCGAATTGCATGGAAGAACCATCGAAATGGATCATTAAATCCAAAAGCGCAATTCCGTAGCGAAGTATCGCTGGAAGATATCGCTCGTTCGCCGATCGTAGCCTCACCCTTTGGAGTTATGGATTGTTCAGGAGTGGCAGACGGTGCGGCTGCAGCCATCATTGTGCGTGCAGAGGATGCTCATAAATATCGCAAAGATCCCATGTATGTCAAAGCGCTTTCTATCGCTGCCGGACCTGGTGACGGAAAATTGCGACAAGACTTCGACTTTACATCGATCAAGGAAAATATCGTTGCAGCGGAGGCTGCCTACAAGGAAGCTGGCATTACCAATCCGCGAACAGACATTCATCTCGCAGAGGTACACGATTGCTTTACGGCTACGGAACTGGTGATTTACGAGGACTTGGGCTTCAGTGAACGGGGAGAAGGGTGGAAGGATGTACTGGAAGGAGCTTTCGATCTCGAAGGCAGGCTCCCTGTCAATCCGGACGGAGGACTCAAGTCATTCGGACACCCCATTGGTGCGAGTGGGCTTCGGATGCTCTATGAGATGTACTTGCAGTTCCAAGGAAAGGCGGGAAAAAGGCAGCTCGATAATCCGAAAATTGGCTTAACACACAACTTGGGCGGGCATCCGACACAATGCGTTTCCTTCGTTTCCATCGTCGGAAAAGAGCTGTCCTAACTGCGTGTATCGATGATGCCAAAACGGATCGATGCAAAAGCGGTTCCGTCCCTTTTCTCGCCAGGAATGCGTGTATATGTGCAAGGCAGTACGTCTGAACCAGTCTCGATCCTAGAAGCATTGCGCAATCATCCGCAAGCGAGCCAGCAGATACACTACACGTCTGTCGTAATCCCAGGGGTCAACCATACTGATTTTGCTGCCTTTCACGAAGAGGCGAGGATGACTACTTTTTTCATGACTTCGGCGTTTAAGCATTCCTTTGCTCAGGAAAAAACCGAGTTCATCCCTATGCATTTTTCCGAGATCTACACGTATCTGGATCAGCTGGAATCCATCGATGTCGCTATCATTCAAATCTCTCAGCCCGATGAACAGGGTAATTGCTCGGCTGGGGTCAGTTGTGACTTTCTGCCAGTTGTTTTGCGAAAGGCACAGATTGTCATCGCGGAAGTGAACGGGCACATGCCTCACACGTTTGGCTCTGTCCGCATTTCGTTGGAGCATGTCGATTATATCGTGGATGTCGAGCATCCCTTGCCACAGATTGCTACACCGTCATTGACCCCCGAGCTGGAGCGAATCGGGCAATACGCAGCGTCGCTGATTGAAGACGGGGATACCCTTCAGTTCGGTGTGGGTTCAGTGCCGTTAGCCATTTTGGGGCATTTGACGGAGAAACAAAATCTCGGGATTCACTCGGGCATGATCTGTGATGCGGTAGTCGAACTGGTGGAGTCAGGCGTGGTGACCGGGAGTCAAAAAAACATGGACAGAGGAAAAATCGTTACGGGTATGGCTGTTGGCACGGAGCGGCTCTACCAGTTTATTCATCAAAACCCACTCGTCGAGTTTCGGCCCGTGAGTTATACGCATTCCCCTGTGGTGATGAAGCAGTTGGACTCATTTGTCTCGATCAACTCAGCGATTGAGGTGGACTTGTTTGGCCAGGTCAATGCGGAGACGATTCATGGAGTGCAATACGGCGGGACGGGGGGACAGGTCGACTTTATCCGTGGGGCACGTCTGTCTAGGAATGGGAGATCGATCATTGCGTTGCCTGCAACAGCTGCGCGTGGGACCATTTCGAGAATTATGCCTCAACTAAGCAGAGGAACGATCGTTTCCACGACACGCACGGATGTGCAGTTCATTGTCACCGAGTACGGCATCGCCGATTTGCGAAACAGGTCATTGGGGGAGCGTGCGACAGCGCTGATCGCTGTAGCTGCTCCTGCTTTTCGGGCGGAGCTTGCAGCGGAATGGGAAGAACACAAACGGATGTGGCAGTTGCACAAATGAGCCAGACATGGCCGGAGATACGAGAGATCGGGCCCTATCGGAGGAGGTGTTCACAATGTTTCCGGCGACCTTGCACATGGGATTAAAAGTATTTGCCAAAAATTCTCCCCATCACGAGGCAATCTGTTACGAGGATAAAGTCCTCACTTTTAGGGAGGTGTATGAGCGCTGTAATGCCTTGGCAAATTCGCTCTTGGAGATCGGGGTAAAAAAGGGCGACCATATCGCAGTCTATATGCGCAATCGGTTGGAAAGTGCAGAAATCTACTATGCGATCTCTGCAGTGGGTGCTGTGTGTATCCCGATGAACTACATGATCACGGGAGACAGTCTCGTACATTTGCTTCGCACTTCGGATTCTCGATATTTGTTTGTGGAGGAGGAGCAGCTCTCACATTTTGAGAAGGTTGCGCCACAGCTAGAGCAGATACGTCCCGAGACGACGATTGTAGTCTCTATGCAACCCGTGCTGCCTTATCATCATTACGAAAAGCTGCTCGCAGCCGGTTCTACAAAAGATCTGGAAATTTCAGTACTCCCCGATGATCCGGCCGCGATCCTGTTTTCTTCAGGAACGACTTCTTTGCCAAAAGGGGTCGTTTTGACGCAGGAGGTTGTTCTTCAACGTCTTTTGCGGACGGCAATCGAAAGGAAAATCAATTACACGAGTAAGGCGTTGGTGTCGACACCGATTTACCATAGCGTCGGACATTCCCACATGTTTTATTTGAGCGTATTTGGATGCAGACTGGTTATATCCCGCGAATTTCAGCCTGAGAAGGTGCTGCAGTTGATCCAGAATCACCAGGTCACGCACGCCTTTTTTGTACCGACGCAATACTATTTGCTTTTGCAATTGCCTACGTTTGAACAATACGATCTCTCTTCGCTCAAGATGCTGGTCGCAGCGGCCGCTCCTTTGTCGGAAGGAAAAAAGCGGCAAATCATTGAGAAATTCAATTGCGAGCTGACCGAGTTTTTCGGCAGCACGGAGACGAGCATGTTTTTGAGCTTGCGGCCAAGAGAAGTGGTCAAAAAAGCAGCGAGCTTGGGGCAACAATGTGATTTCGTCGAAGTACGCTTGGTGGACGATCAGGGAAACGATGTCGCTGCAGGAGAAGACGGCGAATTTGTCATCCGTGGCCCCGTGCTGTTTAGCCATTATTACAACCTCCCGCAAGAGACAGCCGAGTCGATGCTGCCAGATGGATGGTTCCGGACTGGGGACATGGGCTACCAAGACGAGGAGCAATTCTATTACCTGCGTGACCGCAAGAAAGACATGATCATTAGCGGCGGGGTCAACATCTACCCGAAGGATATTGAAGAAGTCCTGCTGATGCATCCTGACGTATTCGAAGCGGCAGTGATCGGTTTCCCGGATGAAGTCTGGGGGGAAGCTGTCAAAGCATTTGTCGTTCTGAAAGAGAGCGCGCAATGTGACCCCGAAGAACTACTTCTCTTTTCCAATGAAAAGCTGGCAAAGTTCCAACGGATCAAGGCATTGGAGTTTGTCAGCTCATTACCTCGCAATCCTTCTGGTAAAGTCTTAAAACGCGAGCTTCGCCTACGATAAAGACTTCGTGTAAGAAGAGTGATGGGGTTGTCCAAGCATCTAAAGAAAATGATCGAGCACGGGGAAGCATTTGAGGATTACTACTGGGGAGGGATTAGCATGTCGAGCCAAATTCCTAGACCGTTGATTGATTCCGACTCCCAGCCATTTTGGGAAGGTCTAAGACGACAAGAACTGATGATTCAACGTTGCGAAGAATGCAATCAGCATATCTATTATCCGAGACTACTGTGCCCCCATTGCTTTTCAGACAAGGTAGCGTGGACACAAGCGACGGGAAGAGGACAGATATACAGCTATACCGTTGTGCACCGAGCGTTTGGTCCCTTTTCTGATCAGGTGCCCAATGTGGTAGCGATCGTGGAGCTGGAGGAAGGAGTCCGGATGATGACGCGGATCGTTGGTGATCGCGAGGCGATAAAGATTGGAGTACCCGTCGAAGTCATCTATGAAAAGGTAGATGACGATTTGTCATTGCCTTATTTTACACTCAGATAAATCTAGTAATGAAGGCCAATCGTGCTAGTAAGCCCTTTTGGAAGCTCTCTTTCTCAAGCGAAAAAACCCGAGATGCATTGGATCTCGGGTTTTTCTTTCTTCTACTGATTATTCCTCGATTAATTCTTTGATCCCGCGAATAAAACGTTCCACTTCTTCCTCTGTGTTGTAGGGTGCCAAACCTGCACGGATCCAGCCGCCGCTTTCATTGATACCCAGCTTGTCTGCGAGGGTCATTGCATAAAAGTCCCCGTCCGCAATGAAAATGCTGTAGTCTTCGCACATCCTGGCGCAAAACTCTTGTGTACTCCAGCCTGCAACGCGGAAAGCGATCGTGGGTGTCTTGGGTACGTCCGGTGCTGCTTGATAAAGAGTCACGGCATCGAACTCGGATAAGGCACTACGGAGTTTGTCCGCAAGAGCATTTTCGTAAGCCTCGATCACTTCATACCCCGTGCAAATCCGCTCACGTAAATCCTGTCCTTTTCCCAGACCGGCAATAAATTCGATGGCAGGACGAATGCCTGCGATTCCTTCATGATTTTGTGTTCCAGTCTCCAGCTTATCCGGTATATAGGTTGGCGCGGGTTGAAGCTTGTAAGGCTGGATTTGTTCAAAGAGTTCTTGGCGAATCACGGCGATCCCCACGTGCGGGCCGAAAAATTTGTAGGCAGAGCAGAGGAGGATATCTACACCGAGTGCATCCCGATCGATCGCAAAATGAGGGGCAGCGTGGACAGCGTCTACTGCTACTGGAATAGCAAGCGCATGCGCTTTTTTGGAGATGGTGGCGATATCGTTGATGGTTCCCACGGCATTCGAAGCCAGTCCCACTGCGATGAGGCGTGTTTTGGGAGTCAGGACACTATCGAGTTCGTCGAGACGCAAGGTTAGCGTATCGGGATCGACAGGAAGCCAGCGCACGGTCATTCCGCGATCTGCGGCAATCGTCAGCCATGGGTCAACATTGGCTCGATGATCGAGCTCAGAAACCACGATCTCGTCCCCTTCCTTCCAGTCACGTCCCAATGAACGTGCGATGGCGAATGTCAGGGTCGTCATGTTTGCTCCAAATGCGACTTCCTCAGGCTTGGCGCCAAAAAGGGAAGCGACTGCATCTTTCGCGTCCGCAATAATCTGCTCGGTTTCCCGACTGCTGGGAAACGATCCATGAAGGTTTGCGCCACCGTTTGTCATGTAGGCGTAAATGGCATCCATGGAGCTTTTGACTACTTGTGAACCGCCAGGACCGTCAAAATACACAACAGACTTACCTTGGTGCGTCCGACGTAATGCAGGAAATTGCTCACGAACTGCCGCGATGGGAAAGAGCTCAGCCGTTTTCGTCATTCTCCACGTCTCCTTTTGCGTTACGCATGTACTCGTACAATCCTTATATTATCACAATTATTAGTCAATTTGAGAGTAGCAATCGACAGGCATACGGAGAATGTTTTGAGGAAATACAGGTAAAGTGAGTAGCAGGAATTCTTGTATGGATGCAAAGAAATAAAGTAAAAGAATAATTAATTATTGTAAAACAGTAATTCGTTATAGTATTATCGTAATAGATAAAGAATATATGCAATAGTCTTTCAAATACTTCAATTCCGGAATTGAATGTGAGTAGGTGAGCAGGATGGATGACATCCATAAAAAGATTAAGGATTTACGGTTAGAGCAGGGCATGACCCTGAAAGATTTAAGTGAAAAAACAAATCTGTCCGTCAGCTTTTTGTCACAGATCGAACGAGGAGCTTCTTCCGTAGCGATCACTTCACTGAAAAAGATCGCGGATGCGTTTGGAGTAACCATGACCTTCTTTTTTGAAGAGCAGGTTCACTCCAATTATCACGTGAAGACAGATCAGCAAAAGCCTTTCCGTGTGGAGAGTTCAGCTACCTCGTTCGTACGATTGGGTGGCGACTTCCCCAAACGCTCTTTGGAACCAATGATTGTCAAATTGGCACCGAATCAAAAAAAGGAACAAACCTTCAGTCATCCGGGAGAGGAATTTTACTTCGTCCTCAAGGGTGCGGTTCTCTTTGAGATTGCAGGAGAAGAGTACTTCGTCCGACAGGGGGATTCGATTCACTTTCCATCCCACATCGAGCACGAATACGAGAATCCGTTACAAGAAGAAACGCAATTGCTCTGCGTACTGACCCCAGTCATTTTTTAATCTGCCTATAGCCGTTACCGGCATTCGGCAAAAGGGAGGATCTCCATGAGAGTGGCAACAGATATTGGCGGTACATTTACCGACTTGGTGTACGTCGATGAACAGGGTGACATCGGTGTCGCGAAAAGCCCGACAACACCGCCGAACTTTGAGCAAGGGGTCTTGGATGTCATCGCAGTGAGCGGGATCGATAAAGCGGCGATCCACACCTTCATCCACGGCTCTACCGTGATTATTAACGCATTGACAGAGAGAAAAGGAATCAAGACTGGCCTCATTACTACAAAAGGCTTTCGAGATGTGCTGGAAATCGCGAGGGGAAATCGACCTGACCTCTTTAACGTTCGTTATCACAAGCCTGAGCCATTCGTTCCTCGTCATTTGCGGCTTGAAGTGGAGGAGCGGCTCAATTATCAGGGGGAAGTCATTTGTCCGCTAGACCGTGAGCAAGTCAAGCAAATCGTCGCCTACTTTCAAAAAGAAGATGTGAAAGCGATTGCAATCGCCTATTTGCATGCTTATGTGAATCCTGTGCACGAACAGGCAACGGCAGCCTTCATCAAGGAGCTTTGGCCGGAAGTGTACATCACGGCTTCGCATGAAGTGACGAAGGAATGGCGCGAGTACGAACGCACAAACACGGCCGTCTTGAATTCTTACGTGAAGCCTACAGCAGCTTCCTATATTGACAAGCTGCAAGGAAAATTGAAGGAAAACCAAGTAGACAGCTACAACTACATCATGCAGTCAAACGGTGGGACAACCTCGTTCGCACAGGCAAAAGAAACACCGATCAACATGGTTGAATCCGGTCCAGTTGCTGGGGTGTACGGGGCAGCGGTACTCGGCGAACTCATCGGCGAAACAAATCTGATTGCCTTCGACATTGGCGGAACAACGGCAAAATGCTCGCTCATAGACAAGGGAGAAGTAAAAGTATCGACTGACTACTATATTGAGCGATCGGAGAGAAGTGCAGGTTATCCGATCAAAGTCCCCGTCGTCGATATCGTTGAGATCGGGAATGGCGGAGGCTCGATCGCCTGGATTGACGATGCGGGCTCGTTAAAGGTAGGACCTGAGTCCGCGGGAGCACTTCCTGGACCTGTTGCCTACGGATTGGGTGGAACCAAGCCGACGACCACAGATGCCAATCTCGTCGTAGGCAGATTGGCAGCACGGAACTTCGGTTACAACGTCGATCTTGAAAAAGTGAAGCAAGCAATTCACGGGACAGTAGCCAGTCATTTTGACATGTCTGTAGAAGATGCCGCCCTCGGAATGATTCGTATCGCAGACTCAAATATGCTAAATGCACTGAAGCTAGTATCTGTCCGCAAAGGCTACGATCCGCGTGACTTTACGCTTGTTGCTTTCGGTGGCGGAGGACCCATGCACGCACCAATCCTCGCCAAAGAGCTGGGCGTAAAAAAGGTAGTGGTTCCGACGGCTTCGTCAGTCTTCTCTGCTTGGGGCATGCTCATGACCGATCTGCGACGTGATTATATTCAAACGTACATCAAACGTTTGGGACAAGTAGATGTAGCCGAAATCAATCAGGCATGGAATGCTTTGGAGCAGGAAGCGTGGCACCAGTACGAGGCAGATGGACTTCTACGTGATTCCGTTATCTATGCTCGCTTTGCAGACATGCGATATGTAGGGCAGGAGCATACGGTCAAGGTCCAAGTTCCAAATGGCGAATGGGGAGCGGATACATTTGCCGAGATCGTAGAAAGATTCCACCAGTTGCACGAAAAAACGTACACCTTCCGACTCGAACAGGCTGGGACGGAGATTGTTTCTCTTCATCTTACAGCTTTTGGCAAAGTAAACAAGCCGGCGCTCAAAAAACTGGAGAAAACAAATATCCCTGCCTCAGAAGCAATCTTTGAAACGCGTCAGGTTTACTTCGAGGAAAAAGGATGGGTCAATACACATGTGTACGACCGAAGAAAGCTTTCAACAGGAGCAACTTTTGCGGGGCCAGCGATTATAGAAGAGCGTTCCTCCTCTACTGTTATGCACCCAGGTCAGACACTCACCGTCGATGACTATGGAAATCTGATTATTCATACGGGGGTGAACTAAATGACGGCACAAAAAGTAGACCCTTTCAGCCTGGAAATTGTAAAGGACTCTCTGATTGCCATCGGGGACGAGATGTTTTACACCTTGGGGCGTACTTCCATGAGTCCTATCATTTATGAAGTGTTGGACTATGCGTGCGGTTTGACGGATGCACAAGGTCAACTGCTGACGCAAGGACATGGCGTAGCAGGTTTCATCGGCAACCTGAGCTTTATGGTGCGCGATACTGTGAAGAAGTTTGCCGAGGGGAAGAATCTCTCTCCAGGGGACATCATCATCATCAATGATCCTTATAGTGGAGGCGGCTCTCATCTATCTGATGTCGGGTTGGTCATGCCGATCTACTATGAAGGTGAAATCGTCGCATTTTCCGCAAATAAAGCGCACTGGACGGAAGTAGGCGGGAAAGATCCGGGTTCATTTACAAATGATTCGACAGACATCTTTCAGGAAGGGCTGCAGTTCCCATGCGTAAAGTTGTTTGATGAGGGGAGAGTCAACCAGGCTTTGGTGGATATGATTCAAGCCAACGTCCGCTTCCCTGATCTTTCCCTAGGAGACATGTGGGCACAGGTAGCAGCACTGCGAACGGGGGAGAGACGTTTTCAGGAGCTGTGCGAAAAGCACGGAAAAGATGTCGTTCTGGCTTCCATCCATCACTTGCTGGATCATGGGGAACAACTCGCTCGCAAAGAACTGGCTTCTCTGCAAAAAGGGACCTACGAAGCGGTTGATTTTATCGATTCGGATGGAATGGGGAATGGGCCGTTTCGGATTCAGGTAAAGGTCACGATCACGGACGACCAGTTTATTTGTGACTTCAGAGGAAGTCATCCGCAAGTGTTGGGGCCAGTCAATTGCTCCTTCACGACATTAGTATCAGACGTTCGTACGATTTATTTGGCAATCACGAATCCTTCTCACGATATTAACGATGGAGTATTCCGACCATTGGAGATTATTGCCGATCCGGGAACGATTTTTTCTGCGGAGCGACCTGCCCCTGTATCCGTATATTGGGAAAGTGGCTCAGCTGGGGGAGATTTGGTTTGGAAAGCACTCGCGCCGATATTACCGCAGCGTCTGGCTGCAGGCCATTTTCTGTCCGTTTGCGCAGTGACCTTGTCCGGAAAGCATCATGTGACGGACGAGCCTTTCTTGATCGTAGAGCCTTCCGTTGGTGGATGGGGTGCAGGTGACGGCCAGGACGGTGTTCGAGGTCAGTTTTGCATCGGTGACGGAGAAACCTACAATATGCCAGTGGAAATTGCGGAGACCAGATACGGGGTTATGGTCGATGAGTACAGCTTGCGATGCGATGGTGCAGGGGCAGGCGAATTTATCGGTGGATCAGGGGTAGTTCGCTCCTATCGAGCGATGAGCGACCAACAAGCCGTGACAGTCACGTTTGGTCGAAACAAGTTTTTGCCATGGGGAGTCAACGACGGAGAATCTGGCTCGCCAAACGAGTTTTACGTTGAGAAAGCAAATGGTGATATCGATGGCCCCTATGGGATCTATGCACGTTATCCCCTGAATAAAGGAGACGTCGTGAAGCTGGTGACGGGAACGGGCGGAGGCTACGGTCACCCTTTCAACCGACCTGTCGAACAGGTGGCGCAGGATGCGAAGAATGGCTATGTGACTCCTGAACAGGCTCAGCAAAAATATGGAGTAGTGCTTGATCGCGAGTCGTACGCAGTGCGCGGAGAAACGACTCTTCGCCAACAGTTTGGGCAGTAAAAACAGTCGACTTTTTTCGCACATGTGACGGGAGCTTGCTCCCTCGCATGCGAGCGATGAAGAGATGGAGGTTGCAATCGGTGGGAACTAAGATTCTGTATATCGATCCTATATGCAGTGATGACGATGTAGAGCTATTTACTTCCCAGTTCAGTCAGATTGTCGGTCCCAACACTACAGTAGATGTCGCATCTTTCGGTACGAAGTCTGGCCCCTTGCATTTAGAGTACAACTGCTATGAGGTCATGGTAATGCCAGACATTGTACACATGGTCAAAAAAGCAGAAGAAGACGGATATGACGCGGCCATCATCGGATGCTTTTACGATCCTGCGCTGCGTGCATGCCGTGAAGTTTCGAAATATATGGCGATCACAGCACCGGCAGAAGCGTCTTTGCACATCGCCACCACGCTGGGGGAAAGTGTATCCATTATCGTAGGAAGGCAAAAGTGGATTCCCGAAATGAAGGAGAACGTGCACAAATACGGTTTTTCTCACAAGCTCGCCTCCTTCAAGTCGCTGGAAATGGGGGTCCTCGACTTTCAAAAAGATCACAAAATGACCATGAGTCGGATACGCCAAGCAGCACGCGAAGCGATTGAACGCGATGGGGCAGACGTCATCATTCTGGGGTGTACGGCAGAGATTGGTTTTTATCAAGAGTTACAGGACGAATTGGGGTTTCCTGTCATCGATGTGAGTTTGGCTTCCGTCAAATATGCGGAATTTTTAGTGAATATCAAACAAAAAATGAAATGGAGCCACAGCAAAAAGGTCGGATATCAATCACCGCCGGATCTTGAAGTGAAAGCCTTCCATTTATTCACGTAAACTGCCAACAAAAAGGAGCGACAGCTTATGGAAGTCTCCAAAGACAAAAAGAACTTGATAAAAGTAGGGGAATTATTCGAACGAATGCCGTTTACGAAAATGCACTTGTTTGTAGGAATTGTCTTGTTTATTGTCTCTGTCATTGAAGCGTGGGAGATGATGCTGATCATCTTTCTGAGCAGCTCCATAGCAGCCGACTTCCAGCTTTCACCGCTTCAGGAAGGCTCGTTGATCGGGTCTATCTATCTGGGGATGATACCGGGCACTTATATATGGGCGATCATCGCCGACCGGATCGGTCGAAGAAAGACGTTGATGTTCAGTCTGATCAGCTTTAGTGTGATTTCCTTGCTCACACCGTTTTCTACCAGCTTTCTCATGCTGTATACCATTCGACTCCTCGCAGGCATTGCTTTGGGAGGCGTGATGATTTCGGGATATCCCTATTTTGAAGAAATGCTCCCGGTCAAACAAAGAGGGAAAGGCGTCGTCTATTTATCAGCAGGTTGGCCGCTTGGGATGCTGCTCGCTTTAGGAGTGACCGCATTCTTTATGCAAGGCGACGGACTGTTGGGGGGCTGGCGTGGTGTTATCGTCCTTAGTTCTTTGGTTGGTCTATGGGCTTTGATGATTCGAAAGATACCGGAATCGCCTTACTGGCTCGCGAGCAAAGGGAGACAAGAGGAAGCGAAAGAAGCGATCCGTTACCTCAGTCAAGGCAAAATAACCTTAGGCCAACATGAGCAACTGTGGGTCGAACCGATGACAAAAGGGAATTATTTTACGATCTTCAGCAAACGCTTTCGGAAGTTGACCGCTCTTCAAACTATCATAAACTTTGCTTTTGCGTTCGGGTACTGGGGGTTGTACACATGGATTCCTACGTTGTTGGCGCAAAAGGGATTGTCCATGTCACAGAGTTTAACCTTTTTGGCCTTATCCACACTCTTCCAGATTCCTAGCTACATGGTGGCAGCGTGGTTAACGGGCAAATACGGACGCAAAAAGGTCATGGTCACCTTCGTCGCATTGGCAGTTGCGAGTGGATTTGGCTTTGCGTATGCTGCGGACTTGAATCAACTGTATATATACAACTTTGCACTCGCTTTTTTCAGCTTGGGAGCGTGGGGCGTCTGGAATACATGGTTTGGCGAAATCTACCCAACAAATGGACGAGTCGCGGGTTACAGCTTTGGTGCAGGAGCGCAAAGGTGGGCAAATACGTTGGCTCCGTCACTCATCGGGATGGTGATCGGATGGGGATGGGCTTTCAATGCGACCGTGTCTTTCATCCAGGTATTCATGGTAATTACGTTACTCATTATTCTGTTTTTGCCAGAAACGGAAGGGCATATCTTGGAATAGAAAAAATCATATAAAAGGACAGCTAGAATCGGGAGAAGGGAGTAGCAGCGATTGAGACAGTTAACATTGCAGGAAGTGGAAGACATGCTCTACGGGGCGTGCATTTATGGAACAGGAGGAGGGGGGAGCCTCACGGATGGGCTGGCGCTTGTTCGTAAATTGTATGCAGACGGTAAAGTCGTAACGACGATCTCAGTAGAGGAAGTCGGGGATGATTGGCTGATTGCCTCTCCTTATTATGTAGGTTCCGTCGCCCCTCCTCCTGAGGAAGTAAAGAAGCGCCTGGCAGGTCTGCCTGTTCTACCAGATGAAGTGTCTACACTGGCAGCGCGAGCCTTACAGGCGTATTTGGGAAAAGAAATGAAGGCAGTCATCGCAACAGAGCTGGGTGGGAATACGGCGTGTGCGATCGAGACAGCTATTCAACTCGGAGTGCCGTTAATCGATGCAGATCCAGCAGGAAGAGCTGTACCTGATTTGGCGCACACGACGTTCCATATTTATGATGTTTCGATTTCTCCTTTTGCGCTCGCCAATCGGTTTGGAGATACCTTGATCGTCCAGCATGCCGTCAACCACGGCCGTGCGGAGCAGATTGCCCGTGCGTTTGCCGGTACCTCAGGGAATCTAGCAGGTGTATGTGATCATCCAGTGGATGGTAAGCGATTAAAAGAAACGGTCATCCTTGGGACGCTTTCAAAAGCCGAGCAGGTAGGCAAAGCGATGAGGCAAGCGCGAGAACAAGGAAGCACCCCAGCTCAAGCGATTGCTGCGGCAGGAGATGGACGACATCTATATTACGGTGTAATAAGAAAAGCAACATGGGAAGATGTCGGTGGCTTCATTGAGGGAGAGGTCACGATTGACCCGATCGAAAAATGTAGCGACAAGCCGTTGACCATCTGGTTCCGAAATGAATTTATGATCGCAAAGCAAGGCGAGGAAATTCT
>JARDZO010000284.1 GCA_029240815.1 Brevibacillus sp.
TTGCAAGCAGCAGTACCAATGCAGGTCTTTTGGCCAGGGAATTCGTGGGGAAAGGGGCATAACCAACCATGAGCAAAATCAACGAGCTGTTCTCAAATAAAATTCATGCCATTAACGTAGGGATCGAATTTTTCAAAGATGACATCATCAAGCAGCAGGGAAGTGCGACACATCTGGAATGGAAACCGCCAGGCGGTGGAAGGCCTGAATTGATCGCCGCTCTGGATCGATTGGAAAATGCTGCTTTGGCAGAAAAAATCGAAGCAGCAAACAAGCTGGCAGTCGAGCGAATCATTCAATCGCAGCCGATGCTGGTTGGCTTTGACCAAGCCATCAATGTCGTTCCGGGAATGACCAAGACCACCATCCTGCACGCTGGACCACCGATAACGTGGGATCGCATGTGCGGAGGAATGAAGGGTGCCGTGACTGGTGCGCTCGTGTTCGAAGGTTTGGCAAAAGATATCGCAGAGGCCGAGCAGGTAGCTGCGTCTGGTGCGATTACTTTCTCTCCATGCCACGAACACAATTGCGTAGGCTCCATGGCGGGTGTCACTTCTGCTTCCATGTACATGCATGTGGTCAAGAATAAAACGTACGGCAACGTGGCTTATACAAACCTGAGTGAGCAAATGTCCAAAATTCTCCGAATGGGTGCAAATGACGAAAGTGTCATTACACGTCTGAACTGGATGCGTGATGTTCTCGGCCCCATGCTGCGCGACGCGATGAAAATCGCAGGAGAGATCGATTTGCGATTGCTGCTCGCGCAAGCGCTGCACATGGGTGACGAGTGCCACAACCGGAACAATGCGGGTACGAGCTTGTTGATTCAAGCGCTGACTCCATACATTCTGGAGACTGATTTCACCAAGGAGCAAAAGCGCGAAGTCTTTGAGTTCGTCGCCAGCAGCGATTATTTCTCCGGTCCGACCTGGATGGCATTGTGCAAATGCGCCCTCGATGCGGCACATGGCATCGAATACAGCACGATCGTCACCACGATGGCCCGCAATGGCGTAGAATTTGGAATCCGTGTGAGCGGTATGCCGGGAAATACATGGTTTACGGGTCCGGCTCAAAAAGTAGTAGGACCGATGTTTGCTGGGTACAAGCCGGAAGATTCCGGTCTGGATATCGGGGACAGCGCGATTACGGAGACATACGGTATCGGCGGATTTGCGATGGCGGCCGCTCCAGCGATTGTCGCACTGGTAGGCGGAACCGTGGATGAAGCGATTGGATTCTCTACCAAGATGAAAGAAATCACGACAGCAGAGAACCCGAATGTGACGATTCCGATCTTGAACTTCCAAGGCGTGGCGACGGGTATCGACATTCGCAATGTGGTACAGACGGGTATCTTGCCGATCATCAATACAGCGATTGCCCACAAGGAGGCTGGAATTGGCATGATCGGAGCGGGAATTACGTACCCGCCTGCTGAGGCTTTTGAAAAAGCGCTCCTGACTTTGAGCGAACGCATCAGCTAACAAGTCTTTTCCTGTGATCACGAGACTTTCGCAGCAGAGGGGATGGTTCTCATGACGCTGCGAGAGTCGAGTGTGAGGTGGGGGAGCTTGGTGAAGGAGAATGGAACATGGCGCAGGTAGAATGGAAAGCACCACAAGCAGAAGCATCACGTGAAGAGTGGAAATCCTATGGATATTCCGAAGATATTTTACCAAAGTCAACTGCGCAAAGAGACTGGGGTATGTTTTCTTATATTACTGTCTGGATGGGCGCTGTCCATAACATCATGTCGTACATGACAGTAGCCGGGTTTTTCGCTCTCGGTCTGAGCGTCCCGCAAGTTTTTCTAGCCGTCATGCTGTCTGCCATCATCGTTTCGGCTGGATATGTGCTGAACGGCTACTCAGCTTCCAAGTACGGTATTCCGTTTGCGATGCTGTTGCGAGATTCATTTGGTGTAAAAGGTTCTGTCATTCCTGCGCTATGCCGCGGGTTGGTGGCAGGGGTCGTCTTCTTTGGGGCCACGACAGTAGTAGGGGCGCAATCATTAAACGTGATTTTTGAGAAAATCTTTCCGGGCTACATGACCTGGGGAGCCGGATTTGACTTGTTCGGCTTGGATTTCCCCACGATGCTCTCCTACATTCTTTTATGGCTGGTCACGGTTTTATTGTTTTTAGGTGGAATGAACATCTTGAGTGTATTTAGCAAGTATTCATCGCCTGTTGTGTACATCTTCATCATCGGGGCAGCAATCTGGGCAATCTGGATCGGCGGCGGTATCGGTCCTATTTTGGACTATGTGCCAGCCAAGCCAATGGAGAATGGGCTGGTATTCATCGCATGCGTAAGTGCCTTGGTCTCCAACTGGGCTGGTCCGATCGTAAACATCGCAGACCTGACACAGCGGGCCAAAACGCCGCGGGCACCGATGATTGGCCTTCCGATCGGAATGATTGTCTCCTATGTACTCTTTGCCATTACGTGCATCGGACTGATCGTCGGGACCGAGATCGCGTTTGGAAAGCCGATCTTTAATATCGTCGACGCGATTGGCAAAATCGAAAATCCATTTGCGGTCATCGTGCTGATTCTGGCGCTGAACGTAGGGGCTACTGGCTTTGTGGTATTCGGCAATCTGTTGCCTGCGGGCCTGCAAATGACGGCGCTGTTGCCAAAATGGTTTACGGTCAAGTCAGCAGGTATCTGGACAGCAGTGATTGGCACGCTTATTCTCCCTTGGAAGCTGGTGTCGAGCACAGAGACGCTGTACTTGTTTTATAGCTTCATCGGCTCCATGTACGGACCGATTGCAGGAATTATGTTGTCCAGCTATTACATTGAACGCAAAAGAAGATTGAATTTGTCCAGCATGTACGTGAAACCAGGTGAAAACGGCGAGTACTCCAATGGATACAACGTCGTGGCCTGCACCGTCATGGCAATCAGCTTCATTCTTCCGATGTCCGGCGCATTTCTCAAGAATGTTCCTCTGCTGTCTACGCTTAATCAATTCGCCTTTTTCAGTGGGCTGATTCTTTCCTTCGTCCTCTATACGCTTTGTCATCGCATGAACAAACCGAACGGAAGCGTTTCCTGACAGCACGACCACATTACAGAGTGAAGCGTAGAGTCGACATTAAATGAAAAAGGGGTATACAGATGGGAGAACTTGTTATTGTTGCCATCGGAGGCAACGCATTAGTCAGAGAAAATGGACGCGATTCGATTCAGGATCAGTATGAAGCTGTGAGAGAAACGGTCGCCCATATTGCGGATATGATCGAGGAAGGCTACAAGGTAGTCGTGACGCACGGCAACGGCCCGCAGGTCGGATTTGCGATGCGCCGTTGCGAGATCGCCAACGAAATCACCGGGATGCCTACCATTCCTTTGGTCAACTGCGTGGCAGAAACACAGGGAGGAATCGGTTACCAGATCCAGCAGGCGCTGACGAACGAATTTGCCAAGCGCGGGATGAAGCAAAAAGTGGCGAGTGTCATCACTCAAGTGGAAGTCAGCAGCGATGACCCGAACTTCCAAAATCCTACGAAGCCAGTCGGCTCCTTCTTTACCCTGGAACAATCGGAAGCGATGAAGGCTGAGCATCCGGACTGGGTCATGGTGGAGGATTCTGGTCGCGGCTATCGTCGAGTCGTTCCTTCTCCAAGGCCGATTGATATTATCGAAAAGGATGCAATCAAGTCGCTGATTGAATCCGGCTACGTGGTAATTGCAGCTGGTGGAGGAGGCATTCCAGTCGTGAAAAAAGGCGACAATCAGTATGACGGGATCGATGCAGTCATCGACAAAGACTTTGCCACGAGCTTGCTGGCAGAGCAAATTCACGCTGAGACACTGATCATCACCACAGGGGTTCCTCGCGTCTGCATCAATTTCGGGAAACCGGATCAAAAGGCGTTGGAGCAAATCAGTGTGGAAGAAACGAAAAAGTATATCGCACAGGATCACTTTGCGAAAGGCAGCATGTTGCCAAAAATCGAGGCGAGCCTGAGTTTTTTGGAGAAAAACGGGTCCAGAGTCATCATCACGAACCCGGAAAGCCTCAAAGACGCGGTCAACAACAAGGCAGGCACTCACATTGTGAGATAAGAGTATAAGAGGAGGCAGAATCGCGATGGATTACATGAAACTAGCCGTAGAAAAGACCATCGAAGGCATGGACAACAACATCGGAGGGCCGTTCGGGGCAGCAGTCGTCAGAGGGGATGAGATCATCGTGGTTTGCAGCAACCGGATGATGGCAGACAATGACCCGACCCAGCACGCAGAAATGGTGGCGATCCGCGAAGCGTGCAAAATACTGGGCACGATGAATCTGGAGGGATGCGTGATTTACGCCACATGCGAGCCTTGCCCCATGTGCGTGGGTGCCATCATGTGGGCAGGAATCAAGGAAGTGTACTACTGCTCCACGAACGACGATGCCCATGAGCACGGTTTTTCTGATAAACACCTCCGCGATTTTTTGTCGGGTAAAGACAAAAGCGCGCTATACATGATCAAGGTGGAGAAGCGTGCCGACTGCGATCACTTGTTCACGCATTTTCATAACAAAGCCAGCGTGTAAAACGGCAAAGGAAACAATGAGGTGAACGGTGCCAGTAGATCAGATCCCATCCATCTTTCATAATAGGAGCTGAGCGGAAATGGATAACGTACGAGGATTGCTTTGGAAAAAGGGCGACTGGGCAGCTTATTTTGGTCTACTCGCCAATAACTTGACCAATCTGCTGACGATGATTGCCTTACTGTTATTCGTCGTAGGCTTTCCGGAAGAAATCGTGTACGGTCGAGTAGTTCCTGCATTTGGGCTAGGGATATGCTTAGCCAGTATCTGCTATTTCGTATTTGGTTATTATCTGGCAAAGAAAACAGGGCGAAGAGATGTGACGGCTCTGCCATCCGGGCCGAGCGCGCCTTCGATCTTTACCGTCACCTTTTTGGTCATTTTGCCGGTTTATTTACAGACAAAAAACGCGGAATTTGCTTTCCAGATCGCACTCGTCTGGTGCTTTTTTGAAGCCATGATTCTCGTCGTCGGTTCGTTTTTGGGTGATACCATTCGTCGTATGATCCCGAGAACGGTATTGTTGTCGTGTCTGTCAGGTCTAGGTCTGTTGCTCCTGGCGATGAACCCGATGCTGCAATCGTTTGAAACACCGCTCGTGGCATTTGCTGTCCTCATCATCATCTTCCTCAACTGGTTCGGTAAATCACCTTTGTTCGCAAAGATTCCAACAGGCTTTCTTTTGCTCGCTACCGGAACCGCCCTGGCGTGGATCTTCGGCCTGCAAGATCCGGCGGCGATCGCAGCTTCTATGCAGTCGTTTGGCTTTAATCCACCTTCCGTGCACGTCGACAGCTTGATCCAAGGAATTCCGCATGCGCTTCCTTATTTGGCATCTGCCGTTCCGCTTGGGCTCGCCAATTACATTTTTGACCTGGAAAACATCGAGAGTGCGCATGCCGCTGGCGACGAATACCATACGCGAAAAGTCATGCTGGCCAATGGAATCTCTTCGATTATCGGATGCTTCTGCGGCAATCCATATCCCGTTACGGTGTATGTCGGTCATGCAGGATGGAAGTCATTGGGGGCTGGGATTGGTTACACAGTTGCAACGGGCTTGTCGATGTTTATCATTTCCCTCTTTGGCCTTGGCGCCTTTTTGCTGGCAGTCATTCCGGTGGCAGCGATTGTCCCGATCTTGGTCTACATCGGGATTGTGACAGCCAATCAGGTCGTTCGAGAGACGCCAAAGATAGAGGTGCCAGTCATCTTCATCTGCTTGTTCCCATGGATCGCCAATTGGGCGTTGACCTTGGCGAATAATATACTCTCTGCGGCCGGAACGACGAGTCAGGCGGTGGGAGCTGCCGCCATGGCCAACAAGGGCGTTTATTACAACGGTCTCGTCCATTTGGGAAATGGCGCACCACTCAGCAGTATGGTGTGGGGCTGCATTGCGATATTTGCCATCACAGACAAGCCGTTGCGTGCTGCCATCGCAGGCGCGACAGCTTCGCTCCTTTCGCTATTTGGGATCATCCACGCCCCGAGCGTTGGATTCGCTCAAGCTTCGTCCATGCAATTCGTTTACGCGTATCTCATGATCGCAGCGATTTTCGTGGGGAAATACGTGATGGATCGCAATACTCCACAGGCGCAGTTGCAGGAGTCCAATCTAAAAGCCTAAACGTATACGTCAAAAACCTCTCCTTATTGGAGGGGTTTTTATTGCGGCAGCTGTTATTTTTTACACAGGAAACGGGACGAAGAAGGCCAATTTTGGTGTTCGCGGTTGTCCAGCCGAATAGAACGAGTAATCGATTAACCGAAAAGCCGTCTGGCGATTAGTTCACCTAATTCAAGGGCGTAAAGGTTTACGATGCACGTAACTGTATGCTCTGTCATCCATTTCTACAAGCGGCTAGCACTTATAGGGGTCCTTGTCTCGCACAAAGTCTCAATTGCAAGATTGCATCATTTCAGGGGCCTGAAATTACGCTTAAAAGTGTTCAGCAGTGGAACAAACACAAATAGAGGAGCCGGTATTAGTACGGCAACCTTATATAACTATCAGCGGATAATCTACTAGTTTAGATTGGAGACTCACGTAATCTAAAAGGATCTGCTTTTTCCAAGGATTACATTTGATCATAGTGATCTGATCATGTTATATTGGTAATCCGCCTTTCAAAGGGCGATGTTAAATGAGTATAGATTGAGCTATTTACCAACTTGTTGCTATTGATTTGAGTATCGTAAACATGATAAATTAATAGTCCGGTTTTAATTGAATAACAACTTACTTAGCTTCACCAATTTTTACCGGTTGATTCAAAACAATGATACATGGTATATTTTTAGTCCGGCACTTTTGAAGTGCTTGTGAAAATGCTCTTTGAAAACTGAACAGCGAAAGCGTTGATGAGTCTATCATTAAATGATTTGCCAGCTTTGAACCAGATACAAACTTTATTGGAGAGTTT
>JARDZO010000285.1 GCA_029240815.1 Brevibacillus sp.
GTTCGATTGGAACGCGAAGGCTATGATGCGGCGATTGTTGGTTGCGCAGGCGATCCTGGTATCGATGCCTATCGGGAGATTTGTACAAACATGCTCGTAGTGGGACCAGGGATGAGCAGTTTTCATACTGCGGCTATGCTCGGTCGGAGATTCACGTTGCTGACAGTGGCCGACAGTATGGTGGCCAGCAGCTATGAATTGATACAGAAGTCAGGACTGACGAGTAAGGTCGCATCTGTCTGCACCGTTGATATTCCCGTCCTGGAGTTATCCCATAATCGTGCGAAAACACTGGCAAAGCTCGTTCAGATTGGCAGGGAAGCCATCGAGCGTGATCGCGCGGATGTACTGGTACTAGGATGCATGTCCATGGCCTTTATGCAGGTAGCGGAAGATATGCAGAGCTTGCTCGGTATCCCGGTGATCAATCCGGCGAAAGCGGCGCTAAAGATGGTTGAATCAATGGTCAGCAGAGGTTGAAAGCATGAATGAACGATAATCATGATGGGAGAGAATTCAATTGACTATTGCCTATAAAAATACGGAAAAAACCTTGTTGGATGAAATTAATCTGGATGCATCGAAAGTCATTCTGGAGCAGTTCAGCACGCTTGTCCGTGAGTCATCCAGTGAAGATGAGCGCATTGCATTCAATCATCTCGTCAGCTTTTTGGAAAAATGGGGAGTGCCTCACAAGGTTCATCACCCAGATTTATACCTGAGTGTCCCTGAACACGCAGGTGTAAAAGTAACATGCCCTGCTATCAAAGAAATCCGGGCGAAAACCCCAGCCTTCGCTGTTTCCACAGGAGATCAATGGGTGAGCGGCGAGCTTGTCTACATCCCGTCCGGTCATGCTGCAGATATGCAAGAAGTATTTCATTCGCAGGTCAGTGTGGATTCTAGTGACGTGAAAGGGAAAGTGGTGATTACAGAAGGTCTCGCCATGCCAGGCAAAGTCGCCTCTTTCGACAAGCTTGGAGTACTGGGTGCGATCTTTGTCAACCCGGGCAAGAATATTCATGATGGAATTTGCACAACGATCTGGGGAGCACCTGATCTGGATACCATTGACAATGAGCCCAAGATTCCAGCGTTGGCAGTCAACCGTACGGATGGAGACGAGTTGATTGAATTGTGCAAGCAAGGCCAAGTGCAGGTTGAATTCCAGACGGTTCACAAAAAAGGTTGGTTTGCTTGCCCGCTGATTGACATTTTCATCGAAGGGACAGAGGAGCCGGAGAAATACGTACTGCTCCATGGGCACTTGGACTCGTGGCACGTAGGAATCGGAGACAATACGACGGGTGATGCAGCCATGCTGGAAATGGCTCGTGTCTTCTACAAGCATCGCGATAAGCTGAAGCGCAGCCTGAGGATCGCCATTTGGCCTGGTCACTCTACGGGACGATATGCGGGCTCCACTTGGTTTGCAGATACATTCGGGCTCGATCTGGATGCCAATTGTGTGGCGCAAGTGAACTGCGACTCTCCTGGCTGCCGCTGGGCTACTTCCTACGACTACAGCGAATGGATGAGCGAAGTGGATGAGCTATGCAAGGGTGCGATTCAGGATACAGTAAATCAGGGCTCGAAAGGCAGCAGACCATCCCGTGCCGGTGACTATTCGTTCAACAACATCGGGATTACGTCTTTCTACATGCTTTCCTCCAGTATGCCGGAGGAGTTGTTGAAGGAAAAAGGGTACTACCCAGTGGGCGGATGCGGTGCGAATATCGAGTGGCATACGGAAGATGATCTGCTGCACGTGGCAGATATGGACATTTTGCTAAAAGACATCAAAATCTATACCGCTTCGATCCTGCGCGTGGTCAATGCATCTTTGCTGCCGTACAACTTTAGAAATACTGTGGATGAGTTCATGGAAACCATTCAATCCTATCAAGAAGCAGCAGGAAGCCATTTTAGCTTTGAGACGGCAATGACCGAAGCCAGAAATCTTCGTGCCGATCTGGAATCGTATTATCAAGCGATTGAAAGTTTGCAAAATGGAGAAGTGACCGATCCGCAAGTCAAGAAAGTGAATGAACAGCTGCAGGAACTTGGGCGCACCTTGATCACCATCAACTTCTCGCGGCGCGGCAAGTTCCGTCATGACCCTGCTCTGGATGTTCCCAAGCTGCCAGATATCGCGCCGGCCACCACCTTGAAAAGCCTTGTTCCCGATTCTCATCTGTACAACGTTACCATCAATCACCTGACACGTGGGCAAAACCGCGTGACGTGGGCTTTAAAAGAAGCAAAGCGTATCATAAGACCTTTCACGAACAATGACTAGGAACATTCTTGTGAGACAAACTACCTGTAGCTTGCATTTTGTTTCACAAGGAGAGATAGGCCATGAAAGATAATAATAAGCAGCAGCCCCAAAATAAAGAGTTGGAAATCTTGGGAACTCACTCTGCAGGTATTACCGATTCATTTGAAACCCGCAAGGCTGCAGAGGGTGAGACTGTCGAACCTCCAAAACATCCAGGGGGCGCGGGTTCATCCGGGACTTATTAAGGAGGAAGCTCGTGGCGCTTCGAGGACTAGGTCGAAAAAGCCTAGTCCTTTTTTATATGCGTTTTTCTGTATTCTCCACTGAAAACGCGTCATCATCAATGCTTATCAGCAAGGAATTGATGGGAAGAGGCATACATGTAGCTGCGATGCCTCAGATGACTCAATGGAGAACAACTGAACCAACTGCGGTTGGGCTTCAGCATCCACAAATGTTGGCACCCAATCCACATTCGACACGTCTATCCGACATGACGATCTCTACAATCATGCTTAATTGGCATAAGACAGGCTCTGCTGTCGGGATGCTTTGGGCGGGTGAGTGTGAAGATCCGAAAATCAGGCAGTATCACGTGAATGGAGCGAATCTATGTCAGGAAATGGCATACGAAACGTGGCAGTACATGAATACCAAAGGTTATTACCAGGCCCCGCAACTTGCCGACCATACCATGAACACAATGATTAATGCCTATCAGCCACAGGCACAGCAACAACAGCAGCCTGTCTTGTTCTAACCTAATTGGAATGAATGAAAAGGCAAATGCCAACCAAATGTGGTTGGCATTTTGTTATGGATTACGTGTCTATCTAGACTGTTCACGTTTTTTGGCGTTCTGAATCCACGTCGAATCTTTTTAAAAAGTAATGATAGAGCAGTTCAACTACTCCTAAAACGACAACCGTAAACAACAATTCTCCCCAAGTCAAAGACCAATTCATGAAGGCGGCGACTACCCATAGGTAGACGGCAGCCAGAATCGCATCTGAAATGGTCGCGACGATATTGTTTGAAGCTCGAAGGATCAGCTTATCTCCAATGAGATACGCGATGATCGATAACCCGATGGAAGTGACGATTGCAGACAAAACGGTTGCTTCTGTGTACCACAAGAGGAAGGGAACCAGGATGATGCCGTTCATGACGACCTTTACCAAAAACCGAACCAAGGTAACATCTCCTTTCGAAAGTAGCGTTCTTGGATAGTATGAATAAAAGAGTTATCCTTCATACGATTTAGGGAGGCAAGCTTTTCAGGAAAGAACGCAGCAATACCTAATTCTTGTTGATCATTCGAACTTGTATACAACGCATCTTCCAGAATCAAACTAGAACGTACCTAAATCCGTCTCGGGAGGAACGGGGTGATTAGATGGAGATCCGAGATACAAATCAAAACGAAGTTCAAATTGAACAGGATAAACAAGGTAAGACAGAAGACAAATTCAATGGCGAAACAAAGATTGAAAGCTGGGGATGGACGAATAACATTGAACCCATGGGTAAACAAAACAATCAGGATTAATTTCCCCTCGTTTACAAAGGCCTTCTTCATCCTTGGAAGGCTATTTTCTTTCCTGACTCCGATCAATATAAGGGAATGGAAAATAAACCGCCCAACAGGGACGGTTTAGGATTACGGAGGTCGATATTGGACAAGGAGCTTACACGTCCATAATGATGGGAAGGATCATGGGCCTGCGCTTTGTTTTGGAATAGACGAACTGACCAATTGATTCCTTTACTCCATGTTTTAATCGGCCCCATTGGTTCACGTTTTCTTCCTGCAGTTTAGTCAAGGCAAGCATCCCAATTCGACTCGCTTCCTCCATAAGTTCCTCGGCTTCAGGAGCAAATACGAATCCACGAGATATGAGTTCAGGACCAGAAAGGATTTTCCCATCTGCTTTGCTTCGGGTAACGACAACGACGAGAATACCATCTTCCGAAAGGTGTTTACGGTCACGCAGAATGACTGATCCCACGTCACCAATGCCAAAACCATCAACGAGCGTATTTCCTGATGGGATCTTTCGTTGTTGAGTAGGTACCCCATCATTAAAATCGACGACATCTCCAATATTCACAATAAAGATATCGCTTTTATCCATTCCCACGGATTCAGCTAGAAGACGGTGCTGATGCAGCATACGGTACTCTCCGTGGATCGGAATAAAATAAGTTGGTTTCATGAGCGTCAGCATGAGTTTCAGCTCTTCTTGACTTCCATGACCGGAAACATGCATGCCTGTAGCAGAACTAGAGCCGTAGATAACATGTGCCCCTAAAATAAATAGATTATCTACAATGCGGGAGACATTCTTTTCGTTTCCTGGAATCGGCGATGAGGATAGAATTACCGTGTCTCCAGCCTCCACCTTCACACGCCGGTAATTAGAAGTGGATAATCGAGACAAGGCTGCGTTTGGCTCCCCTTGGCTACCGGTACATAAGATGACGATTTGATTACGGTTGAGCTGATTTGCCTCTTCTGGCTCTACCAACATACCCTCAGGGACGTGCAAATAACCCTGTTCAGAGGCGATTCGTACGACATTTACCATGCTTCTTCCTAGCAGCATAAGTTTCCGGTTGGTTAATAACGCCGCATCAATTACTTGCTGCAGACGGTAGACATTCGAGGCAAAAGTAGAGACAAATATCTTGTGTTTTGCCTTGCCGAATGCTTCACGTAAATGATCACCCACATGCTTTTCAGATGGGGTGAACCCTGGTCGTTCAGCGTTTGTACTTTCAGACAATAAAACCAAAACACCCTTTTTCCCGATTTCAGCCATCCTGTGTATGTCCGGCGTCTGATTGTTAACGGGAGTCAAATCAAATTTAAAATCACCCGTATGGACGACTGTACCTTTTGGCGTATCAAAGACAACCCCTAAACAGTCGGGGATGCTATGGTTGGTCTGAAAGAAACTGATTGTTAGCGAGCCTAATGTGATCGTTGACTTCGAATCAATGGGAGTACGTACTGTCGTCTGCAAGAGACCATGCTCTTTTAACTTTTCTTCAATCAAACCTAAGGTCAATCTCGTTCCAAAGATAGGCATGTTGAATTGCCTTAACAAATAGGGAATGCCGCCAATGTGATCTTCGTGGCCGTGCGTCACAATCAAGCCGCGAACTTTGTCAGGGTTTTCCAGTAGATAAGTAATGTCGGGGATAATCAGGTCAATCCCGAGCAAGCTTTCATCCGGAAATTTTGAGCCGCAGTCAATTAATACAATATCGTCCTCGTATTGAATGCCATACATATTCTTGCCTATCTCGTAAACTCCACCTAAAGAGAAGATAGAAAGTGTACTCATCACCAATTACCCCCATGAACAAGACTCCTTGGTTATGTACGTGCTTGCGTCAAACTTCGAACGATGGAAGAGGGAATTACTCCGGAGAATAGTTATCAGATTCTTGCAATAAGCCCTCAAGTTGATTGACAGCTGAAGCTAGTTCTGGCCGTGTTACTTGATTTGCTTCCGCCACTTTTTTTAAATCAAAGTACGCTTCAGATAATCGAAGCAGGGGAGCATTCGGGTTAGGCGATTGATAGGGAGCTCGTTCTGTAACTGCACCGTTCGTTTGGAGAAAAAAGTCTTGTGAGGAAATCGTTTGTAAATCTGATCGTACCTCCTCAAACAAGGTTTGAAGATGCTGCGGCATAAGGTCACTGTGTTTCCTTACATTTTCAATAATGGCCTCTACATAATCTTTTTTTGTCAAGGGTGATTGTCATCCTTTCGACTGGGTTTACAAAGATGCCATTCTGCTCTCCCTATAGCATGAGCAGGAAGAGAACTTCTTTAACTGGTAAATAAAGGGTTTGTTGCTGGGCTTGTGGAGAATCTGTTTTTACACCCGCTACAATTGGCTCACTCAGCTGCTAACAGTCGCATTTTCGAGAGTACACACAGTTACAGCGTCATTTATTTACTAGCAACTGGTAACAACATGCGAGGCAAAAATCCCTATTTCATTTGGACAAACTAACCGGAGCAATAACATGCCAGAAAGGAACATGCGTGTGAGAAAACGGGTTATTTGTCTCTCCTTGTTTTTGTTGCTCGGACTCTGTGGCTGTAATCCGTCGAGTCAGCCGCGTCAAGATGCGACTCCACCCCCTCATGGAGCATCGATCATGCAAACAAAGAACCACGACGCTCGGGGCAAGATCGTTTTAGGGTGGAATGCTTTTGGTACCACGGACATCTATATCCAACAAAATAGCATCTCTCCTGAAATGAACGTCGTATCTCCACGCTGGTTCAGTCTGGACGCCGAGCGACTAGTCTCTGGAGAGGCTGATCCGCGATACATAGAATGGGCCCACCAATCAGGGAAAAAGGTGTGGGCATTCTTTGGGAACCAATTTAATGCAGAGTTAACGGAGTCGTTGATCGGAAACCGAGATAATCATAAGAAGATTGCACAGCTCCTCGAAGACAAAATGGTCCCCGCCAAAATCGACGGCATCAATGTCGATTTCGAAAACATAAATCCCAAAAATAAAGATGATTTCGTGGATTTTGTCAAACAGCTGAAGAAGACCTTATCCCCCCATGGAATGATTGTGTCTGTTGATGTGACGCGAGAAAATCCGGATCCGTACTGGTCGGGC
>JARDZO010000286.1 GCA_029240815.1 Brevibacillus sp.
AGGGTGCAACCAAATATGGAGCTGTGGTGAAGTTGGAGTTCACGCCGGTCTGTCACACCGGAGGTCGCGGGTTCGAGTCCCGTCAGCTCCGCCATTTTCTTTCTAGAAGATGGTGGGAATGTTTTCTTGTGAGGCTCGGTAGCTCAGTCGGTAGAGCAGAGGACTGAAAATCCTCGTGTCGGCGGTTCGATTCCGTCCCGAGCCACCACTTTTATAACGTGCCGGTATAGCTCAATTGGTAGAGCACCTGACTTGTAATCAGGGGGTTGTGGGTTCAAGTCCTATTGCCGGCACCACCCATTATTGGGGTATAGCCAAGCGGTAAGGCAACGGACTTTGACTCCGTCATTCCTAGGTTCAAATCCTAGTACCCCAGCCATTTGGAGCCATTAGCTCAGTTGGTAGAGCATCTGACTTTTAATCAGAGGGTCGAAGGTTCGAGTCCTTCATGGCTCACCAGTTTTTTCTTAATCAAATAAGCTCTGTTTTTTATTACAATGCGGGTGTGGCGGAATGGCAGACGCACCAGATTTAGGTTCTGGCGGGCAACCGTGGGGGTTCAAGTCCCTTCACCCGCACCATATCTTAACAGAAAAGGTTTGCAGCCAGAGCAAACCTTTAATCATGATCATGCGGACGTAGCTCAATTGGTAGAGCGTCGCCTTGCCAAGGCGAAGGTCGAGGGTTCGAGACCCTTCGTCCGCTCCATATTTTGTGCCCTTAGCTCAGCTGGATAGAGCGTTTGACTACGAATCAAAAGGTCGGGAGTTCGAATCTCTCAGGGCACGCCATTTCTTTCATATGAAATCGAAGAGTAGGACATTCTCCTACTCTTTTTTGTATCATGAGCGAATAATTTTACAAATTTTAAGTATTTTTTCCTTGTATCTCCCAAACGCATCCATTACTTTAGGATTAGGATGCTCTCTATGAATGTGATACAGGGGGTAAACCGCGTAGGAGTGGCTGTTACAAACCTGACTGAAGAATCTAAAGAAACAGGAGTTGTATCAACATGAACCCAATAAAGGTGGAAAATACGCATCCTGCTGTAACGAATCTAATTGACAATATACAAAAAGTTTTAATTGGAAAGCGTTCTGTGATCGAATTGATGGTGTCTGCCGTTTTGGCGAATGGACACGTACTCTTGGAGGATGTACCTGGCGTGGGTAAGACCATGCTCGTACGTGCATTGGCCAAATCGATTGGCGGAGTCTTTAAACGAATCCAATTTACGCCTGACCTGCTGCCGACGGATGTTACCGGGGTAGCGATTTTCAATCAAAAGAGTCTCGAATTCGAATTTCGCCAAGGTCCTTTGTTTGCAAACGTCATTTTGGCGGATGAAATCAACCGGACCTCACCAAAGACACAATCGTCCCTGCTGGAGGCGATGGAAGAGCGTTCGGTGACTGTAGATGGTGTGACTTATCGGTTAGAGGATCCGTTCTTTGTCATGGCGACGCAAAACCCATTGGAGTACGAAGGGACGTTCCCGTTGCCAGAGGCACAGCTGGATCGCTTTCTCATGCAATTGAGCTTGGGTTATCCGAGTGTAGATGAAGAGATGCGCATGCTGACGCGTTTTTCAGATGCGAACCCTTTGGAGCAATTGGAGCCAGTCATGACTGCAGAGGAATTGAGACAACTCCAGAAACAAGTGTCAAATGTGAAAGTGTCAGATGGGATCAAGGAGTACATTGTGCGTCTTTGCCACCGGACTCGTGATCATCATCACATTTATTTGGGAGTGAGTCCTCGGGGCGCTCTGGCTCTCTATCGAGCTGTGCAGGCATTAGCTTTCGTCCGTGGACGTGATTATGTCATTCCAGACGACGTGAAAGAACTGGTTCCAGTCACCTTTGCACACCGGATGATCGTAAAGCCAGAAGCACGTCTGGAAGGAGCGACCGTTGATCGGGTTCTGACAGTGATCTTGTCTGAAACTCGAGTGCCGGTCAGCTGAGGCGGTGACTGCGGATGAGACAACAAAGATGGGGCAAAGTCAAAGTAATCGGACTGGTCTTGCTCACGTATGTTTTTGCTAAATTTCAAGGCGGCTTTGCGAGCTGGTTTTTGTTTTATAGCAGCCTTGTCTTTTTGGCGTATGAATTGCTAACGTACTTCCTTCTGTTCACGAGCCTGGAAGTGGTGCGAGAAATTGACCGCAATCGCCTGCAGGATGGAGATGACGTGATTGTAGCGATTCGGTTGCGTCGGCGTTTCTGGTTTCCTTTCGGCTGGAACATGGTTTTGGAGCCGTTGCCGGATCGATTGGCAGGCGTGTATGAGCCACATCGACAGCTCGTTTTCCCCTGGTTTAAACGGGAAGTAGAGTTTCGCTACGTCATACCCAATCTACCACGAGGGTACTATCGATTGGGTGACTGCGTAGTGAGCGGTGGAGACTTCTTTGGCTTTATCGAAAGGCGTAAAGTGTTTCCGTTGTCACATGAGTTTCTCGTCTATCCTACTTATCAAACAATCGAGCACTGGGCATTGGGAGACGGAAGCTTTAGCGGAAATGTGCATGTGTCTCATCGCCGATCTGATGATGTGGCGGCTGTTCGAGGAGTGAGGGAATACCATCGCGGTGATCGTCTCAGCCAAATTCATTGGCGGGCTTCAGCTAGAGGGACAGGTTTGAAAACGAAGGAATTTGAGCATCAGGCAATGAACCAAGCGGTGTTTTTCCTGGATGTTGAAAAGGCGAGCTATCAGAAGCTGCCTGAGAACTTATTTGAAACGGCCGTAAAGTTGACCGCAAGCCTGATAGCTTATGCCAATCGCAATTTGTACCATTACGGGCTGGTGTACAAGCAAAACGAACGAATCTCCATCCCACCTGGGATTTCACACACGCATTTTCTGCATGTCTTTGACCAGTTAGCTCGTGTCATGCCACAGGGAAGTGATTCCTTCTCCCGTGTGGTAGGTCGGGAAGCATTGGAGCAGCCTCAAGGCGTGACGTTGATCATGGTCACTCCATGCGTGGAGAAAAATCTGTTGGGGCGGTTGATCGCCCTTTCCCAAAAAGGAAGGCGAATCCAGCTGTTCCTCTTACATGCTGAAACAGCGCTATCACCGGAGCAGCGCAAAGCATTGCAGTTGTTGACTGCCAGCAAGGTGTCATGTACTGCGATCCACATCGATAGCGACGAGTGGAAACGGATAGGGGGTGCGTAGACTCATGAGTGTATGGAAACGGCCCAATCTGCTGGAGTGGGTCTCTGCCCTATTGCTGTTCCTGATGTTACGAGAGTGGCTGATTCCTCTGCAGGAGCTGACGGATACCGGGATTCTCTGGCCTTTTCTCGTGATTGCTGCAAGCATCCTGATCATTGACCAACTGGTACCTTATCGGTGGCTGACATTACCCGTCAAGCTGCTCGTCATACTTTTGCTCCTGCACACTACTCTGTTTGATTATCCGCTGTTTGGAACGGAGTGGTTGAAGGAGCTAGCTGCACAGGTTTTGCGAGACATTCCGCTTGCCTTTCATCAGGATTGGGGAGCAATGTCGCCCGTATCACGGAACGCCTTGTTTAACCTGTTGCTCACTGTCTTGCTGTCGATGATTACCTATCTGGTACTCGAGCAGCGTCAAGGACTCTGGTTTGTCGTATTGACGGAGCTGTACCTAGCCGTGCTCGATACGTTCTTGCCTTACGAAGGGGATGGCGGGATCATCCGCACCTTGATCTACGGCTTTTTGTTGCTCGCGGTCAGTCATATGACGACCATGACGAAGCAAGCTACGCTGGCTGGGAATCGGAGCTGGATCGCGATACGTACGCTGATTGCGCCGATTTTGATCATTGCCGTAAGTGTCGGCATAGCCTATAGCGCTCCGAAAAAGGATGCGAGCTGGCCGGATCCAATCGCCTATTTTACAGGTCAAAATCAGGGAGCTCCTGTCGGTGCCATGAAGAAAGTAGGCTACGACAACAACGACGAACGTCTCGGTGGTCCTTTTATGCAAGACGATACACTCGTGTTTAGAGGGATTACCAACGAAGAGAGCTATTGGCGCGGGGATGCCAAGGATCTCTACACCGGAGTCGGCTGGGAAAAAGGGATCCGTGAGTACGAATCCATCCTTGAACCAGAAAAATACGAATGGAAAGATGAACTGTTTAAGGGCTTTGAAACGAAGAAAGTCAACGCTTCCTTGGAATTCAAAGGTCCCCAGCAGTTTGCCACCATCTTTTATCCGGGGCAGTTGAACAAGGTGAGTAATTACCGACCGCCCAATGCTACTGTCGTTTACGACAAGATGAATCAGCAGCTGGAAGTGCGGGCAGGTAAGATCAAACTTCTACAGACAACGGATAATGGGAATCAGCCAGTAACAGGGCCCAATACATTACTGCTAAAGCTGAATCAGTATCAAATAGAAGCAGAAGCGCCGATTGTCAGTGAAAAGGCAGTGACCGAAGCGGGGACCCAATACCCGAAAGAAATCAAGGACCGGTATTTGCAGCTGCCAGCCAACCTGCCACCGCGAGTCAAGGAACTGGCGGAATCGGTGACAAAGAATGCAAAGACACCGTACGAAAAAGTGCGAGCGATCGAGAATTACTTGCGCTCGAGTGGAAAATATAAGTATGAAACGAAAGATGTTCCTGTCCCGCAAGAAGGTCAGGACTTCGTAGACCACTTCCTGTTTGATAGCTACCGCGGCTATTGCGACCATTTTTCTACCGCAATGGCGGTGATGCTTCGTTCGATCGACATTCCGACGAGATGGGTAAAAGGGTTTGCTCCGGGCGAGCGAGTCGGGCAGGACGATCAAGGGAATCAAATCATGGAAGTACGGAACAAAGACGCTCACTCTTGGGTAGAGGTGTACTTCCCTAACCATGGATGGGTTCCTTTTGAAGCGACCAGCACGTTTATGTCTCCTGTCCGTTTCAAGTATGACCTGCAAACTTCTCAACCACAGGTTCCCATTCCATTGCCGGATTTGGGAAATGCGGCTACGCCAGATCGTGGAGACGGACGCCTCGATGATCTGGAAGAAGGAGACTCTGCTTCTGGGAGGAGCTTCTCTATCCCATGGCAGGTAAATGCAGGAATCGTTGCGCTGCTTGCTGTCGGAGGATTCGCAGCGTGGAAGCGCAGGCAAGACCTCAACGTATGGTGGCTGCGCAGGCAGATGAAAAATGAGCGAAGCACCCAGTACAACGTGCGCTACAACCTGTTGATTCGCATGATGGAGAGTGTCTACACGCGCCGGCAAAAGGGTGAAACCTTGCGGGAATATGTGGGTAGAATCTCCATACCGGGGGACAAGCGACAGGATCTGCGCTATCTGACAGAGCTGTATGAGCGCGTGATTTACGGTTATAAGGATATGGAGCAAAAGGCGCGCACAGTGGCAGAGCAATTGATTGAGCGATTGATGCGTTAACTGAAGCCTTGAACAAAGGCGTGTCATCTGCTAGAATGACGATCAATGAGTCTCGTATAATGATCAGGAATATGGCCTGAAAGTTTCTACCGCTCAACCGTAAATTGGGCGACTACGAGGAGAGCACTTCGGATTTCTGTACATGCAACCGCACATGTGTACACAAGCTGGGACGCTGCCTCCGTATCAATTGTCGGAGGTAACAGTCCCGGTTTTTTTGCAAATATGCGACAATTGCGTGCCACTCATCCGAGAGAAGCGGATATTTTACGAAGCGAGTGAGTAACTCGGTTGCTAAGGGCGCCGGTACTTGCGAGTCCTGTGCTTTGCAGGAGAAGGGGGATATGATGGACAAGTCATTGGAAATGGTTGTCGTACTTGATTTCGGGGGCCAGTACAATCAATTGATCGCGCGCCGTGTTCGCGATCTGGGCGTTTACAGCGAACTGCTGCCTTATAATACGTCCGTGGAAAAAATCAAGGCGCTGAATCCAAAGGGGATTATTTTCTCTGGTGGACCTGCAAGCGTGTATGAAGAAGGAGCACCAAAAATAGATCCGGCTATTTTTGATCTGGGCTTGCCAGTCTTGGGCATTTGCTACGGAATGCAGCTCATGAGCCACATGCTCGAAGGGAAAGTAGAGCGCGCAGGCAAACGCGAGTACGGCAAGGCAGAATTGCGCCTGCAAGAAGCACACAATCTGTATGAAAAATGGGATGCAAACGAAATCGTGTGGATGAGCCACTCGGATAAAGTAGTCGAGCTCCCGACAGGATTCCACGTAGACGCAGTGAGCGACAGCTGTCCTGTAGCGGCTATCAGCAATCCTGATCGCAAGCTGTACGGTGTACAATTCCATCCAGAAGTTCGCCATACCGTAAAAGGTACTGAGTTTATCGCAAACTTCCTGTTCAATATTTGCGAATGCGAAGCCAACTGGAGCATGACTACCTTTATCGAAGACGAAATAAAACATATCCGTGAAACAGTAGGGAACAAACAAGTTCTGTGCGCGTTGAGCGGTGGGGTGGATTCCTCTGTAGTAGCAGCGCTGATTCACAAGGCAATCGGCGATCAGCTGACTTGCATGTTCGTCGATCACGGTCTCTTGCGTCTGGGCGAAGCAGAGAGCGTCATGGAGACGTTCGGCAACCAGTTCCACATGAAGGTCATCAAAATCGATGCTCGCGAGCGTTTCCTGAACAAGCTCAAGGGCGTGTCCGATCCTGAGAAAAAACGTAAGATCATTGGTAACGAGTTTATCTATGTGTTTGACGAAGAGGCAAGCAAGCTGACTGACATGGACTTCCTGGCGCAGGGTACTTTGTATACGGATATTGTGGAGAGCGGAACGGCAACAGCTCAAACCATCAAATCCCACCACAATGTAGGCGGACTGCCTGAAGACATGAACTTCCAACTGATCGAACCTCTGAAAGCACTGTTTAAAGACGAGGTACGCAAGCTGGGTACTGAGCTGGGACTGCCAGATGAAATCGTATGGCGTCAACCATTCCCAGGCCCTGGATTGGGTATTCGCGTTTTGGGTGAAGTTACCGAGGATAAACTGAAGATTGTTCGTGAATCTGACGCCATTCTTCGTGAAGAAATCGCCAAAGCAGGTCTTGAGCGTGAAATTTGGCAATACTTTACGGCTCTGCCGAACATGACAACGGTAGGGGTTATGGGTGACGTGCGTACGTATTCCTATACTGTCGGAATTCGAGCAGTAACTTCGATCGATGGGATGACTGCTGACTGGGCTCGCATTCCTTGGGATGTCCTCGAGAAAATTTCTACGCGTATCGTTAACGAAGTAGATAACGTCAACCGTATCGTCTATGATGTGAC
>JARDZO010000287.1 GCA_029240815.1 Brevibacillus sp.
GAACCGCCACGTGAAGCAATTTCTTTTGCGGCAGTTAAACCAGCCGGACCGCCACCGATGACAGCAACATCAACATTCACAGCCTGTCCCCCCTCTCTTCGGTGTTAGCATCATTCCCTCTTCGACAGGTGTGATGCAGGCGCGAATTTCACCTGCGCCGGCCAAATGAATACGGCATTCGTAACAATGGCCGATGCCGCAGTACAGTCCGCGTGCTTCTCCGCTTTTTTCGGAATGGCGCAAAGTACGAACCCCATTGGCCAAAAGAGCGGCAGCGATGCTTTCACCTTTATGTCCCGTGTACGGTCTGCCTGCAAACGTAAACGATAATTCTTCTACCTTATTCGGTGTAAAGACAGGGTGCGAAATGACTCTCATGATTGATCCCTCTCAATTAGTTGCCCGATATGGATGGGACGCACAGGATGATGGATGGTGAGCGAACTCGGATGCTCGACTACTTTGCAGTGTTCTTCATTCACGAATGCTTCTAGCAGACTGCGGCATACTCGACCCTGACAGGTTCCCATTCCGGCTCGGGTCTTCATCTTAATCTCCTGTGATGTACGGGCACCTTGTTTGATCGCTGCATCAACCTCATGGCGGCTGACCTCTTCACATCGGCAAATCAGGTAGTCGGCACTATCCATAACTGTTCACCCCATGTTTTGAGTCTGTCGTTTGCCCAGATGCGAAACGAGAAGGAGAAAAATGGCCAATTAATTCTCTGATCCATAGCGGGATTTCCTTGTCTGCATGATCAGCGGCAATCATCCTGGAAAGCAGCTTTCCCATAACTGCCGACATGCCGTATCCGTGTCCGTTATATCCTCCAGATACATACAAATTGGTGTACTCTGAAATCGCCCCGAACAGCGGAAAGTGATCGGGTGTGATCTCCACCGTTCCGGCAAATGAGCGGATCAGATGCTTCGTATGGTATTCAGGAAACAGCTCGATAAACCTGGTAGACAGCAGCTTGATTGCTTTTGCCGTGTTCGTTACATCAAAGCTCGTCACTTCCCAAGGGCCGCCGCCGCCGTACAAAATATTGCCGGTATGCGTCTGTCGTAAATAGAGTCCGTTTCCCGATACAAATGGATCCATTCGTCTCTGCTCAAGAATTTCCGTTACCATGATTTGCGATCTGCGCGGAATGATCGGCAGATGAAGCTGAAGTAGTTTTCCCGCAAATTGTGTCCATGGCCCCGTACAGAGGATGAACGTGTCTGCAGTGAGTCCCCCGTGTTCGGTTTGCGCGGCGGTAATCATCCCGCTCCTCACTGTAAAATCCTTCACTTCACAATGGCTGATAAACCTCACACCACGCTGTTTGAGCCATTCGATCATGCTAGCAATTGTCGTAAACGGGTAACTCTGCCCATCAATCGGGCTGAACAACGCGCCTCTGTTTTCCGGATGAATATCCGGGAGCATTTTGATTACCTGGTCCGGTTCAAGGAAAATGGTCTCCAATCCGGCAAGTCGGTATAATTCATGCGCTTTGTCCAGCTTTTCCGCTTCCACATTATTCATCGCCACCATTGCATGCCCCGGACGGATAAACCGGGTATCGATCCCAAACGCTGATAACTGTTCCCATAAGTCCATGGAAACCCTGACAAAGGGAATCTCCTCCAACTCCCGCCCGAGGGCGAGTACCCCACCGCCATTTCTGCCAGAAGCAGCAGCACCAAAAGATTTGCTTTCTACCACGGTCACTTGGTACCCTTCCTGATAGAGATAAAATGCGGTCATGATGCCGACCAGGCCACCGCCCACGATCAGCACCCTATGATCACGCGAGGCTCTGCTTGTACGATCCGATGCTCCAAAGATATAGTCATGCAACGTATGGTATACCCGATTCATTTCATATGCTGTTTCAGTTGTAGTCGTTTCTACATTCAAAGAGAGCAGCGTTAAGCGGTCAACGTTTTTGTCCATCGGAAAACTCCTCAAAAATTGGTATAAATCGTTTTCCATTCGGTCATGCAATCAAAAGCGTGATGAGAGACTTCACGATGACCGTTTCCAGACATTTTCACGCCGCCAAAGGCCATCCCCGTTTCGGCATTTGAGGTTCCGTTATTGATGTACACAAGCCCAGATTCCAATTCGCGGGAAGCCCGATTGGCATAGTGCAGGCTATTCGTATAAATCGATGTGGACAGTCCGTATTCCGTATCGTTGTTTACCTCGATCGCTTCCTCAAAATGCTCAGCCGAAATAATTGCCAGCACGGGACCGAAGATTTCTTCTCTTGCGATACGATGATCTCTTCTGACGTTTGTAATCACAGTAGGCGCATAGTAGAAGCCTGCTTGATAAGCTGCTTCGTTCAAAGCAAAACCGCCTGTTAACAAGCGTCCGCCCTCTTGTTTGGCAATCTCTACATACGTCTCTACCGTTTTTAACTGCGAAGCATTCGCGAGTGGCCCGATCTCAATGCCTGTTTCCAAGCCATTGCCTACTTTTAGCTTTTCAGTCAGTGCGACGATCCGTTGTTCCAATTCCTCACGAACCGACTCCACGACAATTACCCGACTGGCTGCTGTACAGCGCTGACCGGTTGTCGTAAATGCCGCTTTCACGATGCCTGCAGCTGCCTTGTCCAAGTCGGCGTCTTCCATTACAATTACGGCGTTTTTCCCGCCGAGCTCAAGCGAGATTCGCTTCAGTGTGCGAGCACCGATTTCCGCCAAATGGATGCCTACTTCCGTTGAACCGGTAAATGCGATTACTTTTACATCCTTGTGCTGTGCCAGCGCGTTTCCCACTTTGCTGCCGGAACCGAGGATGAGATTCAGTACGCCTGCAGGCAAACCTGCCGATTCAAATATTTCCGTAAACAACTTAGCTGATAGAGCAACATCTGACGCCGGCTTCCAGATGATTGTATTTCCGGCCACAAGCGCAGCAAAAATTTTATAGGCTGCCAGCGCAATAGGAAAGTTCCACGGAGTGATACATGCGACTACACCTAACGGTTCCCGTACTGTCATAGCCATACGATCCTGGGAGCCGGTCGGGATGGTTTCACCGAACATTCTTCTCCCTTCTCCTGCCATGTATTTGCAGGAAGCAATCGTCGCGTCTACTTCACCTAGCGATTCCGTATACACCTTTCCCATTTCCAGCGTCATCATTTTGGCGATTTGTTCTTTTCGCTGCAGCAAAATGTCTGCTACCTTCCACAAATAGTCTGCACGTTCTGGAACAGGCCTTTTTTTCCATACCTTGTACGCTTCGTTTGCAGCCTGTACCGCTTGTGTCACATCCAGCTCATTGGACATGACACACGTCCCGACAATGTCACCAGTCGCCGGGTTGATACTAGTAAAGCTCTCAGCGTTATCTGCGGACTTCCAAACGCCATTAATAAAATTCGTCGCCAACAGTACGTCTGCCATTTTCGCACCTTACCTTTCCCGTTGCCTTAATTAACAAGTCGTAAAAATCCTTTTAATCTCTCGCTTTTTGGATTCGAGAGAACCACTTTGGGATCACCCTGCTCCTCAATCATCCCGTTATGCATATAAATCACCCGATCTGCCACATCGCGGGCAAAACCCATTTCGTGGGTAACGACAACCATGGTCATCCCTTCATTGGCCAGCTGCTTCATGACATTTAGGACCTCTCCGACCAATTCCGGATCAAGCGCAGAAGTCGGTTCATCAAACAGCATGATTTTCGGATTCATCGCTAACGCCCTGGCGATTGCCACCCTTTGCTGTTGGCCTCCGGAAAGCTTTTTGGGATAGACATTCTGCTTCTCTAGCAAACCCACTTTTTCCAGAAGGACGAGGGCATCCTTTTTGACATCCTCTTTTTTTCTGTGAAGCACTTGAATGGGCGCTTCCATGACATTTTCCAAAACAGTCATATGAGGGAAAAGATTAAACTGTTGAAAAACCATTCCAACTTCTCGCCTGATTTGATTGATGTGTTTGACTGATTCATCCAGTACGATGTTGTCGATGATGATTTTCCCAGCTGTGATCGTCTCCAAGCGGTTCAGGCAACGAAGCAACGTGCTCTTCCCCGATCCACTGGCGCCAATCAACGAGACCACTTCACCTTTGTGAATGGTGATGTCAACGCCTTTCAGCACTTCCAAATCGCCGAAGCTTTTATGCAAATGATGGATTTTAATGATTGGCTCTGCCGTTTCTGTTTTCATCGCTGCCACCTCCATGCTCTTCTCCTCCTAGTGATCACTTACAGAAAGGCGAAATTCAATCTTCTTGAGAATGAAAGAAAAAATGGTCGTCAAAAACAAATACAGCAGAGCAGCAGCAATATAAAACTCAATAAACGCATAGTTGGTCGCAGCAAAGCGCTGGGAGACCATCATTAGCTCAGAAACGGTCACCAGAGAAGCAAGCGAAGAGTCTTTCAGCATACTGATGGCCTGATTGCCAAGGGCCGGGATGCTTACCCGAATGGCCTGCGGCAAGATGATTCGCTTCATTATCGTCGCATAACCCATGCCTAATGACTGCGCCGCCTCTGTCTGTCCTTTCGGAATGGAAAGCATTCCACCCCGGTAGATCTCGGCAATGTACGCACCTGAGTTAATGCCCAGGGCAATCACGCCCGCAGTAAAAGGTCCCAGCTCAATCCCCACTTGCGGAAGACCAAAATACACGAGGAACAGCTGTACCAGCATAGGTGTGCCACGAATGACCCAGATATAAAAATCGGCTATCCAGACGAGTGGTTTTACTTTGGATATTTTCATCAAAGCAGCGACTAATCCGAGCAGTAGCCCAAGTATGATAGACACAATCGACAATTCTAATGTCACCAGAGCTGCCTGCAGCAGGAAGGGTATGAAGTCAGATACGAGTGTGAAATCTAGCATGACAACTCTCCCCTACCGAATGTCTTGATCAAACCATTTTTTACTTATTTGTTCATATGTTCCATCATTAAGCATTTCTTCTAAATGCTTGTTCAGTTCTACTCTTAGTGCTTCCTCATTCTTGTTCAAGGCGATGCCCGCAGCATCCTTGAGTAATGGATCGCCAATCGGCTTAAATGGATAGTTCTTTTCTTTAATAATCCGAGCGCCTACCCCACGGTCTGTAATTACCCCTTCTACCCGGCCGTTTGCCATGTCTTGAAAGCTCAGCATGTCATTTTTGTAGGTAACCAGCTCTGCACCTAGCTCATTTGCTTTCTTCTCAAAGGTTGTTCCCATGGCAGTGCCGATTTTTCTTCCTTTGATATCTGTCGAGCTGGCGATAGCGGAGGATTCCGGAATGAAGAGCTGAGCGCCTGTGTGATAGTAAGGATCGGTAAAATCGACTTTCTTTTTCCGTTCCTCAGTAATCGCCATGCTGGAGAGAATGATATCGTACTTTTTCGAGAGCAGTCCGGCAATGATGCTATCCCATGGAGTTGCAATATAGTTAGGCTTTACTCCCATACGCTTGGCAAGCTCATTGGTAATATCCACATCAAAGCCTTCCAGCTCGTTTTTGTCGTTGTAGAAGTTAAATGGAGGGTATGCTCCTTCTATGCCGATGTTGATCGTTCCGGAGGACTTGATCTTCCCCAGTACTCCTGCGGTTTCCGTTTCATTTGACTTTGGTGCTTCAGCGGTGCCTGTTTCCTTGCCGCCGCAAGCAGACAGAAGCAGTGTGAAAAGGGCAATTACCAACCCGACAATCATTCTCTTTTTGTTCATCAGATATCGTCCCCCTAATGGTTTTATACGGTCGCTACTTTTACAATCGCTTTTTCCAAAATGGTTAAGCCTTTATCCAGGTCATCATCCGCAATATTCAGCGGCAGCATGAGACGTATCGTTTGCCCGTAGACGCCGCAGCTTGTGACCAACAGCTTGTTTTTCAGTGTCTCTTCACGAATCGCTGCAACAAGCTTGGTTCCGGGATTTCCATTTTCGTCTCTGAATTCAACCCCGATCATCAGCCCTGTCCCGCGAATCTCGGCAACTGTGCTAAGATGGCCAATCTCTTGCTTTAGCCGCTCCACAATTTGCCTGCCTAGCGCTGCCGATCTTGCAACGAGCTGTTCACGCTGAATGACCTGAATACTCGCCAGTGCAGCAGCACAAGAGACGGGATTTCCTCCAAACGTCGATCCATGTCCGGCTACCGGCCACTTTTCGTGCAGCTCCCGCTTGGCAACGATCGCTCCGAGCGGCATACCGGAGGACAGTGCTTTGGCTAGGACCAGAATGTCCGGCGTTACCTCGGCGTGTTCAGCAGCAAACATCTTTCCAGTTCGGCCAAATCCTGTTTGGACCTCATCAAAGACGAGCATAATCCCATGTTTCTCCGTGATTCTGCGCAATTCTTGCAGAAAAGCAGTTGGTGCAGGTACATAACCACCCTCTCCCATAAAGGGTTCAATAATGATCGCTGCTACCTGGGTAGGATCGACTTGAAGTTCGAATAACTTTTGCAATCTATCAAGCGAATAGGTAGCCGCTTCTTGTTCACTCATGCCCTTACCTAATTGCAGCGCATATGGATACGGAATGTGGTAGACACCACCCATGAGTGGTTCATAGTGCTTTTTGTACTTGGAGCTGGAAGCTGTCAGTGTCGTGGCCCCAATCGTTCGGCCGTGAAATGAGCCTTCAAAGGCAATGAGTGCCGGCCTGCCCGTTGCGGCTCTTGCCAATTTGATGGCTCCATCAATCGCCTCTGCTCCCGAATTGCTGAAGAAGACGGTATCCAGCTCGCCCGGTGTAATTTCTGCAAGCTTTTCGGCCAAGTTGACAACGCTTTCATAGTATCCGTAATTTAGCCCGAGGTGGATCAGTGAACTGGCCTGATCTTGAATAGCCTTGACTACTTCCGGATGCGTGTGTCCCAGTGCATTGACTGCAACCCCGGAAACAAAATCGATATACTCCTCATCATCGAC
>JARDZO010000288.1 GCA_029240815.1 Brevibacillus sp.
GATTATTAGCTTTTTCCAACTTGAATAACCACTAAAGAAGGTGGCTAGAAACCACAACAGATCGCAGGAGAAGCAGGTTTCCAGGCGGAGCGACTCCGGAACCCAGCTTAGCGGACAACGAATTCACGGGATCCAGAAGCGGTACCTCTGTACTCGCTGCGGAGCGGCTACTACTTTACCGCTTCCCCGTGAATCGTTGTGGAGCGGACAGTCTTACCTTCCTCGCAGGGTGTAGGCTGGAGCGCAGATCGGAAACCTGCTTCTCCTCACTTTGGCCATGTTGATATACACAAAAAAACACCCGATAGAATCGAGTGTTTCCTCACTTTTTCAATGTATACATCTTCTTTGGTCTACCTCGCATTGCTTGCTGTTCTTCGCCCTTTAATTCAGCTAAACCAAATTCGCAGAGACTTCCCATAATTCGCTGGGCATTACGCACCGTCATGGATAAATAGGATGCGATGTCAGTCGTAGTAAACGTATTCCAGCCCATCCGTTGTATCAGCGCTTCGAGCTTGTGATAGGTTTTGACACTGACATTGGCCTTGTTCAATTTGTCCAGCAGCTCTCTATCGCTAGAGCGATACGAATAAGACAATTGCTCTGTTTCTCCCGCCGATTCCATAATGACTCCATCATCTTGGACGATGACAATTCCGAAATTGGGTCTTTCCTTTGCATGTTGAATCGCTTTTCGCGCGTTGTTTTCAGCCGAAAATGCCGTCTCCCCAAAGCCTACCCCGACTGCCACCGGAACGTCGGCTTCCAGAGATAACTGCTGGACTGTTGTCCGGAGCATCTCGATTTCCCGTTGGATGGCTCCGCGAGTACTAAAGATCTGATAGCGACCGTTTCCATTGGCCAAGAGCGATCCGTCCAGCTTCTCGCACAGGAGTAGCAGGATCTGCCTGACTTTCAGCTCCAAATGCTGCAAGTGAAATCTCGTTTTTGCCCGTTCCGCGATCTTGTCCATCTGCTCCAGCTCGATGATTTCCACGCCGATTTGTGTATCCTTGAAATAAGAGCTTTTTGCTTTTTCAATGACCATTTTCATGGCTTGCCTTATTTCCATTTTGGTCATCAAGACCCGATATACTGGGATGCCTTCTTCTTGCAGAGCGCGTTCCACTGAGAAGAGTGTGGTAAATGCTCCCTGCGTCTTCCCTTCTTTCCAGAGGTCCAAATGAAATTGCGTAATTTTCTGAGCGTCATAGTTCTCGTCGTACGTCAACACATGCTTGTCCTCTTCCGGAATATCAAGCTCTGACAACGATTCGTGCAAATACATCCCTTCCGATTCGATCATGTCGACTGACACCCGCTTTACGACCTCATCATGATCAATCGACATCTGGATGAAGCACCGATACAGATTCGATCCGGTAGGCGGACAATAGACGATGTTCGCATCCGGGCTAAGCACATTTTTGGCAATCGTAAACGGAATCGGCCCTGAAAAAAACCATCCATTGAATTCCCAGTTGCGTTCCGAGACAATGCTGCTCACGACCTTTGCATCCTCGTACGCAATCGGGACAAATTCAATTCCGTGCTCAAACTCATTGGCGACAGCCAAGATCCGCTCTACTGAGGGGGGCGGGCCCACCACACCTATTTTATACATAGTTCCGATTAGCTCCTGATTCTTTGTATGAGATATGTAACTTCTACTATATCAGACTAGGTAGCCAACACGGAATGGGTAGCAACGTACACTTGTAAAAATGAACCAGAAAGTGAATATTTTTGTCGATAAAGATAACATTTTAATTGCCTTTAAAAAGAGAAAGAAATATTCTGAACATATGCTTTCATTTTCTTCAAGGGGGATCACTATGAAAAAGGGCATTACACTGGCAACCTGTCTGACCCTGTTATTGGGCGGGGCACTCGCAGGCTGTTCCAACTCATCTCAATCATCAACGCCAGCATCATCTACCCAAACTCCTGCAGCACCGGCAGAGGCTACAAAGACAGAACCTATGGTGTTGCACTGGAGCATTAACAGCGAACCGCCTTCTATGGACCCTGGAATCGCTGTTGATGCAGACTCGTTTGACATGATCTACGCAGCGTTCGAAGGTCTGACCAACTACGACCTGAACGGTCAGCTGACCAACGCAACAGCAGAGAGCTTTACGAACAACGATGATTACACAAAATTTACCTTTAAGATTCGCAAAGAGGCTAAGTGGAACAACGGCGATCCTGTGACCGCGAACGATTTTGTGTATGCGATCAGACGGAACCTGGATCCAAAAACAGCCTCCGAGTACGCTTACCAGCTCTATTACATCAAGGGCGGAGAAGAGTTCAACACAGGGAAAGGCAAAGCTGAGGACGTAGGCGTAAAAGCGCTGGATGATTATACGGTCGAATTCGACCTGAAATCACCAACTCCTTTTTTCCGAGAACTGACCTTCTTCCCAACCTTGTTCCCACTCCATCAAAAAACGGTAGATGGCAACCCGAATTGGGCAGCAGAAGCCAAAACCATTGTCTCCAACGGTCCGTTCAACATGGAAACATGGGAGCATAAGAGCAAGATCGTATTCACAAAGAGCCCTACCTATTGGGATAAAGACAATGTCAAGCTTGATCGTCTGGAAATCGTCATGATTGACGACAATAATACCGCTTTCTCCATGTTTGAAAACGGCGAAGTCGACTGGGGCGGCTATCCAGCTTCCACGCTGCCAGCAGATGCGATCCAATCCATCAAAGATTCAGGCAAATTGATGGTAGCTGACAACCCTGGTACTCAATCCGTCGTGTTTAACACCACCAAACCACCTTTTAATAACAAAAAGATCAGACAAGCCTTCTCGTATGCCATCAACCGCGAAGAGATCATCGACAACATCTTACAGACAGGCGTACCTGCAGCATACGGTTGGGTACCGACCTCCATGGGGCTGAAGCAGGATGGTTACTTCAAGGCCGACAAGGACAAAGCAAAACAACTGTTAGCTGAAGGTATGAAAGAACTGGGCTTGACCAAGTTCCCGGAAGTGACTTACACCTTTGACACCACAGATGTGAATAAAAAACTAGCTGAAGCCCTGCAAGACCAATGGAAAAAAGCTCTCGGCGTCGATGTAAAACTGTACACAGCCGAACTGAAAGTGTATCGTGACATGAGATCGCAAGCCAACTTCGACATGATCCGCTTCCAGTGGGGCGCTGACTTTAACGACCCGATCAACTTCCTGGAGATGTTCCGCGACAAGACAGGCGGAAACAACCATCCTGACTGGGAGAATCCGAAGTTTAAAGAGCTGATTGACCAGAGCTACCATGAGCCAAATCTGGATAAGCGCAAGCAAATCTTGCTCGATGCAGAGACCATTCTTATGGATGAAATGCCGCTCGCGCCAATCAACTTCCGTGGCAGCCCTTATGTGAAAAATGACAAAGTCAAAGACTTCATCATCTACCCACTGGGTGGCGCGTACTTCAAGTTCACTTCCGTCGTTAAATAATTTCGGATTGTAGACCACAAGGAACAAGCTGCACCGTCGTAACAGACAGTGCAGCTTGTTTTTTTATTCGTATTAACTCTCAGCCGTCGCGTTCTTATCTTTCGGCGCAAAGACATTTCGCTTCAGAGCAACGATCGCACAGATAACAGTGAGTACCTGCGTACCGATCAACAAGGAGAACCCTGTCGTAAAGCTTTCTGATCCATTTCCCGCAATCATCGCTCCCATGATGGTCGGCATGAGTGCGGATACGAGGTTACCTACACCGTTTACGATACCGTACGTGCTGCCGACACTCGAGTCCGGCGAAGCCGCTTGTACGATACTTGGAATCGCTGGCCCTTGAATTCCCCAGAACAGATTGGCCACAATCAAGCCAATCGCAGACACGATAGGGCTTGCGGAGAAGATCGCGATGGAAACGCTAATCGCAGTACCCAGTCCACCGACAACGAACAGAATGGAGACGCGCTTTGGAGAAATGCGGTCAATGATATATCCTCCGAGATAACCAGAACCGATACTGAAAATAAACGGAAGGGATGCCAGGACCCCCATTTCCTTTATGGAAAAATGACGCTCATTGAGCAAATACGCTGGCAACCAGGAACTGCTACCCCACAAATAGCTGAGAGTCGCAATTTCGATCAACAGAATCCAGATCAGGCCTGGTGTCTTCCATGCTTGTCGGAATGTCTCCTTCAAGCTTTTAGAGGGCTGGCCGTTGGATTGTTTTTTCTCTTTCTTCCCTGCCTCTCGGATGAAGAGGAGAATCAGCGGTAATCCGATAATCAGATTTAAGACTCCGAGAATGATATAAGATGCTTGCCAATGAGAATGCAAAATAATGAACGTGACAATCGGGAATCCCACAGCCAAACCGATCGATACGCCCATGGAGCTGACAGCGTTCGGTTTACCACGTTCATGCTTTTCGAACATGTCCTTGATGTACATGGTCTTCAGTGAGAAGAGTGGTCCTTCACTCGCCCCTAAAATAAATCGAATGAGGAGCAACAGACCAATAGAGCTTGCCACTGGCGAGATAACGGTCATGACTGCCCAGATCAGAATACTGATCAAGAGACCTTTACGTACCCCAAAAAACGTTTCGTACAGTGGACTGAGGAAAAAGGCGGCAATTCCGTACCCAATCAAGAACAAGGACATGAGCTCGCCCTGCGCTACCCGATCGCCTTTGATTCCAAAGTGTTCCAAAAATTCGTTGTTTGTAATCAAGACAGACACGTTCATTCGGTCTACGTAGGAAATGATTACAACCAGCAACAGTGTGATGACGCCCCACCAACGTAGCTTTCTAGGATCAGTAGAAGTCAAAAAAGTGCACCTCCCGACATTGTTTTATATACAAAACTATTGTTTTGCATATAAAAATAATATACCTATTATCTAAGTAACGGTAAATCTCGAATGTTCATATTCATGTCACAAATTTGTATGTATTTCTATATTCCCAAAAATCATAACAAACAGAAAAAACGCAGGATATGAACCCGCGTCCTTTCAGAGTGTAGATCGGAAACCTGCTTTCTCCCCATCTCAACTATGTTGGTATCACCATAACTTTTATAAATTCCTATTGATCAAAAAAAACGGCTGCAACTTGTGCAGCCGCAGCCATTTTAAACAGTCAGTGATGAATCCTTCGTCTCGTGATATACATTCGTATCCAGATCTTTCGTCGCCTTGCTGGTGAGCAGTCCTGCCGTCATGCTTCCGCTCACATTTAGCGCAGTGCGTCCCATATCAATCAGCGGTTCAACGGAGATCAGCAGTCCCACAATCGCGATCGGCAGATTCATGGAGGACAAGACCAGCAATGCTGCAAAAGTAGCTCCTCCGCCTACGCCCGCCACTCCAAACGAGCTGAGTGCCACGACCGCGATCAATAACAGGATAAACGATGGCGTCAGTGGATCAATCCCTGCGAGTGGAGCTACCATCACCGCGAGCATAGCTGGATACGTACCTGCGCATCCGTTTTGCCCGATAGAGAGGCCGAATGATCCTGCGAAGTTGGCGATTCCCTCTGGAACTCCCAAGTCTTGCGTCTGTGTTTTCACATTCAGCGGTAATGCACCAGCACTGGTTCGGGAAGTAAAGGCAAACGTGAGAACTGGCAGTGCCTTCTTCACATAGGTCACTGGATTCAATCCTGCAAAAGCCAGCAAGAGCAGGTGCACGATAAACATCACAATCAAGGCAACATAGGACGCAACGACGAATTTCCCCAGCTGCCAGATCGCATTGTAGTCGCTGGTAGCCGTCACTTTCGTCATGATCGCAAGCACTCCAAACGGGGTCAGGCGCAAGATCAGTGTGACGACCCGCATGATGATCGTATGGAAGGTATCTACGATTTTAGCAAACAGCTCAGCCTGCTCCGGATTTTTTCGTTTGATTCCTAAAAACGCGACACCGATGAATGCTGCGAAAATAACGACGGCAATGGTCGAAGTCGGGCGTTCTCCCGTCAAGTCTTGGAACGGATTCGCGGGCAAGAGCGAAATAACTTTTTGCGGCAGCGTCGTATTCTGAACGTCGCCTAATTTTTGCCCCACCAGTTCAATCCGCGCTTTTTCCGCGTCTCCCTGCTGAAGCTGAGCGCCGTCCAGGTTAAACGCCAGTGTGGAAGCAATCCCAATAGCTGCTGCGATAGCAGTCGTCCCCACCAGGATACTGAGAATGAGCGAGCTAATTTTCCCAATGTTATTCGCTAATTTCAATTTCGTAAAAGCAGAGACAATCGAAATAAAGACCAGTGGCATGACGATCATCTGAAGCAGCTTCACATATCCGTTTCCGACGATGTTGTACCAATCAATCGTAGTTTTCAGCACATCAGACTTAGTTCCATAAATGAATTGCAAGACTAAGCCGAACACAATCCCGATCCCGAGTCCGATAAAAACCCTTTTGGAGAACGAGACGTGTTTCTTTTGCAGCGCGTACAAGCCAACAATGAATAAGAGCAAAATAATAATGTTTGCGATGATCAATAGCGTAGACATGCTTCTCCTCCTTTTCAAACCTTTCTTTTTCTCTAAGTATAATGAACCTAATCTATTTATATTCGTATAATTCCGATTTGTAAAGTGTGAATTTAAAAAATAAAAAACCAGGAGTCGCAATCAGGGCGACTCCTGGGTCCCACCCACTTGGTTACTTCAGTTGCTTGCTGATGAGATTCCAGATCCACGTCAGCACAATGGCGCCAATCGCCCCGGCAATGACGTTAAATCCGGCCCACATCCACAGCCAGTTCCCCAATACGAGATCGCCCAGCCAGCTCCCCAACAGCGCGACGATTAGCGAAGCCAACCAATTGGTTCCCCCTGCTTTTCCTGTCATCAGCATGTTCATTGCCCACCAAACGACCAACCCGAC
>JARDZO010000289.1 GCA_029240815.1 Brevibacillus sp.
ATGCTGCTGCCATCGCTTCGACGCACGTACGAACTACGTTGTTGAAAGGATCTTGCTCCGTCAAGCTCCAGCCGGATGTCTGGGAGTGCGTGCGCAAGGCCATCGATTTTTCACTTTTTGGGTCAAATTGCTTGATCAGATTTGCCCAGATCAGACGCGCTGCTCTCATCTTGGCAATTTCCATAAAGTAGTTCATCCCAATCGCCCAGAAGAAGGACAAACGCGGTGCGAAAGCGTCAATGTCGATACCAGCTTTCAGCCCCGTACGGACGTATTCCAATCCATCTGCCAATGTGTATGCCAGCTCAATATCTGCTGTCGCGCCTGCTTCCTGCATATGGTAACCGGAAATACTGATACTATTAAACTTCGGCATGTGCTTGGAGGTATAAGCAAAGATATCGGAAATGATCTTCATGGACGCTTCCGGCGGATAAATGTACGTGTTGCGCACCATGTATTCTTTTAAAATGTCGTTCTGGATTGTACCCGTCAGCTGCGCCTGGGAAACACCCTGCTCCTCGGCTGCTACGATGTAGAAAGCCATAATCGGCAAGACTGCGCCGTTCATTGTCATGGAAACGGACATCTTATCGAGAGGGATTCCATCAAACAAAATCTTCATGTCCAAAATGGAGTCTACCGCTACCCCGGCTTTCCCCACGTCTCCGACAACGCGTGGATGATCGGAGTCATAACCACGGTGAGTGGCGAGGTCAAATGCAATGGATAGACCTTTTTGACCTGCTGCGAGGTTGCGACGGTAAAACGCGTTGCTCTCTTCAGCAGTGGAAAAGCCCGCATATTGACGAACCGTCCATGGCTGCGTCACGTACATCGTCGGATACGGTCCACGGAAAAATGGAGGCAAACCAGGCATGTAACCCAGATGGTCCATCCCATTCAGGTCTTCTTTGGAGTAGAGCGGCTTCACCGGTATCTGCTCCAGCGTTTGCCAGATCAACTCATCCAGCGATCGCTGATCTTCTGGACGGGACGAGTTCGCTGCCACACTTTTGTTCGTCCGGAATGGAACTTTTGAAAAATCAGGCCTCTTCTTCATGACATCACCCCTATGCGTTCCTGGAGGTCGCGAAGTACTTGATAGCAATTCGTGCGGATATGAATGCAGTCATCCAGCCCGGCGATTTTGTAGGCTTCGAGCTGCTCTGCAGCGGGAAGACCGGCAACGAACAGCGTCATTTCGGGCTTGCCTGCTTTGATCGCCTGGGACAGAGCTGGGACAACCTCCGGATAGCTCTCGTCATCGGAACAAATGACCGTGACGGGAGCACCGGAAGCGATAGCAGCCTGCGCCGCTTCTTCGGTCGAAGTAAACTGTTGCTGGCGCAGGACATCAAAACCACCTACTGCAAAAAACTCGGCAGCAAAATCTGCCCGCCCTTTGTGCTTCGATACCGGCCCCATATTGGCAAGGAAGACTTTTGGCTTCTTGCCTGTCTTAGCCTCATACCGCTCTACCTGCTGGCGCAATATCTCGAATGCTTCAGCCATACGATGACGGCGAAGCGGTTTTACTGTGATTGCCTCCTGATTGGTTGGGAGCAAAGTCTTTGTCAGCTCGCCTAGTGTAGCACCAGCCTGAATCGCTTTGACTGCCTTTTCCAACAGAAATTCCTTATCGAATGATAGCTTTTCGAGCTCAGAAGCTATTGCTGTGCGGTCATGCTTCATGAAATGTGACTGATAGGTCGTCAATCGTCTTGCAGGCTCGATAGACAGCTTGCTACGTTGTTCCGGATGCTCTTGCGCATTCGCGTACATGTTGGTACCGACGATACGTGCTTTGCGCAAGGCGACGTTTTCAGCCTTTTTCCTGGCGGTTTCTTCAATTTGCGATTGTGGAGTGCCAGCTTCGAGAGCTTGCAGCATTCCACCCTGTTCCTCTACCTGCAAGAACAGTTCCCATGCCTTCGTAGCGACTTCATCTGTCAGCCACTCGACATACCATGAACCACCGGCTGGATCTATTACTTTTGCCAAATGAGCTTCCTGCTCCAAAATGATCTGTGTATTTCTCGCGATGCGTCGGGAGAACTCAGTGGCTGGACGGATTGCTTCGTCAAAGGCCGAAACATGCAAGCTGTCGATGCCACCCACTACCGCTGAAAACGCTTCCGTAGTTGCCCGCAGCATGTTCACATTTGGATCGAGAATCGTCTTGGTCCATGCTGATGTGCGAGCATGAATGGACATTTTTTGCTCGGCTTCCGCTCCGCCATAGGATTCAATGATCGATGCCCACAGCATGCGAGCCGCTCTGATTTTGGCAATTTCCATGAACACGTTCGAGCCAATCGAAAAAGCAAACTGGATTCGCGGCGCGATTTCCTCGATGGAAAGCCCTCTCTCCAGCATCGCCTGTACGTACTCAACACCTGAGGACAGAGCGTAAGCTAGTTCCTGAACAGAATTACCGCCCGCATCATGGTACGGATGACCTTGTACCAGGATCGTTTTTAGCTGTGGTGCATGGTTGCTTGCCCAGCGAGTCGTATGAGCCATACCGTCATAAATAGCTGACCATTGATAGGGCAATGTCCCCTCGGAAATGAAAGTCGCCAAAGGATCCGCTCCCACACATCCGCGAAGCTTGGTTGTATTCTGGCCTTTTGCCTCCATGTGAGCAACGAGCAGAGCTAACAAAGGTAGCCCGATTGGGCCTGCGTAGACGTAAACCGGCACTTCCTCCAGATTGATTTCTGCAAATGCCGTATCTATATCCTCTCGACAAAAAACGGAAAGTCCACCATCGCCGATCGCTTCCTGAACAGCTTCCTGCGGATCTTGCCCTGCCAATGTTGCTCGATCCAGCACGAGGTTCAGCATAGTTTGTCCGCGTTCCAGATCGTGCCGAGCCATTTGATTAAATTCCTCGGCATCCGCTGCCAGGATCTCTTGGGAAACTTCCCACCCTTGTTTCTTTGTTATACTTTTTGTTCCCCTTAGAAACGGTGCAGCTCCCGGATCAACGTGAATGTGCTGGAGTTTTTCGACATCTCGCTGCCGATAAATGGGCTGCAGAGTGATTCCCTCGTGAGTCTTCGTCAAGAGTTTGGCGTCAAAAGAAGCCCCCTTGAGTGTCTTCTCGGCCGCTTCCCGCCATTGATCGTACGTCGGGACGGAAAATTGCTTAAACAGTGTATCTTTGTTCACTAATCTTGACCTCCCCGATTGGTGATCTGTTTCACCTGTTATTGTGCTGTCTTGACTAGGAACAGGGGCTGACCGAGATCTACCAGTTGACCGTTTTCGACCAGAACCTGAACAATTTCCCCGTTTACCTCAGCTTCGATCTCATTAAAGAGCTTCATCGCTTCTACAATGCATACGATAGTAGATTTCTCCACTCGGCTGCCAACTGATACATAAGGAGCAGCATCGGCTGCTGGTGCCGCATAAAAAGTACCTACCATCGGAGAAGTCACTTTATGCAAGTTTTCTGTATTTTCTGTTGGTAAAGCAGGTGCCTTCGGTGTCTCTCCTAAAGTAGGACGCACGATTTCGACAACTGGTTTTACAGGCGCGACAGGGGTAGGTGTGACTGCTTTGACCGGTGCAACCACTGCGTTTGCTGTTGGTTGTGTTTGCACAACTACTCCGCTCGTTCTGCGTTTGATGGCCAAGCGAGAATCTTCGTGCTTGACCTCAATAGACTCCACATCCGTTTGCTCCAGCAATTTCACTAGTTCTCTCAGTTCATAAATCGTCAGCACAACCATTCCTCCTGTTATCTGAATCTCTGTATCAAGACCATCAAACCGACCAGTTGGTTTGATGAGTACAAGCTAGACCGACTAGTTGGTCTTTGGTCCAGTATAACAAGTTTCTGAATAATAGTACAGACCAACTAGTTGGTCTGTCAGAGCTATTTTTATACTCGTTGCACCAGCCTACATACAACGAGATCCACACCACGCCCCCGCTGAGCAAAACGAGCGAGAGCACAGTCGCATATCATTCATTTTCGAACAATTAAAGTGGCTTAAACGGAATTTCCGAAGTATGCAAGAAGAACCGATTAAAATCAGGGTTTTCCATGGCTTCCGACTTTAAGACGGAGTGCAGGACCATGTCCGCATAGATATCTGCGATCTGTTCGATGGAGTATGTACCTGATTTTTGATACCATTTGTAGATCCAGTTGACCATTCCGAAAATAGCCATCGATACGATGGGAACGGGCAATTCAGGGCGAAATTCTCCAGAGTCAATACCCTCTTGCACGACCGTGAACATCATTTTTTTGTAACGGTCCCGCTTGATTTCAATATCCTTGAAGTATTCAGGAGCAAGGAACAAGCTTTCTTGATAAAAGATGGTGACCTGTGATCGATACAGATCGATCATCATGACGAAAGACTTCACGATCGCTTGCAGGCGCTCCGTGGGCGTGCCCCACTGCTCGTACGCTTCTTCCGCTTTTTCTAACACATACGAAATAAACTGATCGTGGATGATGTAGAGAAGCTCATCCTTCGATTTGAAGTTGTGATAAAATCCACCCTTCGACGTACCGCTTTCCTTTACAATTTGGTCAACGGTAACCCGGTGGTAGCCATTTGCTTCGAATAAGCGCATGGACGTTTCAATAATTCGTTCTCTGATTGATTTTTCGCTCATTATCTTCACCCGTAGTCATTATAGCACAAGATCTGACATCGTCACGCTTGTTGCGTCGCGAGAGGGAAAATGTATGCTCGTTCTCCATTACACTGTTTGCCCATCCGTTCCAAATCGCTTTGCATTCCTAGCACGTGCACGCTCGATCTCCGTCTCACGATTTCGTGGTTCGGCATTGGAGACCAGTGAGTCCAGTAGATTCTTGGCAACTACCGCTACCTCTTGGACAGCTTGGTTGAAAGCCTGTTCGTTGGCTTTGGATGGGGTATGAAAGCCCGATAGCTTTCTCACGAATTGAAGGGATGCAGCATGAATCTCATCATTGGTAGCGGGTGGGTCGAAGTTGAACAACGTTTTAATGTTACGGCACATCGCTTACTCCTCCTCTTTTCGACTAGGGATATGGCTGAAACAACTCGCTTTGCGTTTCCATTGCTTCTGGGGCAAATGGTGCGGCCATGCTTTTTGCACTCCGCTCATTCCATCCCGCGATTAGCTTGGCATAAAGCGAGCGAATTTCCTTTTCCTCTTCTGAAAATGCGCGTGCATGTTCAACGGTTGAAGTATCCAAAGATTCATTCCTCCCTATCGAGTGACCTTTTCCTCATTATAGCAAAAAAGGATCTCGTCTATTTCCTTACCTATCTCTTTTTCGTTCCCAAATAAGTTTTGTCTCCGGAGGAACGGAATCACCATTGGTGTTTTGTGGAAAGCTATACGAGCTTCGTTCTTACTCTGATTGATGTTGGTCGGGAGGGTTAGCCAGATGGTTCAGACAGTCCTGTTGGTCATACTTCTTGTTATCGTTGTGTTGCCACCCATTTTCTTCAGCTACATGTATGCTTTATCCAAAAAACCAAAGCACTCCATCATTCGCTCCCATCCGTACCTTGGATGGTTGCGATATTTTCTAGAAAAACTTGGACCTGAATTCCGTCAATACTGGTTTGATAGTGACACCGAAGGAAAACCGTTCTCCCGGGCCGATTTTGTCGGCCTTGTGTATGCAGCGAAATATCGGACGGATCTCATCTCCTTTGGAGGCAGACGCGATTATGAGAAGCCAGGCTTCTATTTATCCAATGCCATGTTCCCGAAATTGACAAGCGAGCTAAAGGTAGATAATGAAAGAACGGTAGTCGGGAAGAAGTACGTCATTACCGATGAAGGCTTGTTTACGAGAAGAGAAATATTCATCGAAGAACAAGTGAAACCATGGCTACTTCATGATGAGGACGTCATTGTGGTAGGAGATAACCGTCGCCACCCTTGGCGGATCAAAGGCATGTTTGGAGCCTCTGCCACTTCCTTCGGTGCAGTTGGAGAGAATTATATTCAGTCCACAGGTAACGGCGCATTCATGGCGGGCGGGTCATGGATCAATACGGGGGAAGGCGGAGTCGCAGAGGTACATCTGGCAACGGGTGTCGATATCATCTCGCAGATTGGGCCAGGGATGTTCGGCTTTCGCGGAGAAACGGGAAGCTTTTCTGTGGAGGAGTACAAGCGAAAAGCAAGTCTCTCTTCAATCAAGGCATTTGAGCTGAAATTTCATCAAGGGGCAAAAATCCGAGGAGGTCATCTCGAAGGCTCCAAAGTAACAGAAAAAGTCGCAGCAGCTCGCCTCGTACCTGTGGGGAAAACGGTGAACTCCCCAAACCGGTTTGAGTTTCTAACCAATCCAGGGGAAGCGCTACGTTTTATCGGTACCTTGCAGGAAGAAGGCGGCAAGCCGGTAGGTGTGAAAATCGTGGTTGGCGATCCGAAGCGGCTAGAGCCGTTTTTTCAGACGATGCGCGAGTTGGATATCTACCCCGATTTTATTACTGTGGATGGCTCTGAAGGTGGCTCCGGCGCGACTTTCAAGGCGATGGCTGACGGTATGGGACTACCTCTGTTTGCCGCTCTTCTTATCCTGGACGATACGGCAAGAAAATTTGGTGTGCGAGATCGTTTTAAGATTTTCGCGTCCGGTAAACTTATTACTCCAGATAAAGTGGCGATCGCTCTGGCACTGGGCGCAGACTGTGTCAACTCTGCACGCGGCTTTATGATGGCCAATGGCTGTATCATGGCTTTGCAGTGCCATACCGGTAAGTGCCCGACAGGAATCACGACTACGGATTCCAAGTATCAAGAAGCTCTTGCGCCCGAAGAAAAGCAATGGCGTGTGATGAACTATATCCTCCAATTGAGGGAAGGCTTATTTTCGCTGGCCGCTGCCTGTGGTTTAGAAAGTC
>JARDZO010000290.1 GCA_029240815.1 Brevibacillus sp.
ATCCATCCCGATGATCGCCATCTCGTGATCAAGCATTTTCAGCATTTGATTCTGTCACAAAAGCCTGGGACTTGTGAATTTCGCTTTCAGTGCGCCAACGGCAAGTGGATCGTACTCGAGTCGAAAGGCGTGCCCATTATGACGAAGCAAGGTGAATGCGATGGGTTTATCGTGGTGTCTCGTGACATCACAGAGCGCAGACATAACGAAGAACTGCTGCATAAAGCAGAAAAGCTCTCCATGATCGGTGAACTGGCAGCAGGGATCGCCCATGAAATTCGCAACCCGCTGACTTCATTAAAAGGCTTTATCCAGCTTCTCGCCCCCACCTTGCAAGACAACAAATTGTACGCCGACATCATGCTATCGGAGCTGGAGCGCATCAATTTCATCGTCAGTGAACTGCTCGTTCTCTCCAAACCGCAAAATTTGCAAATCAAGTCAATTTCACTCGTCGTTCTGCTGCAAAGTGTATTAGCCCTGCTAGCTTCTGAAGCCAACTTGAAAAACATCCGCTTCCAGACCTCGTTTGGGAAATGCCCGAACATCGCCGGCGAGGAGAATCAGTTGAAGCAGGTCTTTATCAACGTCATCAAGAACTCCATCGAAGCCATTTCTGGACATGGCGAAATACGCATCTCCACGCGCTTGCTCCCCAACCACCAAGTACTCGTACGGCTGGCAGACAACGGATGTGGCGTATCAGAAGAGTACATTGCCAAATTGGGCGAGCCGTTTTTCACGACCAAGGAAAAAGGAACAGGTCTCGGGTTGATGATCAGCAGCAAAATCATTAAGGACCATAACGGCAGCCTTCAAATCACCAGCAAGAAAAACAAAGGAACCGTCGTCAAAATCACGTTGCCGATTGCCGAAGATCAAATTGGGTCATCCTAAAGGGGCAAGAGGCCACAGGTTATAGGAGGTGTCACATGGATTTTACCAAGATGAGCACTAGTGAATTTGTCGCCAAGATCCACGAGGCCCAGGCAAAGGATCTCAAGAACAAGCAGCATCAGGGGTACAATCACCCTGAAAAGCGTTTGCCCAGCAAGCAAGGCATCTAAAGACAAAAAGCCCACCCCGGAGTGCGCTCCATCGGTGGGCTTTCCATTTAAAAAACGTTATTGCGGATCTTGCTTGTTCAAATTGCGGTCACGCTCAGACTTTTGATTCTGGCTCTTTTGCGTTTTGCTGCTCTGACCTTTGTTGCCGCCATTTTGGGTATTGCGATTGTTTGACATGTAGTTCCCTTCCTTTACGCTAAAGGTGGTGATGCCAAACGTAGTATGTCCCAAATGGCCAAACCTAACTGACTCTTACTTCGCTTCGCCGATGTATACTTTTTGTCCGTTCTCGTACTTATACACGTATACGGAAGCAAATGTGTTATCGCCTTTGTCATCGAACGTCACGTTTACGAATTTGCCTTTGAAGTCTTTGGTTTTATGAACAGCATCGAGTACTTGCTCACGGGATGGCTTTTTGCCGCCGTTTGCTTTGATCGCTTCTTCCAGACCATTCAGCATTACACCCATGGAATCATATCCAAAGGACGTAAAGATCCCTACTTTGTTGCCAGTAGAGCTTTCGAAGTCGGAGATCCATTTCTTCCCGTCTTCGGTTGCCGCTACGTCACCTACAGTGGAAGTGAACACAACGTTGTTCGCATTGTCGGCACCTGCGATTTTCACCATGTCAGCAGAGTCGTAGCCGTCTCCACCCATAAAGATTCCCTTGAAGCCTTTTTCGCGGGCTTGTTTCACGATAATGCCTGCGTCAGAATAGTATCCACCAAAGTAGACCATTTCAGGATTTGCTGCAACGATTTGGTTGATCACAGCGCTGTAGTCTTTCTCGCCAGCAGTTACTCCCTCGAAGCCTACGATTTGCACACCGTCTTTTTCAAATTGCTTTTTCACTTCTTCAGCCAGGCCTTGTCCATATGCTTGCTTGTCGTGCATCAGGTAAGCTGTTTTAATGCCCAGCTGGTTTTTCGCGTAAACAGCTGCTTTGGAGCCTTGTTGGTCGTCACGCGCACAAATGCGGTGTACGATCTTCTTGCCTTGCTCGGTCAGGTCGGAACCTGTCGCGGATGGGGAGACCATCACCAATTTTTCTTGATCGTATTGAGCAGCTGCCGTAATCGAAGCTCCTGTTGTCGCATGACCCACAACCCCTACAACGTCTGGGTTGGAAATGAGCATTTGCGCTACCGCTACCCCTTGTTTCGGGTCAGCTTGGTCATCCTGTGCGGAGAGCTGTACGTCAAAGCCCAGCTTTTTGAATGCTTCCAGCTTTTCCTTCAGGGCGTATTCCGCACCTGCTTTCGCTGTGCTACCATAGTCAGAGTATTGACCAGACATCGGACCAACTACACCGATCACCAGTTTTTCCAAAGAGCCACTAGCGGCGCCTCCGTTGCCACCACTTTGCTCAGATGTGCCGTTTTGTTGTGGAGCTGCACCTTGTCCTCCTCCACATCCTGCGAGTAGTGATCCCAACGCAAAAGTAGCTGCGAGAATTGACAGTGTCTTCTGTTTTTTCATAGCATACATCCCCCTCTTTATTTACGAACAAACTATGAACTACTACTACATTTTAAAATAAATTAGAAAATTTGCAACAGAAATAACAATTTTTCTATTCTATATGATTATTATTAATATATACGAATAAAAATAGTCGCACCCTATTGGGATACGACCATTTTTCTGGAAAATAATATCTACTCTTTGTATTTTTGGGAATACGCTTTGCACATAACGTAAATGGCCACAGCCACAAAGCCGATGATCATAGCTACGCTGGCAAACGTGGTACCTAGCATGGATGGTTCTCCTCTCCGTTGCGCGAGCTTTGCTTCTATTATACGAGAAGCTAAGTAACAGCGACAACGGATGAATCATCCAGAGTGTACTCGACCTTATGACTTGATTTCGATCGAGAGGTTGTAAGTAAGTTTTTTCGCGTCGTAGCTCACTTTTGCACCCAGCTCTTGAGCGATATAAACGAGCGGAACCAAAACGGCGCCAGTCGTCACGCGAGGAGCGTTTGGCACTCTGGCTTCCTTGCCGTTTTTATAAGCAAAGGTACTGTTTTGGTACATACGCAGCGCATACGTATTATCTTTGGCAACCAGCAGAGATTTGCTCATGGTATCCCAAGCGGCAGAACCTCCGAGCGCGATCGCTAACGTGCTCGAATTCACATACGCTACCCCATTTTCAGTAACGATGTCTTGTGGAAATGAAAGCTCCTTGCCGTTCAGGTTGACTGTGATCTTTTGCTGTTGCACAGGAGCTGATTGGGCAAAAGCAGCGGTCGCAGCTACACTGCCAGTCAATAAAGCTGCCGTGAGCAACATGGCGGAAAATTTGCGTTGAAGCATGATAAACACCCCTTGTTTACTATGAAATTACTTCCAATTTTGTAACTTTCGACACGTATGTGCTTATTCCTTTTTTTCTACTCCATTCTTTTCCTATGTTGAAGAAGTGCCGTTCATGCCCAAACTATGATTAACGTAGCTGTTCTGAACGAAATTTTTCCTCAGGCAAAAATAATATCCCGCGAACAAATGTTTTTGTGCACAACCTGTTGATAAGTCTGTGGATAACTTACAAAGAGCGAGGTAATCATGGCAGAAGAACAATTTTTCCTGATCTATCAAGAAGCAAGTGACGAAGAATGCCTGCTGACCATCCAGCCCTACAAGGACCACCAGTCGCTGGCTGAAGCCATCAATCAACTGCAGACCAAGCAAGTCGATGAGTACACCATCATCCAGGGAAAAAAGATGACGGCAACGCTTCGGCTCGCTGTGGAGTTGACTGAGGCAGAAGAACAAGAATAAATGATTTCTTTTGCCAATAGGTTTAAGGGTAGAGAAGTTGGCAAACATGGTAGGGAGGGCTTGCAGTTAAGTGTTTGACCTTCATTGACCTTTTGTGTATGATATTCTTACAAAGAGAGGAGGAAGACTAGATGCATATGAATTTGATCCCTACTGTCATTGAACAGACCAACCGCGGTGAACGTGCTTATGATATTTATTCGCGCCTGCTCAAGGACCGCATCATCTTTCTGGGGACCCCTATTAACGATACGGTAGCGAATATTGTGGTGGCCCAGTTGTTGTTCCTTCAGGCGGAAGATCCGGACAAAGATATTTCTCTGTACATCAATAGCCCTGGCGGTTCCATTACAGCCGGTATGGCCATTTACGATACGATGAATTTCATCAAGCCTGCTGTCTCCACGATTTGTATCGGTATGGCAGCTTCGATGGGTGCCTTCCTGCTGGCAGCCGGTGAAAAAGGCAAGCGTTTTGCTCTTCCTAACAGTGAAGTAATGATCCACCAACCATTGGGTGGTGCACAAGGTCAAGCGAGCGACATCGAAATCGCCGCAAAACGCATCCTGAAAATGCGTGACCACTTGAACCGAATCCTGGCCGAGCGTACTGGACAGCCTCTGGAGCGCATCGAAAAAGATACGGATCGCGACAACTTCCTCAGTGCCGCTGATGCTGTGGAATACGGACTGATCGATAAAGTGATCACTTCTGAGCCTTCATCGAAAAAGTAACCTCCATAAGAATGAAAAGAACACCCGACCGCATTGGCCGGGTGTTTTGTTGTTTTACTATCGGAAAGTATAAAAATTTAAAGATGATAGTATAAGTGCAAACTGAGGCTTCGCCGGCTCCAAGGCATGGCAAAGCCAAGTTTTCTAATATTCAGCTGGGATGTACGCGTATCCCGTGCGGATAGCATAACCATAATCCGGTCTGCCCTTTTCCTCTGCGATTCGGCTAGCCTGCTCCCAATCGTAGGGCACGATGACTTGCTCGACCTTCCAGCCGTGCCTTGTCCGCCACAAAATAGCGTATTTGGCGTGCGGAGACATCGATTCCATGACGTGTGGAAAAGGTGCGTCCTCGTAATAAGCGGGAAAGCCTACACTGCCGGGATTGATCACGAGCTTCCCGTCTGGCAGCTGCACACTCTTTGGCAAGTGTGTATGGCCACAGACGATCATGCTTTGCGGTATAGTCTGTAGCTGCCCCGTGACTGCAGAAAGGCTTTTCCCCACCGCTCCACTGTCGATGACCTCCTCCAACAAATACTCTTCATCAGAGAAAGGCGTTCCGTGACAAAAGAGGATGTCCTCGTACACCCATGTTTTCCGAAAGGTTCGGATCCATTCCAGGTGATCGGAGGTGAGCAATGGCCTCACCTGCTGAAACGTGAGCGATTCGCTCTCTTCCTGCAGCAAGATTCGATCGCAATTTCCCATGATCGAAATGAGATCGCGATTTTCCATCAGCCGCTCTGCTGTTTCCAGAGGTGCAATGGGCCCGAATATGACGTCTCCCAGATTCACGATGGTGTCGATGCCTCTCTCGGCAATATCGGACAGAACTGCATCGAGCGCAAACACGTTGCTGTGCACATCTGACAAAACAGCAATCCCTGTTATCGACATTATTCGGTGGCCGCCTTCTTCACAGACTTCACTTCGTAGAGGCCACCTTCAGAACTCACGATATATTCAGGCTTTGGTTTACCCAGGTTTGCTTTGTGGCCAGCGATATGGGCGTCACTCTTTTCCCATTGCTTCCAGTGCGCCTCCGACTCCCAACGAACGATGACCATGACCTCTTCGTCGCCACGACTCCCTTTTTTTACGAGAACGGTGGAGTCAATGAATCCTTCCTGCTTTTCGATCAGGCCTTCCCCACTGAAGCGACTTACAATTTTATCTGCATTTCCTTCTGTTACGACCGTTTTTCGAACTTGTACAAACATACGAACACCCTCCCCGAATATGTATCTTCTTTCCTAATATTATAATTGATAGTGATTTTCATCGTCAATTTTGACATAGAAAAACCGAACGCTCATTGGGGAACATCCCGCTGATCGCTCGGTTTGGTTTGCTGCCACGGCCGTCAGTGCTCTCGCTTTTCCTCCAGTTGACCCACTTCTACCCTCAAACTGCTGGCAGGATTTCGTTCCGTATGGATGCGAGCTGTCTGCGTAGACTCATCCAATTCATCTATCCACACGTTATCTCCCTTGTAATGGACCACGATTTTTTCGGCGGAGCTGACAATTTCCTGCGCACGTGCTAGATCCATGTTGTTTGCCTCCTTATCCAGCCTTAGTGATCGTCTAGAGCTTGCTTGGCTGCACTCGCTCCAGTCATCGTATCAACCGTTGTTTCTTCGATCAGTCCATTCTGATCAGAGACCTGTCCGCCGCCCAATCCTTCGTTTACCATCCGATCGATGTCCATGTCGTAAGCGTCACGACCTTCTGTGTAATTGTCACGGTTGCTCATCTCATATTCCTCCTTCTCGGTTTTACATGGATTAGCATTTCCCAACAGGGCGAAAAATGATGCGAAACCGCTAAATCGTACCTACCAAAAAAAGACACCTCCCATAGGGAAAGTGTCTTCTGACCTACTTCTATTCTTCCTTGCTCACCAGTTTGGCAAGGCTTGTTACTGCCTGGGAGGCATCCGGCCCTTCTGCCAAAATGGTTATTTCCGTTCCAGAACTGATTGCGAGGCTCATGATACCCATGATGCTTTTTGCATTTACTTTTTTGTTTTCTTTTTCCACAAATACCTCAGAAGCAAAACGGTTGGCCTCTTGTACAAAAAAGGCTGCCGGACGTGCCTGCAAACCGGTTTTCAATTGAACCACAACCTGCTGTTGAACCATGAATGGACCTCCTTACTCTAGAGACTATTATCCCTTAGTATATCATGCATCTACATCGAAATATTTTGTTTTTCTCGTAATTTGTCAGCGATTTCGTTAATTTTTCGCAGGCGGTGATTGACTCCCGATTTGCTGAC
>JARDZO010000291.1 GCA_029240815.1 Brevibacillus sp.
GTTCCAAGTCCGATTGGATTGACAACTAAATCTGTTTTACCAATTCGTGTTTGTTTCGTCATTCTCTTCAACTCCCTCTCATTTTTAAGCTTAGCGTTCGTTTTCCGCGTTTATCTTAACTGGCTTAATCCATGCTATTCATAGTAAACAAAGTAACGAATTTCGCCGATAATGTTACTTTATTTACGTGCTATCTAAACTCTGTAAACAACGTATTCAACGAAGTTCGCAAGTTCTCCAACTTTCCACTCCCGTTTCATGATCATCCCCTTTTTTCGCGCGAGGTTTTTACCGGTATCTACATCATAATTCATTACGTTACGTAAGTTTCAAGTGCAAAATGGATTTTTTTGAATATTTGTATGAAAATGGTGTTTTTCTTTAGGGACCTGGAGCCTAATGGCCCTTTGCCCTGGTACATGGGAAAATTATGTTGCCTTTGGCAACACTAGTGTCCTTAAATGCCTTCATCGGAGAAATGAATCCAACTATTGATTTTCATGTATTTGCATATGTGGATGTTTCACTAAAAAAGCTCTTTGGTATTTTATTGTTACGATCAAAATCAACTTAGAGTAAATATATCACCAAGCCCTTTCATCCGTTGGAGGTCGTAGCGAGAATAAAAGCTCATTTGCGGCGTTCGACGGGAGCAACACAGACAACATTGCCAGAAGAGAGAGTCCCCCAAGCATCTAATAACGGTAAGAGGATTGGGGTACAAGCTGGTGACTCCTGGGAGATCTTCTTCATGAGTCTGCACAATAAGCTGATCGTCCAATACGTCAGGCAGTTTTTTGGATTCGTTCTGGTGCTGCTTTTGTGTCTGACGATATCCATGCTGATCCTAGGAACGCGGGTGACGAATGAACAAATCGCATCCGATCTATCTAGATTAAGCACCACTGACATCGAGGCACGACTGATTTACGAGGGAGAGAACGTTCGAGTAAATGAGGAAATACAACGAAGCGTGGAAAGCCATAACGGTTGGCTGCAAATCCTCGGAAAAACGGCGATGTCGTCTACTACGGGACTCCATCATCGGGAACGAGATTGCTGAAGCTCCTGGTGACTACCTCAATGCCTGAAGGTGGCTGGAAAGGAAAAGAAGTCATCCAAACCGCCTTTTCCCGGGAAAAGGTTTGGTTTTCTGTTTATGATAGCGACGGACAGCTTGTCGAGGAGCTGAATCAACCAGAGGTTGTTCTCAGGCCCAAAAAAGTCTAGCACAAAAAGCGACGCCCGGGATTGAACGAGCGGCGCTTTCGTTTGTACTTTCGGTAAGCTCAACTTCGCTGACGCGATAAAGGATGAAAGTATAAGAAAAACTTTGCTTTCGCTATTGGAATTGGCGATAAGCCAAGTTTTTCTAAACACATATCGTTAGTGAATGGCTTTCTTTTTAAACTGTCCGCCGCGTACATCGTGAATGTTACCGACAGCCAAAAAGGCACTCGGGTCTACTTCCTCGACGATCAGCTTCAGCTTTGCTTCTTCCAGACGGGTAATGATGCAGAAGACGACTTTCTTCTCATCGCCTGTGTAGCCCCCTTCACCTTTCAAATAGGTGACACCGCGGCCCAGACGAGCAACAATCGCGTCCCCTACATCTTTGTGATTGTCGCTAATAATCCAAACGGACTTGGATTCCTGGAAGCCTTCGATGGTCAGATCGATCATTTTGAATGCAATGTAATAGGCGATCAGCGAGTACATCGCACGATCCCAGCCGAATACGAATCCGGCGCTGCCCAAAATGAATAGGTTGAAAAACATGACGATCTCACCAACGGAGAAAGGGGTTTTCTTATTAAAAAGGACGGCGATAATCTCAGTACCATCCAGAGATCCTCCATAGCGAAGGACGAGCCCAACACCAATACCCAAAATGATGCCGCCAAATACTGCAGCGAGCAGCGGGTCATCCGTCAATCCTGGAACCGGATGCAACAGCGCGGTTCCGACAGACATGATTGTTACTCCAAATAGCGTAGACAAGGCAAATGTCTTTCCGATCTGTCTGTAGCCAACAACCAGGAATGGTAAGTTGAGTAGAAATAGAAAAATGCCTAGAGTCCATCCAGTCAAATGAGACGCAATAATCGAGATGCCTACAATACCACCGTCAATAATTTGATTCGGAACCAAGAAAATTTCCAGACCTACAGAGACGAGAGAAGCACCGATCAGGATGAAGAAGATTCTTTTCAGCAGTTTTCCCAACGGCAATTTTTGGTGAGTCGATTTGGCGATTGTTTGTTCCATCGTTCCCCTCCCAAATATTGATTGTTTACACTATCATTATAACATTCATTTTTGTGTGCTTATGGTTTAAATGTGCGATCTTGCAAAAAAAGTACATTCTTATCTGTTTTTAAGTGATTATCTGTTTTGATTGGTATTGACTGGAAAATGAATCGTTGCTATTTTCAAATGGTTGGGACAATAAGAAGGGGGAAGGTTGCCGATGAGTGCCTTTCAAGTAGAAACAGAAATCGTATCATCCATGGATCAAGTATGGTGGGCATGGACTCGTGACGAACGGATCGTCCAATGGTTCGCGCCTGAAGCAAATATTGAACCACGGCTTGGCGGGGCGTTCGAGCTGTTCTTTACCCCTGACAATCGCGAACAAATGGGGACAAAGGGATGCATCATCACGCTTTTTGAGCCAAAAGAACGACTTGGTTTTACGTGGAAAGGGCCCGATGATTTTGCGGACTTGATGAATCACGATGATTCTCTGACATACGTGCTCGTTTCCTTGTCTGAGAATGAAGGGAAGACCCGCGTCGTCGTCGAGCATTTTGGCTGGAACGAAGGAGAAGAGTGGGAGAAGGCCCGTTCCTGGCATGAAATGGCCTGGTCCCATGCTCTATCGAGTCTACGGGCAGCGATCGAATCAGGAAAAGGGGACTTGTGCTGCGCTCCTCAAGGGAATAGGAAGTAATCGTCAGCACATGACCAAATACGGGCATTCACCCGAGCTCAAAATAATTTCGAGGTCCATTTCAACGGTAGAGCCTTCGTGGGTGATAATGTAGAATTGTTTGTTGAACTGATGCCTGTAGGTGCGGAGGAGCGATACAAAGGCGTCCCAGTCGTCGTGAAGCATGGAGCGATTCACTTCAAAAACGACGGTTTTTGCCTGCTCCCTGATGATTCGTTCCATCCCTAAAAAAGCCTGATACTCGCTTCCTTCCAAGTCCATTTTAATAAAGTCGATGGATTCAAGATCACGCAGGTGGTCATCCAGGGCGACTGTATTGATGGCGATCGTTTCAAATTCGTCCACGTAATGCTGAAAGTATGCTTCATGATGCTGATGGATCGAGCTGTTCCCCAAGAAGCGCTTGCTCGCGTAAAAGGATAAGGTTGTCTCACAGGAGTAGACGGCACGATGGTAGGCGCGAGTCCTATCGTGGAGATAGTTGATCGAGAGATTGTCCATCAAGTACGCATACGCTCGGGGATGGGCTTCATAAGCGAACAGCTTTCCCGTAGGACCGATGAGCCGCCCGAACAGAACGGAAAAATATCCGATGTGTGCCCCGAGATCGAGGATGGTATGTCCGGGGTGGACATTTTGCAGAAAGTATTTGGTGAGGGGCATCTCATATGTTCCGCTCGCCGCCAATTCGAGGGATACACTAAGATCATCGGATGGACAGAGGAGCTTGCTTCCATGTGAAGTTGTCAGTAAAAGCCGTTGGCTCCCCAGATAGACGGGCTGCTTCAAGTGATCCACTCCTTGCTCAGATCTAAAAAACACACTACAAGGTATGTAAGACGAGTCGTTTTCAGACGCGTTTTCTTTCAGACATAAAGATAGGCAGGAGTGAAATAGAAAATGATGGGATCGATCGTGCTGTTCCTGTTGGCGGGGGTAGCTGAAATAGGTGGAGGATACTTGATCTGGCTCTGGTTGAAAGAATCCAAGCCAGTTGGATACGGCGTCATAGGGGGAATCATTTTGATCCTGTACGGGGTGATCCCGACATTTCAGAGTTATCCTTCCTTTGGGCGAGTGTACGCAGCATACGGTGGAGTTTTTATATTCTCGCTGTGCTGTGGGGCTGGCTGGTCGACAAAAAGACACCCGATCTGTACGACTGGATGGGTGCTGCCATTTGTTTGATAGGCGTGAGTGTCATGCTGTGGGCACCACGACAATAATAGGAGCCTGTCCAGCATTTCGCGGACGGCTCCTATTTGTGATGGAAGGACGATTATTCTTTAGTAGCTGCTACTTCACTCGCGATGGGTGATTGCTTTTCATCGAGATACTCATCCGGCCCGATAATGCCAGCGGCGCGGTCTTGTCTTTCCAGCTCGAGAGCTTTTGGTACGGACAGCCAATACGAGAGAGCGATGGCAATCACGCCGGCACCCAATTTCCCTAACATCACAGGGAGAATGATGTTTGGCTGGAAGTTGGCGGAGAAAGAAAGGTGATCGCCCAACAGGAAAGCAGCACAGACGGCAAAGGAAATGTTGACGACTTTGTCTTTTGGCGGCATCGAACGAACGAGACGGAACATAGCGAGAATGTTGGCGATCGTGGCGAGCAGCCCGGCACTACCCGTAGAGCTCAGGCCCAGTTTGCTTCCCAATGCTTCCAGAGGCTTCGCTGCATATTTACGCAGCAAGTAGACCATCGGGAAAGCACCTGCCAACATAATCCCGATATAACCGGCGGTCTCGAGTGCACGGTACTGGTCTTTCGGATCGGCGATGATCGGGTCGAAGCCCCACGCGCCAAACAAGGTAGAGAACAGCCCGGTAAAGTGCTGTACGATGGAAAAGACGAGTACGAGCTTGATGCCTGCGTCCATTGTTTTCCCGAAGATCATGAATCCGCGAATCATCAGGTCTGGCAAAAAGCGCAGCCCGGCAGCGATGACGACAACGAAAATCAGGATGGGTGACAGATTCAAGAGGACTTGTCCAATTCCGATTGCAAAAGCATAGGTGGAATCCGCATTGGTGGAAATCTCTGCGCGTACCTGCGCATTGGTCAAGGAAAGGATTGCGCTGGTGATGAATGCCCCGATCGGAACGGTCAAGATACCGGACATGACTCCCAAAGCCATGTATTTGTGGTCGCGCTTGTCGAGCATGGCGAGTCCCATCGGAATGGAGAACACGATGGTAGCGCCGGCCATGAGCCCCACGACCATTGCCATGACCCAGCCTTCTGTCGAGCTTTTCAAGATATTCGCGAGTTGGTAACCACCCATGTCAGAGGCGAGGATGGCGGTTGCAGCCAGTGCTGGGTCAGCCCCGATGGCATGGAAGATGGGGGAAACCGCTTTTTCGACGAACCAGGAAATATAAGGAAGGGAAGCCATAATACCGGCGGCTGGAACAAAGATATAACCGGTCGAATGCAAGCCTTCCATGAACTCCTTGCCAAGTCCTTCATCGCTGTTGCGAATGGCTGCGACAGCACCGATGACGGCACATAACATGATAATGTAAATAATGACACTTCCAATGTGTTCCATGGACAACCCCACCTTTTTTAGGATGAAAACAATAAAGGCACTTAGGTTCTCGAAATCGAGAAGTTCCTAAGCGCCTTTGCTTATTTGTATGGACTTGTGTACAAACACCTTGCTAAAAACCAGCTGGAACCGCTTACAATCGAAAGAAAAAAATAAGAGCTGAAACAAGTGCGTCCCACAGATAATTTCATCTAGTCGGACAATTTATGCTGGAAAAGCGCCGTTGCTTAACTCTGCATTATAACGTGATTATATGGTTACAGGCCCATCCTGTCAACAATCTCTTTAGGAAGAAAGAACGACCTTGGTGGGAGAAGGAAACAAAAAAAGCTGCCCCTCCATTCAGAAGGACAGCTTTTGAAAGCCGATTACAGTTTTACAACGTTCTCAGCTTGTGGTCCACGGTTGCCTTCTACTACGTTGAACTCAACGCGTTGGCCTTCTTCGAGGGATTTGAAACCTTCACCTTGGATAGCGCTGAAGTGAACGAATACATCGTTTCCGCCTTCAACTGCGATGAAGCCATAACCTTTTTCAGCGTTGAACCATTTTACTGTACCTGTTTGCATGGGTGTTACCTCCAAAAAATAAAATGAATATGCAACTTTTATTTATGGGTAAAATAAAAATTCACACATTGGAAAAGGTTCAAACATACATGTAAACCCTTTACAATATGTGAACACTTAGAAATCTTTTGTTTGAATAAATACTACCACAGCTCTTCTGGGAAAGCAATCAAATAAGTAGGCGGCAAAGCTGGGTGTTTTGCCGCTTTTTCTAGGTAGACAATGAAATGTCTACTTATGTGATCTGGCGAAGAGAATTACTATGTTATAGAAGGAATAGGAGGGCGTTGACAGCTTCTGATTCGCCTCTCTATTTTGTCGATTGAACATGTATACTTTAGATAAATGACCATCTTGTACAAAGGCGGGTATCCATGTTCTTCTTCATGTTTTTTCTCATGTTTGTCAGTCTGACAGCTTTAAGTATCTATTTATGGGTGAATCATCGGGGGAACCGTCTGATTTTTTGGGCAGCATTGGTGATCCTGTGCGCCGGTTTTGGCGGTTTGCAGATGTTTCTTGAAAAAGGCTGGGTCCCGTATGCAATCGACCACAAGCTGAGTGTGACCGTAGTTCGTGCATCCATTTTTGTGACGGCGCTGTTAAACTTGGTCATCAATACGTTCCCTTATTACGGAATGCTGCTCTTTTATCTGATCTATAATGGCTTCTTTACGTATCAAAAATGGCTTCCGATTCTTCTCGGCATTCCGCCGGTAGTGACTTTGCTCTTTCAGACGGATTTGATGGCGAATCGTGTTCATAATGGATTCGT
>JARDZO010000050.1 GCA_029240815.1 Brevibacillus sp.
ACACATACAATTTAGTATGATTAGAATTAATCTTTTTAGGGAGTTGACGCTCATGTTCAAGCTAGGACAACGCGTCGTCATTGTTGCCGACTCCTTTGAGCAAGGCTTGCCTATGGGCGAATACGGATACTTGATCGGACGCGACCGCAACCCTGACAGTGCGTTTGCATGGGTGATTCGCATACCCAAAATAGATAAGCAGTTTCCCGTAGTGGAGGAGGACATCGCTCTCGAAGCGCAATTGCTGGAGGAAGAAGCAGAGCGCATTTCCCATGAGGCTTTGCTCGACTTTGCACTGGCAACTCGCAACGAAGCGCTTTTTCGTCAATTGGTGGGCTTGCAGGATGTGGAAGAGGCAAATGACGAACCCGTTAAGGAATCAGTTGAGGACTTTATCCGTAAAGTAAATATGAAAGCGTGGATTTAAAGCAGGGAGCCATAGCTTCTTGATACTATTGCGTAGGAAATGAAAGCGAGGCTGTTACATGTCTGATTTTGTATCGTTTACCAATGAGTTTGGTCAAACCATCGATATGTCCCGAGAGGACTACCAGAAAAAAGTGATCCCACATAACCTGGACATGTACTGGGACAAAAAAGAAAAGCTTCGCGATTTCGCGATGGAATTGGTGAAGGAGCAATTTCATGAGCAGGCAGCTGTTGCAGCAGACAGGCTCCTAGAATTGTATGGTCCGATTGAGTCAGCGCTCATTTTTCGGGCTGTCGTACACATGCAAGCCAGAGAGTTCGATCGAGCCAAAGCGATCCTGACTGATTGTCTGGAGCGCTTCCCTTCTTCGGGCACAGCTTGTACGAATTTGGCCAAGATCTATGCGTTCGAGGGTGAAGATGCCAAAGCGTTCGAAATGTTACATACCGGACTCCACAAAGATCCGAATCAGGAAAATGGCTTGAATATGTTCGTGGAAAGCTTCCTTGGCGGGGGCAGGAAAGAGGAACTCAAAGAAAGCCTGGAAGCACTTGCAGGAAAAGAAGGAGCTTGGCGACCACAGTTGCATTTGGCCCGTCTCGCCCTGACGGAGGAGAACCTGCTAAAAGCCATGCACTGGTATACGCTAGCGATCGATGGAGCCAAGGATCGCTTCGAGGTCATCATGACTGTGACAGGTGAGCTGGGACAAGCCGGCTATGTTTATCAGCTGATTCAAATCTGCGAAAAGTACTGGACACCTGAATTTCCGTTCCCATATGCCGGATTCAATTATGCGAATGCTCTCATTGCTACGGATCAAAAGGAGAAGGCGATTGTGATCCTGCGCAATATGCAAGACCATCTGGCGGATAACTATAAGCCAATGGTCGACCATTTCCTCTTGAGGGTACCAGGAGCGCAGGAAGTGGAAGCAGCAGCGGCTCAAAAAGTGGCGGAGAGTCAATCCGTGGACGGCACCAACAACAAAAAGAGCTGGTGGAAAATCTGGAAGTAGTCTATAACCAAGGCGCCCGAGCCAATATGCCGGGCGTTTTTTCACGCATATTTTTACATGCATAAAGAAGGGAATCTGCCATGTAGAAGGTCTGGAAAACAGGGGAACCTGCGCACGAACCATGCTGCAGCGGCAGAATTCGGGCTGTGACAATATCGACCTGGTGAAGTGAACCTTAGGGGGATTTTCCTAGTGCAGGACAATAACAGACGCCTTTTAGACAAAAAAGCGGCGCTGGCTCTCATCCCGAGAAGAACCAGCACCGCTTTTGTATTGCCATCTATTTAAACTGGCTGGTGAGCCGCCTTTCCAGATACGCGACGCCTTGATACATCAGGGTAGCGACGACTGCGATAATGGCGAGGCTCATCATGACCAGGGTAAAATTAAACACCTGAAACCCGTAAATGATCAGGTACCCCAACCCTTGCTGCGAAACGAGAAACTCCCCGACGATGACTCCCACCCAGGAGAGACCGACATTTACTTTCAACGTAGCGAGGATGGTAGGGATGGTAGAAGGCAGGATGACCATGGAAAAGGTCTGCTTCTTGTTTCCCCCCAATGTTTGCACCACTTTGATATAGTTAGGATTGACTTCTTTGAAGCTGGTGTAAATGTTGATTGTTGTAATGATCACCGAGATCGCGCAGCCCATAGCGATGACCGAGAATAGGCCGGGGCCGAAGCTGACGATAAATACGGGTCCGAGTGCGACCTTTGGCATGCTGTTGGCAATGACGAGGTAGGGCTCCAGGACACGGGAGAGAAACGGAGACCACCAGATGATGGCGGCGATCACGGTTCCGAGCAGCGTGCCTAGGAGAAAGCCGATAATCGTCTCCCATACCGTCATACCTACGTGGGGGAGGAGGCTGCCATCCATCAGTCTCACCCAAAACTCTGCCAAAACTTTGGAAGGGTAGCTGAAAATGAGCGGATTAATCGTATTCGTCCGCGCGAACAGCTCCCATAATCCGACGAAGATGACGAACAGCACACATTGGGTAGACAGTACCCAGGAACGTGTCTTGGCTTCCTGCTGTAAAAAACGGCGATGGACGGACTCAATTTCCTTTTGCTGCATCAGAGACCACCTCCATCTCTTTCCACACACGGTGGAACAGGTCCTGGAATCCCGTTTCATTTCGCGCTTCAAACGGGATGGCATCTCGTATGTGCGTCGGAATGATGACCTCACTGTTGATTCGCCCGGGATTTCGAGACAAAATATAGACTCGATCGCCCATCGCAATTGATTCAGAAAGGTCGTGTGTGACGAGCACGGCTGTCTTTTTATGACGGCGTAGTGTGGTAAAGATCAAGTCTTCGAGCCTGAGCTTGGTTTGATAGTCCAAGGCAGAAAAGGGTTCATCCAGCAGCAGGACATCTGGCTGACAGGCAAGTGTGCGTACGAGAGCGACCCGTTGCCTCATTCCACCAGATAGCTGCATAGGTGATGATTTTCGTACCTCGATGAGCTCCATTTCCTCCAGCAGATGGAGGGCGTACTCTTCGTTTTCTTTCGTGCGGATTCCTTGAATGTCCAGTCCGAGGAAGACGTTATCTTCAATCGTCCGCCAATTGAACAAGTAATCCTGCTGGAGCATGTAGCCGACCTGACGTGACGTGCCAGTGACCGGCTTTCCATCGATCCATACTTTGCCGGCGGTAGGTTGCTCCAGTCCGGCCATCAGTGAAAGCAGTGTCGTTTTCCCACAGCCGCTGGGACCTACCAAACAGATGAACTCGCCTTCCTCCACGCGCAGGTTGATATCCCTGACCGCCATGAATGCCCTGTTCGCGGATAGGTAAAGATGGGTCACGTGGCCGAGTTCTATTTTGGCCGGCGTTGAAGGAATCTGGTTCATAGTCGTCTACTTCCCTTCCTTGGCGGCTTTGGCGAAGGTGGTATTGACCAGTTTGGCATAATCAGCGCGCTGCTTCAGTTCTCCTGCTTTGTCCATGATGTCCTGTAGCTGATTCCATTCGGCTTCATCCAGGATCGGGTCTGTCGCGTAGGAGCCTTGTTCCAGATACCGTTTTACCGCACTTTCCAAAATGTCCGGTTTGATCGATTCGAAATATTTGCCGATCACATCGGCTGTCTCTTTTGGAGTGTGGCTGGCAACCCATTGTTGCCCTTTGTAGACGGCATTGGTAAACTTTTGGATAGCAGCTGCATTGCTGTCGAGATAGCTTTGCTTGGTCATGAATACCGTATAGGGAACAGTGCCGCTTTCTTTTCCGAACGAGGCTACGACGTGACCGATTCCCTCTTGTTCAAAACGAGATGCTTCGGGTTCGAACAATTGTACATACTCACCGGTTCCAGAGGCGAAGGAAGCGGCGATATTTTTGAATTCGATATTTTGAATCAGCTGCAGGTCGCTTTGTGGATTAATGTTGTGCTTTTTGAGCACGTATTCGCCCACCATCTGCGGCATTCCACCCTTGCGTTGGCCGAGGAAGACGCTGCCTTTCAATTGGTCAAAGGAGAAATTGTCCTCTTTCTTGCGGGCTACGAGAAAAGTGCCGTCCGTCTGTGTCAGCTGCGCAAAATTGACAACGGGATCAGCGGCTCCTTGCTGGGAGACGTAAATGCTCGTTTCGGATCCAACCAATGCGACTTCGATTCCACCAGACAGCAGTGCCGACATCACTTTGTCACCGCCAGGAATGGTAGACAGTTCGACGTCCAGTCCTTCTTCTTTGAAAAAGCCTTTTTCCAGCGCAACATATTGCGGTGCGTAAAACAGAGAGCGAGTCACTTCGCCAATTCGAATCTTTTCCGGGGCACTCGAGCATCCAGCCAAGACAGCCATGACGGCGAGGCCGGCAGCTAGACCCACGGAGATGAGTCGTTTCATTATCAGGAGTCCCTCCTTGCTAGGCTGTTATTTGATGTAGCGTATGCGCCCCTCGAAAAAAGGGTGAATGCCTATAGAGAAAGACAGGCACGCTGCCAGGCAGGTAGAGGGAGCAGAACCAAAAGGAGATGCGCATACGTCGTGATCGTGACATTTTTGGGAACAGGATCGGGAGCACCTACCACCCGACGAAATGTAAGCGGGATTGGGCTGCGATTTTTACAAGCAGGAAAATGGTGGTTATTCGACTGCGGAGAAGGGACCCAGCATCAGCTTCTCCGTTCTCCGATGAAAATGAGCCAACTGGATAAAATTTTTATTACTCATCTGCACGGGGACCATCTATATGGCTTGATTGGTCTATTAGCGAGTCGTTCCTTGCGCAATGGGGAGGCAACGCCACTGGAGCTGTACGGCCCACCAGACTTGGATCGTTACTTTCGTGCCGTGATGGAGACAAGTCCGGTTCATCTGCAATACCCATTACAACTAAAAACAGTCAGTGAGGGGATTGTGTACGAGGATGAGGACGTAATCGTGACATGCCGGATGGCCAAGCACAGGGTGCCTTCATTTGCTTACGCGGTCACGGAAAAAGAAAAACCAGGTGCCTTTCAGGTGGAGTTGGCGAAGCAGGCAGGAGTGCCTTCGGGTCCTTTGTATGGGGCACTGAAGCGCGGTGAGCAAATTACGTTGGCAGATGGGACCGTTCTGGATGGCAAAGACTTCGTCGGAGAGCCGCAGCCAGGACGAAAATTCGTCTTTAGCGGTGACACAGAGCCCTGCCTGGCTGTTCGCCAGCTGGCAAGCGAGGCGGATTTACTTGTTCACGAAGCGACCTATTCACAGAAGGACAAGGAACTGGCTGTACGCAGCGGCCATTCCACAGCACAGGAAGTAGCGCAACTGGCTATGGAGGCTGGCGTAAAGCAGCTATGCTTGACACATTTCAGCCCCCGCTATGAGGATGAAGAGGGTGACTTCACTATGGACGATCTTTTGGCAGAAGCTCGCGCCATCCATCCTAGCACGGTGCTGGCTGATGATTTTAGCAGCGTTCCAATCAAACGAGTGAGAAAAACAGCGGACTCTTGCTATCATGAATAATTACTGTGAGGGAGTAGGTTGGGCATGAAACGGATTACCTTTGCGACACCAGAGGAATTAATGCAGCATTGCTTGAAAGAGGAAGTCAGCCTGGTCGTGGAATACCGGGATGAAACAAACAAACAGCGTCAGGTCATCTTGGCTGGGGATCGACTGGCTGAAGCAGATTCGTACATCAAACAGGCGAAATCGGAAACATATTACCGAAAAGACGGCATGTTTTTTGAAGTCATCGCGGGTTGGAAATAAAAGCAGAAAGACAGATAGAGCCGAAAAGGGAAAGCAGGAGAGGAAAGGTGAAAAGCAGTGTCCGGTATTCGGATTAACAGATCCATCACCATGCGCTATGTCATGTTTATTCTGGGACTGTTCGTAGGGGCTCTCGGATGTGTCATGACGATCCAAGCACACTTGGGAGTAGCGCCATGGGATACATTTCATATTGGTCTTCAGAAAACGTTTGGATTAACGATCGGGATTTGGTCGCAAATCGTTGGAGTTGTCGTCATTTTATCTTCGTACGTAGTGGCAAAAATCAAGCCGAACTTTGCCATGTTTTTAAATATGGTCTGCTTCGGAACGTTTCTCGACCTGATCCTATGGTCAAATGCCATTCCGGAGCCGCAGACAATGGTTGCCAGATTGCTCATGTTCCTGCTGGGGGTCATCGTCATGACGATCGGCATCGGGATGTATTTATCACCGCGACTGGGAGCGGGGCCTCGAGATAGTTTTATGCTAGCCATGAATGAGCGACTGGGGTGGAGCATCCAAAAAGTAAGGTTGATCATCGAGATCACTGTGCTGGTTGCAGGAGCAGCCTTGGGTGGGCCCGTTTCGATCGGTACGATCTTAATCGCGGTCTTGACTGGACCGATGATCCAGAGAACCATCCCGTTTTGGGAGATGGTGATGAAAAAACAATACGGAATGCCAGAACCCGTGAAACGCCAAGCAAGTTAACGCAGCTCCTCTTCATCGGAGAAACTGTTCGAAAGAAATTGGTCCGGATATAGGCGAACGTCCAATCAAGATTGGCTATGAGCACATACCCTATGACTAGTTGCCGATGAAGGAGGGAAAGCGAATGAGCGGATTCAACGGCTTTGGCTTCGACGACTTTGCTTTGGTGTTGGTGTTGTTCGTACTGTTGACTATCGTTGCGTGTGCCTGCGACTAATTTCATCTTACTGATCCAATCTCTGGATAACAAAAGGGGGAGCAACCATGCTCTCCCTTTTGTTTTTTCCGAATCGTCGATGAAGGCCTGTCCCCAAAAAAGGAAGAGGCAACGCCTAAGTACAAGGCGTTGCCATGTAAAGTTTTTATCCGAGCGCGTCATGAACTTGTTTTTTTACACTGGAAATTTGTTTGTCGCTCAGCTGAATGCCAACTGCCTTACTTACCTTTTTAATCAGCTTCTTTAATTTTTGATCGTCCTTTAAATCCTTTTTCGAATAATTTTTTGCCATGGATTTGATATCGCTCATTTTCCATTTTTTCTTGCTCTTCTTGTTGATCTTTTTCAGAATATCACTCGGGTTTCCCTTGAGTTTTTTGATCTTGACTTTCTTTTTCTTGGCCATCAATTACTTCGCTCCTCTCCTGGATGAAAGTACTTCTGTCCTATGCAGTTATATGGGGAATTCCGGATATCCGCTTGGACAGAAGTCTGGACATTTCGCCTATTTTGTCTAGCATGTGTGTATGCCCAAACCCGCTGGGTCCGCCCGAACATAGGATGGTGACAGAGCAAAGCATGACAGGAGGCTATCGGTGTGAAAATTATCAGCTTTCACCGACGAACACCATTTCATGAAATACTGGCGGATTTGCAGGCACACGTAGCAGAACAGAAGGAAAAACAATTATGGCGCTGCTATGACGATCTGTCCTGCTTGTGTGTCACGCAGCAGTTATATGAACGTCACCAAGCTCATTTCAATCGCTATCCAGCAACAGTCGAAGAAAATGTGACAGTCAGTGTACACGCCGAGGAAGAAATACCGTGGGGAGTCCGCTACGTGGGAGCGGAGCGGCTGTGGAAAAGAGGGCGCGGTGCAGGCGTTAAAATAGCCGTCATTGATACAGGCATCTCACGCGAGCATTTTGAATTACGCGATCAGATCAAAGGAGGAGTCAACCTCGTCACGGGACGGCAAAACGGGCACGGGACTCACGTAGCAGGGATCATCGTCGCGGAAATGAATCAGCGCGGGATTGTCGGAGTGTCTCCAGAGGCTCATCTGTACGACGTGCGGGCGTTTGGAGATGACGGGAAATCGTCGCTTGCCACGATCATGCGGGCGATTAACTGGTCCATCGAAAACAAGATGGACATTATTAACATGAGCTTTGGCATGCCGCAATACAGTGAAGCACTGGCGAGGTCCGTTGAGAGAGCCAAAAAACAAGGCATCGTCATGGTTGCTTCTGCGGGAAATAACGGGGGAGAAGTGGAGTATCCAGCCCGATACAAAGGAGTCGTCGGTGTGAGCGCTATCGATCAAAACGGGAAGCTCGCCGATTTTAGTTCGCGTGGAAAAGGCGCAAACACCAAAGCACCTGGAGTCGAAATTCTATCTACCTGGCCGGGAAACCAATTCAAGACATTAAACGGAACTTCGATGGCTGCACCTCATGTGACTGGACTCAAGGCGCTGGAGCTTTCACGAGCAAAAAGGAGTAAGGAATGATCCAACTGAGGCTGTGTACATACTGCACAGCGTACATCCCCATTTGCATCATGAAAAAAAGCCCTGGGACTGCTCCCGGGGCTTTTGCAGCATATTTGCACGACTCTTATTGATGGACTTTGGTGTCATGATCTTGCTGTACGCGGAACCATATATTAAGATCATTAATGACACTGGCTAATTCGTGGATTTCGCTGTTTAATTCACAGGATCGAATGAAGTTCTCTTCTTCGGACATCTGTCTGGTTTTTTCGATGATGACCGTTTCAATCCGGATGATCTTATCGGGAATGGTCGCGCGGATCTCCTCCCATTCCAACAATATGTCTGCTCTCTCTTCTGTTGAATATGCCTCCCACTCCAAGTTCAAAGCAGGGAGACGAATACCCAGTCGTTCATCTAGTATAAAATGATTGCGCAAAGATACGTTCACTCCTCTCCAAAACCATCATACCAAATTTGATTCATGGCGGGGAGAAAAAAGCGAACGAAAGGTGGATACCTATGCACGGAACACGCGTGCTGATTGATGCAGATGCTTGTCCGCGCCAGGCATTGGCGATCGCACAGGAGCTCTGCAGGGAGTTTGGCTGGAAGTGTTTTACATACGCGAGCTTCAATCACCAATTGAGCGGGGATAACCATATCACCGTCGATGCGGGGCCTCAAGCGGTCGATACAAAGCTGGCAAATGATACTCGTGCAGGTGATATAGTAGTTACGCAGGATATTGGATTGGCCGCACTGATTTTGGGAAAAAAAGCATTGTCCCTCACGCCACATGGTATGATATTTGATCCGGAGCGCATTACTTTTCATTTGGAAGAGCGGAATGAAAAAGCCAGATTTCGTCGTGGCGGAGGGCGTACACGTGGACCGGCTGCACGTACCCGCGAGGATGATCAACGGTTTGCGGAAGCGTTGCGTTCATTGATGGAGAGATAAAAGAGAGGGGGAAAACCGGTTTGGCAAAGAAAAATGCAGGTAGAGGTTTGGCTATTGGAGCCGTTTTGTTCGCCGCCATGTCCGTAGCCCTGATTTGTCTCTACATGACAGGCAAAGTGCACGGTATAGATGAGGCGGGTTTTGCGATGGCAACAGCTGTGCGAGCAGAAATGTGGACATCGTTCTTAGGCGGATTGACCTATTTGGGGAGTGGAATCGTATTGGCACCAGCGGGCGTCGTCCTGATCGTAGCGTTTTACGCCAAAAAGCGGCGTGCCGAGGCTCTCGCCCTCTTGTTGATACTAGCGGGGGGAGAGTTGCTAAACGAGCTGCTCAAAGCCGTCTTTGCGAGACCTCGGCCAACTGACTTTCATTTAATTCCACTGCCAGACTCTTTTTCCTTTCCCAGTGGACATGCGATGATTGCGCCTGCCTTTTATTGCATGCTCGCTTTTTTAGTCAGTCGTTGGCTCAGAGGAAAAGCCTGGGCAATCATCGTTCAGATCGTGACGATACTCTTGGTCCTTCTGCTCGGAGCAAGCAGGGTATATCTGGGTGTACACTACCTCAGTGATGTACTTACAGGGTTTTGTCTTGCTATGTGCGGCTATTTTCTGGTCCGTTACGGTTTTGAGAGACATCTGGAAAGACAGCCTGCACCCGCCAGTCCGATTCTCCCATCCCCGTAAAAAGCTACGTCGAATATCCCAATTCCTTCATCAAGCCCAGCCATTTCTCCACGCTGGGTTTGTTCTTTTTTTCTCGGGGCAAGACGATATAAGCAGAGCGCTTGGGAGGTTTGTTTCCTGTAATTGTAATTTCGATGAGCTTTCCGGCTGCCAGATCTGCCTTGACAGCTGAACGCGTCATGAGGCTTACCCCCAGTCCCTCCTTGATCAAATCAATTGCCAGCTCTGCCTTGTCTACTGTCAGCTTGGGAACGTAATTACGGGGCAAAGTCTGTCTGATCCATTCATTAAAGGGAGGTCCCCAGTTCATATGGATGAGCGGCAGGCTGCGCAGCTCTCGGGAATCAATGTGGGTAGAGGTGATGAAAGTACAGCCGGGTCGGCTCACCAATACGACTTCATCTTCCCATGTCGGAATGACATCAAAGTTCGGCAAAGAAGGCGGAACGTACACGATACCTATTTGAATCACATTATCTAACAAATACTGAATGACGTCTGAAGAGTGCCCCGTTCTGGTGCTGATGGCGATTTGAGGGTAACGATAGTGATACTCCTTGAGAATCGGCTCGAGGGTGGAGGTCCAGATGGCATTCAGACTCCCGATCGACAAGTAGTCCTCATAAGGCTGCAAAGAAGCGACCTCGTTTAACGCTTCATGGGATAGCTTGAGAATTCGCTCGGCATAAGGCAACAGAGTCAATCCGGCTTGTGTGATTTCTACGCTCCGCTTGTCACGTATGAAGAGAGGTTTTCCTACTTTTTCTTCCAGTTGCTTGATGCGCATAGTAACGGTAGACTGAACAAGATGGAGCATTTCTGCAGCCTTAGTGAAATTCTTTGTTTGTGCTAACGTGTAAAATGCGCGTAATTGTTCAAAGTCCATAAAGTGAGTTTCCCTCTTATCTAAATATTTGATTACAATATACAAAATTGTTCGTTTCTCAAATTATACCCTGTTATTTAAGCTGGGAATATCCCTATTTCAAGTAATCAAAAGGGAAGAGCGAGGGGTATCGATGAAACGGGAAATATGGAGGGAAACACCGTTTGCTGTAAAGCTACTGTTGTCCACCTCATTTTTAATGAACTTGGGCTTTTACGCACTAATCCCGTATCTCACGTTATATCTGACGGGAAGTATTGGCTGGGCACTGGCAATGGCTGGGCTTGTACTGAGTGTCCGACAATTTTCCCAGCAAGGATTTGCTTTCATAGGCGGAGTTGCTGCAGATGCGTTTGGATATAAAGGAACCATGGTCCTCGGAATGGTCGTGCGTGCAATTGGATTTGCCATGTTCGCATTTTGCACCGAGACATGGCAGTTTTTCGTGGCTGCGGTATTGTCCGGTTTAGGAGGAGCTTTGTTTGATCCTGCTGGTTCTGCTGCTTTTGCGGTGCTGACCCCAGAATCCATCCGGAAAGAAGTATTCGCTTTTCGAAATGTCTTGACCAATATTGGCGTCGTAGGTTCCCAAATTATTGGGACTGCATTGTCTGCCGTTGATTTTACGTACTTGTCCCTTTTTGCAGGAGGGGTCTTCGGGTTATGCGCGCTGGTCGCATTTTTCCTGTTGCCTCCGATCTCTGCCACGAGCACGCGTCACAGCATATGGGATAGCATGCTGCACGTGATGAAGGATCGGCAATTTGTCCGTTTCACTGTGATCTTAATGGGGTATTACTACTTGAGCAACCAAATATTCTTGACGATTCCTCTGCTTGTAGAGAACGTGACGCATAACAAAGGGAATGTGGGAATTGTGCTATCGGCAGTCTCCGTCTCCGTGATTCTGCTGCAGATGAAAGTCAGCCAGTGGATGGAAGGCTATCAGCAGCGTCTGACCCTGATTGGCGTAGGTACGATGATCATGGGAACAGGATTGTTTATGCTGGCGTTTGCCGATTCTCTCTGGTTGCTGTTGCTCGATGTATTCCTGTACGCCTTGGGAACGATGATAGCCGTACCAAATCTGGTTGACGTGGTACCTCGTTTCGCTCCAAAGGAACTTGTCGGTGCTTATTACGGCTTCAACGGTTATTCGATCGCCATCGGAGGGTCCGTAGGGCAGATCGCAGGTGGATGGGTATATGATCAGTCTATCCAACTGGAAATGACCTGGCTGCCTTGGACGATTTGTCTTTTGGTGGGGATGCTGGTAGCGTGGATGCTGTATCAAATGGAACACGGAACAAAGCGATTCGGTAAAGATTACCCGAAAATAGCTCGGTCATAAAAAGTTTTGGGCTTTTTGAAACATTTTCCAGTCTTGGTACGTATATAACGATAGAGATGATTGGCGCAAGAAAGTGAGGGAATCATTTTATGGAAGATATGAAAAAGTTAAAACGGATGTTATTGGTAACGAGTTCCCTTGGATTCGCCGTATTTGCTATGGTAGTCATTACGGAAATCGTACGCATCTCCGTGTAGAGCGAAAACGAAAGCAATGAAAAAACGAAAAGCTTGCAAGTCCCCTTACGAGGGGCTGCAAGCTTTTCTTTATATCTGTCAGATACAATTTTAGGCAGCGTTCTTTTTGAGCGGTTCCAGCTTCTTTTTAAAATGGAGCTGATACACGAGAATGGCAATGATCATGAAAGGTACGCCGCAGTAGAGGGCGATGCGCTGATCAGGGTCAAATGCCAGGCTAACCAGAACAGTCAGGTTCAGGACCAAAGACACCAACGGAACGATCGGGTAAAGTGGGGTGCGGAACTTGAGATCCTCCAGCTTGCCGCCATTCTTCAAGTAGTGGCGACGGAAGGCGAGCTGGGAAGCAGAGATCGAAATCCAACCTACCTGTGCACCAAGACCTGCAATCGACAGCAGAACCATGAAGACGGTATCTTCGGCAAAAAAGCCGGACAACAGAGACAAGAGCGCAATCGCAAACGTGATCAACAGGGCATTCATCGGAATTCCCTTTTTGTTGACAGCGCCCAGCTTTTCAGACGCCATACCTTCTTTTGACAGAGCGAAAAGCATACGGGTAGCAGCGTACAAACCGGAGTTGGCAACGGACAAAAGAGCCGTCAATACGACGAAGTTCATAAAATCAGCAGCGTACGGAATGCCGATGCTGTCAAACACGACGACAAACGGGCTTTCCACTACCCCTGCTTGCTCGTAAGGAATCATCCCTGCGAGGATGAAGATCGCGAGTACAAAGAAAACGAGCGTGCGCCAAACGGTATTGCGAATCGATTTTGGAATGGTTTTTTCCGGTTCTTTACTTTCCCCAGCAGCGATACCGATCAGCTCGGTTCCCTGGAAAGAGAAATTGACCGTAATCATGGTCATTAATAGACCTGTAATCCCGTGAGGAAGCCACGAACTGCTGGTAAAATTGGAGAACATCGGAGCAGGCTGACCGTTTTTCAAATCGATCAGTCCAAACATGGCTGCGCCACCCAAAATGATAAAAAGGATGATAGCGCTTACCTTGATGCTGGAAAACCAAAACTCCGTCTCACCAAAAGCACGTGCCGATAAGGCATTGAGGAGGAACAACACTCCGCCAAAAAGTGCGCACCACATCCACACAGGAGAATCAGGGAACCAGCGCTGCATCAAGAGACCAGAAGACAAGAGTTCCAAAGCGACGGTAACTGCCCAACCCAACCAGTAAAGCCAACCGACACCAAATCCAAGAGAAGGACTGACGAAACGGGTCATGTAGGTCTGGAAGGAACCAGAGACTGGCATGGCAACCGTAAGCTCGCCCAAGCAAAGCATGGTCAGGTACATAATAAATCCGCCTACCAAGAAGGAAAGAATCGTACCAATCGGACCCGCTTGGCTAATGGTATAGCCTGATCCGAGGAACAAGCCGGTACCGATTACTCCCCCTAACGAAATCATGAAGAGATGCCTGCTATTCATACTACGCTTTAATTCGTTTTGTTGATCGTTGTGTGTTGTCATGTAGTCTACTCCTTCGTGCAAAAGTATAGGCTTGATGAATGCGTTTTCAGGATGGCTATATGTTCTGCAAGAATGATACCAAATAAAATAAGCAGAAAATTCATGGTTCCCACAGCATTATGAATGATAAGTGCAAAGAATAATTGCGTTTTTTGTGCAAAATAATTAAAAAATACGCCAAAAAATTTGGCGTATGTAAAAGTTGTTGAATATTATCCTTTGATTCCGAGCTTGCGCAGCCGGTATTGGAGACTTTGTCGGCTGATCTGCAGCTCTTTGGCAGCACGTGAAATGTTTCCATTGTATTTGTCCACGACATGGTGAATGTACGAGGTCTCGAATTCCTGCATCGTTTCCTTTAATGGTTTACCTTCATCCGGGAACGGAAGAAACGGCTGTGGCTGCTGCTCTGCCATAATGGCAGCCGCTGGAGCACGGCGTAAAAAATGCAGGGGCAGATGTTCGTAACCGATGATCGTCTCATCAATCATCAGGTTCATTGCCCCTTCAATGAGATGCTGGAGCTCGCGTACATTACCTGGCCAATCATGCTCGTTGAAAAAGCTGTGGACTTCATCGCTGACCCCAACGACATCCATTTGAAAGAGCTGATTGTATTTTTCAATGAAGTGTCTCACCAGTACCGGGATATCCTCCTTGCGTTCACGAAGCGGAGGAATAAACAGGGTGACTACGCCTAGTCGATAGTACAAGTCCTTTCGCAGATGCTGATTCGCGATAGCCTCGACGGGATCTTCATTAATGGCGGCGACGATCCGTACATCGATCGACCGATCCTTGGTATCTCCAATCCTGCGAATGGACTTCTCCTGCAAAGCGCGCAACAATTTTGCCTGCAGAGGCATACTAAGCGAGTTGATTTCATCGAGAAAAAGCGTGCCGCCCTCCGCTTGCTCAAACAATCCGGGTCGCTCGATCGCGCCGGTGAAGGCACCACGGGCAGTTCCGAACAAGAGTCCTTCAATCAGGCTGTCGGGCAGGGCTGCGCAGTTTTGAGAAATAAGTGGACCTGATGCTCGCAGACTAGCATTGTGAATGCTTTGTACAAACAACTCTTTGCCGGCTCCGGTTTCTCCTACTACGAGGACGGAGGAAGAGGTACGTGCTGCGCGTTTGGCGTTCTCGATCACGTCTAGAATCGGTCCACTGCGTCCGATGATCTGATCAAAGGTGTAGCGTGATCCGTTTTTCTCCAATAAATTTTCACGAATCAGCCGTTCCATTTTGGTGACGTCATCGGCGATCTCCATAGCGCCGACGATTTGGCCATTTTCCACGATTGGATAGGTGTTGTTTATGGTAGTAATTTCTTTTTGCTTGTCATTGAAATACGTTTGTCGGGTATTGCGTATGCTTTTTCCTGTTCGCAGGCAAGTAAGCAGCGTGCTTTCCTGACCGGTAGGAAATTGAAAAACCTCAGATAAAGGTTTGTGTAAAACGTCCTGCTGCGTCATGGACTCGAGTTCCGTCATTTTCAGGTTGTAGACGATCGTTGTGCCATGCGAGTCAATAACATGTACACCCTCATTCATTCTGTCCAATATTTGTTCGTAGATGCGTAGAAACGTGTCGAGTGAAGAATGTTGCATGGAAGACGACACAGTAATTCACCAGCCTTTCCTCATGAAAGTATCATATCACAGGAAGCAGAAGGTGCAAAATGTTTATGCAGGTGCAGAAAATGGCGAAACAATACGCAAAATTATTTTGCGGGTAGCTTTCGTTTTTTGCATCTTTCTTGGCATATTTCTTTGGCATCAATCTTGCTTAGTAATAATTGCAAGTGAAATTGAAGGAGGTCGTCAACATGGAACAAACAAAAAAGGTAATTGACCAGACTGAAAAATACGGTGCGCATAACTACCATCCGCTTCCGATCGTAATCTCCAAGGCAGAAGGCGTATGGGTAGAAGATCCAGAAGGCAACAAATACTTGGATATGCTGAGTGCCTACTCTGCACTGAACCAAGGCCATCGTCACCCGCGCATCATCAAAGCTCTCAAGGATCAGGCAGACAAGGTAACCCTGACTTCCCGTGCTTTCTACAATGACCAGCTGGGTGAATTCTACGAAAAATTGTCCGCACTGACTGGCAAAGAAATGATCTTGCCAATGAATACAGGCGCAGAGGCAGTTGAGACAGCACTCAAGGCAGTTCGCCGCTGGGCATATGATGTGAAGAAAGTTGCAGAAAACCAAGCAGAAATCATCGTCTGTGAAGGTAACTTCCACGGCCGTACCGTAACGATTACTTCTTTCTCTTCGGCTGAAGAGTACAGACGTGGTTTTGGACCGTTCACCCCAGGCTTCAAGATCATCCCTTATGGCGACATCGAGGCGCTGAAACAGGCGATCACGCCGAATACGGCAGCATTCATGCTGGAGCCTATTCAAGGCGAAGCGGGAATCATCATTCCACCAGAAGGCTTCCTGAAACAAGCGTATGAAATTTGTAAAGAAAACAACGTGCTCCTGGTCAGCGATGAAATCCAAACGGGCTTTGGTCGTACCGGAAAGCTGTTTGCAAGTGATTGGGAAGGAGTAAAACCAGATATGTACATCATGGGGAAAGCTCTCGGTGGTGGCGTATTCCCGATCTCTGCAGTAGCAGCAGACAAGGAAATCCTGAGCGTATTTGAACCAGGCTCTCATGGTTCGACTTTTGGCGGCAATCCGCTCGGTTGCGCAGTCGCAGTCGCAGCAATGGATGTTCTGGCAGACGAACAACTGGTACAGCGTTCCCTCGAAATGGGCGCTTATTTCGTGGAGAAGCTCAAAGAGATCAACAACCCACTGATTCAAGAAATCCGTGGTCGTGGTTTGTTCATCGGACTCGAGCTGAAAACAGCTGCCCGTCCTTATTGCGAGCAACTGAAAGAGCTAGGCCTGCTCTGCAAGGAAACCCATGAGACAACGATTCGCTTTGCACCGCCGCTCGTCATTTCCAAGGAAGATCTGGATTGGGCGATTGCAAAAATCAAGCAAGTACTGCATGTGACAGAAACAGCAAACGCGTAAAAATTCGATAGAAACAAAAAGGCTATCCTTGATGGGATAGCTTTTTCATTGACAGAAAGGAATTTATAGGTTTTTTGTGCTGTAGTGGGGAGAAGCATGTTTCCGATCTGCGCTCCGGCCTACACCCCGCAAGGAAGGTAGGACTGTCCGCTCCACAAAGCTTCACGGGGAAGCGGTAAAGTAGTAGCCGCTCTGAAGCGAATACAGAGGTACCGCTTCTGGATCCCGTGAATTCTTTGTTCCGCTGAGCTGGGTTCCGGAGTCGCTGCGCCTGGAAACCTGCTTCTCCTGCGAGCTGTTCTGTCTTCTACCTACCTAGTATGAAGAGGTTCGAGGGAGAAAAACCTTATTCTACTATTGCTTGAGCTTCTAAGGGCGTTGGTTAAACAAGAGAGGAACGAAGTAAACAATTACCTCTGTTCGAAGTGTCACGGGAGCAATTGAATAAGAGAACCAAGCTTTCATTTTTAGGTATTGTCCAATGAAGGGTTTTTCTCAAAGAAACTCCGGGAGGCTCCTAAGAAAAGGCAGGTGGAAGAACCAAAGCTGGCCGAGGAAAAAGGGGAAATAAGCGGAAGATCTTTGGAACGCCAACCTAGGCGCAATGGAAAAAACGAAACACGGTCTTAAGCGTCCACCTCTGATTACGCTCCCTGAGACGGCTACTTTGGACGCGGTTTCGTTTTTTACATGTAGCCGGACAGGGATGGTCCTAGTAGGTGTTCCTATGAAGCTGGAGCGTTTTCCCCTTTTTCCTCCCCTCTACTACAGTCTGACCAAGTGGAAAAAAGGAAGCGGATGTATTTCCCGCGTATTTCTTAAAATAAGAGAATCTTTCGACAAAAAACGACAACTTGTGGATAAACCTGGAAAGTAAATCCACATGGAAACATCTTGCTTTTTGTCAGTTACGCACAAATTGCCCACATCTTTTCCACAACTTTTCCACATAGGGTGTGGATATCAGAACGATTGTTCGTTATTGTTGCTTCTGATACAATGGGCTCATAAACAAGCTGGAGGTGAGCAAAGGTGAAATACTTGAGCGATCAAATGTTGATAGAAGTATATCATCGAGCTGTCGACCTTCATCTAGATTCTGCTTTTATTGAGTTGCTCCGTTCCGAATTAGACCATCGAGGTATTCGCATCGCACAGGTTAGCGCGTAAGAGCAGATGCAGGTTTGGCCACTAGGAGCATATTGTCATAAGAATGAAAAGCCATCCCCCGAAAAGTCGGAGGGTGGCTTTTTCTGTGTAAGGACTTACTTGGAACTGATGAATTCCATAACAGTAATCCCATCGATGGGGGGTTCCTTTGCGAGCAGTGTCTCAGGCAGATAAAAATAGACCGGTCCCTTTTCGCGAATGGGCTTGCCGTCTTTTGCAAACTGCAGGATCGCCCGTCTCGCCTCAGTGAGTGGCAGCTCGACTGGATCTTGGTCTTCACGATGTAAACGGACATGAGTGGCTTCTGGCAATGGCTCAGCAATTGTGATGAATGGGTCTAGACGAATGCCGTAATCCCCTTCCAGTACTTTTCGTTCCTGTGCCAAGGTCTTGCGTTCTGAGGGCGGCTCGGACCCTTCACGGAGCTCCTTGTCCCATTGTGTACCCGTACCTTGCAAGTATTTGGATTGCTTTTGCTCGGCAGACTCATTCTCCCCGACATATTCGCGGAGATCGAATTTGCGATCGTCAAAAACCCAGACGGTAGGATCTAACGTTATGGGGAAGGATATCGCCCCTTTAAACACGATAACATCCGACATGAAGCATACCTCCGTGATCTATCAATCTCAACTCTCATTCTACTGCAAGTTCTCGGAGGACGGCAAACGAATGCAATATAACGAAAATTTCAGAAATTAATCTAAAAATCATTGACAGGCTATTCAGAGTTTATATAATTATATTAAAATAATCGATCTATTATATAAAGGGAGTGTATAAAACTGCCAATTCATTCATTCGCTATTTCTATTTCTATATAGAGGGAGGGTACGGTTATGAATCAAGATTCTATTTCGGAATTACTAGAATCTGTGCGTGAGGATGTGATTCGTTGGCGACGCCACTTGCATCAACATCCGGAGTTGTCATTTCAGGAGGAAAAAACAGCTCAATTTGTATATGAGCTACTGCAATCCTTTGGTAATTTGGAACTGTCACGTCCGACCACGACCAGCGTCATGGCGAGACTTATCGGGAACAGACCAGGAAAGGTCATTGGGTTGCGGGCGGATATGGATGCGCTGGCTATCACCGAAGAAAATGATTTTGAGTTCGCTTCTCAAGTACCTGGTGTCATGCATGCATGTGGACATGACGGGCATACGGCCATGCTCTTGGGTGCGGCAAAGGTACTCTCCCAATTACGGGAGCATATCACAGGTGAGGTGCGATTCCTTTTTCAGCATGCGGAAGAGATGCACCCTGGCGGAGCAAAAGAGATGGTCCAAGCTGGTGTGACAGATGGTGTAGATCTCATGCTAGGCATCCATCTCATGTCACATCTTCCCATTGGCAAGATGGGGCTGACATATGGGGCAGTCACAGCCAATTCAGACCGATTTGATATCACGATCCAGGGTAAGGGAGGGCATGCCTCGACTCCACATTCGTCTGTCGATCCCGTTGCGATTGGCGCACAGGTGATTTCCAATCTGCAACATATCGCCTCTCGTAATGCCGACCCATTGGAAAAGCTGGTCATCTCCATTACGAACTTTCATGGGGGGACTGGTGCGTACAATGTCATACCGGATCGAGCGCAGCTGAGTGGTTCGGTACGGAGCTTTGCTACCGAGGTGAGAGAGCTCGCAGTCACTCAGATGGAACAGATCATCAAAGGGATCACACTCGCGCACGGAGCGACGTACAGCTTTGATTATCGTTACGGATACGGCTCGGTCATCAATGACGAAGACGTAACGCGATCGGTCGAGGAGCTTGTTACCGAGGAGTGGGGGGATGAGGTGCTCCTGCATTTGCCGCCGATGATGGGGGGCGAGGACTTCTCTGCGTTTTCGGATGTCGTACCGAGCTGTTTTCTCCTCTTGGGAGCCGGCAATGAGGAAAAGGGCATTGTCTATCCTCATCACCATCCGCGTTTTACCGTGGATGAGGACGCCATGCAGGACGGAGTGAAGCTGTTCGTAAAATATATCTGGAAGATGGCAACAGGAACATCAGGCTAGAATGAACTCGTGAGATGGGGGCGATCTAATATGGCGAATGGCGCAACAGGCCTGGAGACAGATCTGCAAAAACAAAAAGGAATCTTGAAATGGATTGAAACGGTTGGCAATAAGCTTCCTCATCCGTTTATGCTCTTTATCATTTTGTGTGGCGCATTGATGGTGATTTCAGCGATTCTCTCTGCAATGAATTTATCAGTCATTCACCCGGGTAAAGGCGAAGCGGTGGCAGTGAAAAGCTTGCTCAGCGTCGAGGGAATTCATTGGATTTTGACCAGCATGCTGAAAAACTTTGTAGAATTTCCCGCTCTCGGTCTTGTTCTGGCGATGACGTTGGGGATTGGCCTTGCGGAAAAAGTGGGTCTTCTGACGACCGTCCTGCGCAAAATGATGTCCCGAGTACCCGTTGCAATCGTCAGCTACGCTGTTGTCTTTGTCGGCGTTCTCGGTAACCTCGCCTCAGACGCTGCCATGGTGATTATTCCGCCGCTGGGTGGACTGGTCTTTCTGGCCATGGGTCGGCATCCGATCGCAGGGTTTGCTGCGGGGATGGCGGGTGTGTCCTCCGGATTTACAGCCAACTTGTTCATTGCGGGAACAGATGCCCTTTTGTCCGGTATCAGTACGTCGGTAGCCAAGACGATTGATGCAAATGCGCACGTAACGCCTGTAGACAACTGGTTCTTCATGTCTGCCTCTGTGTTTATTCTCGCTTTTATTGGCGGATGGATTACGGATAAGGTGATCGAACCTCGTTTAGGAACCTTTAAAGGGGATACCAGTGTAGAATTCGATGAGCTGTCTCCACAAGAAAACAAAGCGCTGCGCATTACGGGAATTGTCGCGCTGATTTTCATCGCGATTCTAGCTGTACTGGTGGTACCAGAAGGATCGCTTCTCCGTGATCCCGAAACAGGCGGTTTCCTGACTTCGCCTTTCTTGAAAGGCATTATTCCGATCATTCTTTTGTTCTTCGTGATCCTTTCGTTCGTATACGGGAAGGTAATGGGACTGATCAAGACATCCAAAGACATGCCGCACTACATGTCTGAAGCGATCAAGGACATGTCCGGCTTTATCGTTCTGGCCTTTACGGCTGCCCAATTTATCGCCTTTTTCAACTGGAGCAACATCGGAATTCTGATGGCAGTGAACGGTGCCGATTTCATGAAGAGCATCGGGCTGACAGGCCTCCCGATTGTGATCGGATTTACGCTGTTCACAGGGATTTGCAGCCTGTTTATCACAAGTGGTTCCGCACTGTGGGCCATTCTCGCGCCAGTGTTTATGCCGATGCTGATGCTCCTCGATTACAGTCCTGCATTTATCCAGGTAGCCTATCGGATTGCGGATTCCGCTACGAATACGATTTCTCCGGTAAATCCATACTTGCCCCTCATTCTGGCCTTCTATCAAAAGTACAACAAGAATGCGGGAATGGGCACGATCTTTGCTACGATGACACCGTACGCGATTGTGTTCCTGGTGATCTGGATCATTCAGATGTCGCTTTGGTACTTCCTTGATCTGCCGGTAGGACCAGGCGTATATCCTCGCTAACAGAAAAAAGAGTCGCCCGATCGGTGCGGCTCTTTTTTTCTGTTCATACACACTCATTCTTGGACAACGATCAAAAAAGCGTATATTCTGAAAAAGAAGAACTTGACGAAAACGGGGTGGATCACATGTACGATTTTGACAAGCGGATCGATCGCACTGGAACCAATAGCGTGAAATGGGAGACGGCGAATCCCGATTTTAACGGAGACGGTATGCTGCCATTATGGGTGGCTGACATGGATTTCGCGTGTCCGCCTGCCGTGACGGAAGCGCTCATCAAAAGAGCGACTCATCCAATCTACGGCTACCCGATGAAGCAATCGGTCTATTATCAAGCCCTGCAGGAATGGATTGCCAAGCGTTACGGTGTCAGCGTCGAAGAGAGCTGGATGACCAGCGTAGCAGGTGTAGTCCCAGGCATCCACGTGGCGATTGACGCATTCTCTGCACCGGGGGACAAGGTGCTGATCCAGACACCTGTGTATCATCCGTTCGCAATCGCGATCGAAAATCGGGGACGGCAAGTCGTACGGAACAGCTTGCTCGAGCACGAAGGACAGTACGAGATGGATTGGGATGATCTTGCGCAAAAGCTCAGTGACGATCGTGTCAAGCTGATGATCTTGTGTAGTCCGCACAATCCAATCGGGCGTGTCTGGACTAGACAGGAGCTTGAGCGTCTGGGGAATTTGTGCGTAGAAAATGGGGTCATAGTCATTTCAGACGAAATTCACGCGGATCTCGTCTACGAAAAAGGCAGTCACATCCCGTTTTATTCCCTGTCGCCAGAGATCGCGAACCAGAGCGTCACGTTTCATGCAGCGAGCAAAACATTTAATCTCGCAGGTCTGTTTACATCATACATGCTCACTCCGAATCAGCAGCTATTGCGTGCCTTCAACGAGATGGCAGGCAAAATGGGGAACGAACATATTAACTTGTTTGGAATGGAGGCGACTGTGGCTGCTTATCGACATGGGGAGGCATGGCTGGATGAACTGCTCGTCTACTTGCATGGAAACGCAGTCTATCTCCATGAGTATGTGACGAATCGAATTCCTGAAGTATCGATGAATGTTCCTCAAGCGACGTATTTGGGCTGGATGGATTTCCGCAAGCTCGGGTTGAATCAATCCGAATTGAATCAGTTGATCCGCCGGGAAGCCAAGCTTGGCCTGAACGACGGCAAGGGATTTGGCATAGAAGGAGAAGGGTTCCAGCGGATCAACTTTGCTTGTCCGAGAGAGATTTTGGTAGAGGCGATGGAGCGATTGGAGAAAGCTATTCACCGGAAATAGAGAATCTGCGAGCGTGCAGCCGCGTTGCACCAGTACGTAAGCCTTCCCAACCATCTGCGATCCTCTGCCATGTTTCCGGTTTGACAGAGAGATTTTTCCACTCTACAATTTGATCCATAGCGATCATGTTGAAACTTCCAAAGAGGGGATTGCAGATGAACATCGAGCAAGCGACCGAACAATTGGAACGACTGCGAAAAGAAGCCTCAACCTGCACAGGGACAGGGAAGGTGGCGTCTTACATACCGGAGCTGGCAAAAGAGGACCCTTGCCAGCTAGGCGTGAGCATATGTATGCCGGACGGAACCATCCTGTCCGCAGGGGAAGTGGATAAGCCCTTTACTCTGCAAAGCATCTCCAAGATTTTTTCATTGATTGTGGCCCTTTGCCAGAACGGCCATCAATACGTGTTTGAACGAGTAGGCAAGGAACCGACAGGAGATCCTTTCAACTCTATCATCAAGCTGGAGACGATCAAGCCACACAAGCCGCTAAATCCAATGATCAATGCTGGGGCAATAGCGGTAGCAGGGATGATTCAAGGGAAAAACGTGCAGGAACGGCTGGATTGCATCCTCGATATGCTGCGCAAGATGACGGGGAATCCGAACATCCATGTAAACGAAGCCGTGTATTGCTCGGAAAAGAAAACAGCAGACCGCAATCGGGCACTTGCCTGGTTTCTGAAAGACAGCGGGGTTTTAACAGGTGACGTAGAGGAAACACTTGATTTGTATTTCCAGCACTGCTCAATCGAGGTGACAGCCAAGGAAGTTGCGAGACTAGGTATGGTACTGGCCGCAGACGGCATGGATGTATACACGGGGGAAAGAGTGTTTCCAGCAGAAATCGCTCGTATTTGCAAGACGTTCATGGTAACCTGTGGAATGTACAACGCCTCAGGAGAATTTGCCATCGATGTTGGCATTCCCGCAAAAAGTGGAGTGGCAGGCGGGATTATGGCTACGGTTCCTCAACAAATGGGCATTGGAGTCTTTGGACCTGCTCTGGATGAAAAAGGGAACTCGGTCGCCGGAGTCAATCTGCTGGGGCTGCTTTCAAAAGAATGGAATCTTGGTATCTTTTAGCTTCTTACAGTTGTTGTTCCTTCTCCCCTTTTCAAATGGCCGAGAATCGCGTACTATGTATGATAAGGATGGAGGCAAACGGAGGGATAGGTTTTGACAGAAATTAAGGTTCCCGATCTGGAACAAAAAGCGCTAGCGTTGCTTCAAGCAGACGCGGACAAAATTTACAAGCTGATCGACGTACAGATGGAAAACCTGACCATGCCGCAGTGCCC
>JARDZO010000292.1 GCA_029240815.1 Brevibacillus sp.
AAAGGGCACAAGTCTCGCCTTCTCACTATCGTTCGAGGTCTCGCTATGTTGCACTTATACTGGATAAGAATCTTATAAATTCTTATCTGTAGAACAAAATTCCACTCGGAAATGTAATTTGCAGCCAGTAGACGAACACACCGTACAAGCACCCAGTGAGAAGAATGGAAAAGAAGAGGGAAGTCAGCCATCGATAGAAACCGATCAAACGAAACAGTACGAAGGAAGCGAGAAATGTAGCCAGCACGTATCCTAGCCAATCCAGCAGCCATGCGTAGAGAAAGAGTGAGATGAAACAAAGGACCAACCGCGTTTTCTCACCGGAGACTGCCGTCGGACTCGGTTCTTCGGATGCGGCGTTTGCCTCTCCCTTTTTGGTACGGAAAGATTGGAACAGCAAAGCTACGCCCAACACGGCAAACACGATCCCCAGTATAAACGGCAACGTATGGTCACCGACATACGCGGAACTGGCATAGCTCTCCAGTCGATATGCCTCCAGACTAACGATGAAGCCCAGAGCTATGCACAGGAGTGCCCCAATCAGATCAGGCAGATTATACGGGCGTACCACTTCATCACCCCTTCCGTTACATTCAAAAAGCTATCAACAGCCTATGGCACAAATGCCTATTGTGTGCGTTTGCCTCGCTCAGAGAAAAAAACCGCCCGGGAGAGCTGCCCGGACGGTTCTTGCGGTTTTCCATTACTTTTCAGCTAACACGTAATCCATCCCATGTGACACGAGTACACACAGCCCAAACAGAAGGGCCAATCTTGGGCGCCCCGCCGAGTACAGGGCAGCTGCTGCAAAGCCAAAGACCATCACCTTCATCACGATTTTAAGTACGTTTGGAATCTCCATGCTTGCTTTCGGCGCAAGGAAAAGGCCCCAGACAACGATGACCACTACTGGGATACCGATGCCCAGTGCCCATTTGATTATGGCAGAAGTATGAAATTGAAAACCCCAATAACCATAGGCAATGATTGCTGCTACCTCTGACAGAAATACGAGAAGAAGGAAAAAAGCATGAATCATACTCGTCACGTAAGCCTCACTCCTTTTCCGGGTTTGTTCACCCCGCGTTCTCTTTATCATTGCTGTGTGCTAGGTTATTTGTAAAGATCTTCCTTACACAAATTGCGGGAATTACAACCACTTCCTTTTTCCACTCGGTCAGACTGTAGTGGAGGAGAGAAAAAAGGGGAAAACGCCCCAGCTTCATAGGAACACCTACTGGGGGGCGTCACTGTCCGGCTCCATGCAAAAAACGAAACCGCGTCCAAAGCAGCCATCTCAGGGAGATCCTCAGAGGTGGACGCTTACAACCGTGTTTCGTTTTTTCCATTGCGCCTCGGTAGGTGTTCCTAAGATCTTCCGCTTATTTCCCCTTTTTCCTCGGCCCAGCTTTGGCTCTTCCACGTATCTTATTCTGGGGGCTTTCCTAGGTTTTTTTGAGAAAAATCCTCCTTGGGTCAATGCCTTTGAAGAATCAAAGCATGGTTCTCCTTAATTCAATGGCTTCCTTGACACGTCGAACGGACCTATTTGACGACTTCGTTCTTCACTTAATTCACCCATGTCCTTCAAAGCGCCACGATTGAGAAATTAATCTTTTACTCCCTTGAATCTCTTCATACCAGGTAGCTAGAGGCCACAACAGCTCGCAGGAGAAGCAGGTTTCCAGGCGGAGCGACTCCGGAACCCTACTCAGCGGAACAACGAATTCACGGGAACCAGAAGCGGTACCTCTGTGCTCGCTGCGAAGCGGCTACTACTTTACCGCTTCCCCGTGAATCGTTGTGGAGCGGACAGTCTAATCTTCTACGTAGGGTGTAGGCCGGAGCATAGATCGGAAACCTGCTTCTCCCCTCCACCACAGCATGTTAGTTCGTACAAAAAAAGCTGCCACTGCCGTCTTTCATAAGAAGACTCGACCAGCAGCAGCTTCGCTTTTCCCCTAGTTCACTTTCCTACTCCATCGTCAAAACAACACGACCGTTAATTTGTCCTTTTTCCATCCGTTCAAATATCTCATTAATCTTGTCGAGCGGTTGTGTCTCGATGATCGCGCGCACTTTGCCGCGAGCAGCGAAGTCGAGAGCTTCCTGCATATCTTTTCTTGTCCCGACAATAGAGCCCTTCACTGTCACCCCATTGAGTACAGTATCGAAGATCGGAATCGGCAGCTCGGCATTCGGCAGGCCCACGACGACGAGGGAGCCCCCGCGTCTGACTGATTTGTACGCTTGCTCAAACGCTTTTTTGGTGACAGCAACACTGATCGCACCGTGTACGCCACCGACCTGCTCCTGGATCGCCGCCACAGGGTCAACCTCGCTGCCGTTTACGGTGATATCCGCACCCAGTTCTTTTGCCAGCTCCAGCTTTTCATTGTGGATGTCTACGGCTACGACGTTGTAGCCCATTGCTTTGGCGTATTGAAGAGCGACGTGCCCCAAGCCGCCGATGCCGTAGATGGCTACCCATTCCCCTGGTTTCACGTTGGCAACCTTCAGTGCTTTGTACGTCGTCACACCTGCGCACAGAATCGGAGCGGCATCCACATCGTTCAGCTCAGCCGGGATGCGAGCTACGTAAGCAGCCGGTGCCACGCAGTATTCGGCGTAAGCTCCATCTGCCGAGTAGCCTCCGTTCACTTGCTTTTGGCAGAGTGTCTCCCAACCGGACAGGCAGTAATCACACTCGCCGCATGCGGAGAACAGCCAAGGAATCCCTACCCGATCACCCAGCTTCAAAGAAGTTACGCCCTCGCCCAGCTTTTCTACTACGCCTACCCCTTCATGTCCGGGAATCAACGGCAGCTTTGGCTTGACTGGCCAGTCCCCATGGGCAGCATGCAGGTCTGTATGGCACACACCGCACGTTTTGATTTTAACCAGTACCTCTCCATACCCTACTTCTGGTACCGCTACCTCCTTTACCTCCAATTTTTTCAGGAACTCATTGACTACCGCTGCCTTCATCTCTTTTTCCTCCCTTAGTCCCACTTTCGGCTCTTGCCGTATGGATTAGTGTGATGCTGTTTTCTATAGCAAGCAGCGTGCCAAGTTGAAAGCGCTTTATTCAACTGCTGTTTAGGCGCTATCCCTCCCTTACGAGCCGTCATTTCGGCCGCTTGTGCCAAAAAAACGGCCCACTAGCCAACCTTTTGGCAAGAAGAGGGATTTACTCTTTGGTTGCGGTATTACTAGGTAGTGGAAAAAGGGGGACGATGGTATGCAAATTTCCAAATTCATGACTCCGGAAATCATTTTTGGCAACCAGTCCATTGCCCAGATCGGGGAAAGCCTGCGCAGACTCGGGGCGACACGCGTCTTTCTCGTCAGTGATCCTGGAGTAGTCAGCGCTGGCTGGGTGGAGCGAATCATGGAATATCTCACTTTGCAAAGACTCGATTACCACCTGTGGACCAACGTCACAGCCAATCCCAAGGACTATGAAATCCATGCAGGTGTGGCGGAGTATCGGGCACACGAATGCAATGCGATTCTGGGTGTAGGCGGCGGGAGCGCGATCGATGCAGCGAAAGCCATCGCGCTTTTGGGCACGAATGAAGGCAGTATCGTCGAATACGAAGGGGTAGACAAAATCTTGCATCCCCTCCCCCCTATGGTCATGGTCCCAACCACAGCTGGCTCCGGCTCAGAGGTTTCGCAATTTTCCATTATCGTCGACAGTGCCAGAAAGGTGAAAATGGCGATCATCTCCAAATCGCTGATTCCCGACATCGCGATCATTGACCCGCAGACGCTGATGACCAAGGACAAGCAATTAACTGCCAATACGGGCATGGACGTCCTGACCCATGCCATCGAATCGTATATTTCTCTTGCTGCTACGCCCTTGACCGAGGTGCATTCGCTACAGGCGATGCGGCTGATCGCCAAGCATTTGCGACCGTCCGCAGCCAGTCAGTACAACGCAGATGCCAAGCAAGCGATGGCGATGGCAAGCCTCCAGGCAGGTATTGCCTTTTCCAACGCCATTCTCGGTGCTGTACACGCCATGTCTCACCAACTGGGGGGCTTCCTGGATGCTCCTCATGGCGAAGTGAATGCCATTCTGCTCCCTTACGTACTCGAATACAACTACATCGCTGCACCTGAAAAATACAGACAGATCGCCGAATGCTTGGGAGAAAACACCGCAGGCCTGAGCTCCCGGGATTCCTCCCGGCTCGCCTTGAAGGCAGTGAAAGAGCTGGCTCGTGATCTGGATTGTCCCGAATCGCTGTCTGCCATCGGGCTCGTTCCCGAACAGATTGACCTCTTGAGCACGCATGCCTTGCTCGACGTCTGCATGACCACGAATCCTCGCGACATGAGCGCCCAAGACGTTGCTACCCTTTTCCGCCATGCCTTGTAGGAGGTCGATTATGCAAAACAAACAGGAAATTCTCGAAAAGCTGACCGGCATCCAATCCTCCCGGAAAAGCTATTACACCGAGCTGATCTACCTCGTGGAGGAGATGAAAAAGAAAAACAGGCAACTGGCCGTCATCAACCAGCTGACGCAAATCCAGATCAATGCCTCCTGGCCGGAAACCAGCATCTACATCGCGAGCCAGCTTTCGCAGATCCTCCCGTTTGGTCATTTTGTTCTGACGCTCATCAAGGGAAGCAATCTTTCCTCCTATCTCACGAGACAGGATGGTGAGCAATGGCAGTGTCATACGCTCGCAGGCGCTGTCACACCTGATCAACCGACCCTCTCGCTAAAGGACGTCCTGCATCATTCCTTTGGTGAGATGTTTCCTGATCATCAAGCTCTGTCCGTTCCATTGCGCAGCCAGTTCAACCAGACATTCGGCTTCCTCACCCTGCTGCAAGAGGACAGGCAAAAGGTAGATGGCGAGGATGCTGACTTGTTTTCATTGATTGCCGGTCATGTCGCTGTCTCGGTAGAAAACATCCTGCTTTTTCAAGACGTCAGCGAAAAAATCAAGATTGAAGCCCAGCTGATCCAATCAGCTAAAATGGCTGCGATCGGTGAAATGGCTGCCGGGATCGCCCATGAGCTGAACAGTCCGCTCACCGCTATTCTCGGTAATTCCCAATTGCTCCTGAGAGAAATGAAAGCCAGTCCGACTGCTCCCTTGATGAATGACATCTATCAATGCGGTGTGCGCTGCAAAAAAATCATTCAAAACCTGCTCACCTTTTCGCGGCAGGAGGAGTATTTGTTCTCTACGATTTCGATCAATGAAGTCGTGGAGGACTCTCTCGGTCTGATCGGCTATCAGCTCTCTGTCTCCGGTCTTACGATTACCAAGGAGCTGGCACAGCCCCCGCTGCTCTTTCACGGGAGCCGTCATCAAATCGAACAGATCGTGATCAACCTGCTGCTCAATGCGAGAGACGCACTCGTAGGTCGAGAAAATCCCCGCATCGGGATTCGCTCTTTTATGGTGGAGGAAGACGGCGGTCAGTGCTATGCAGGGCTCACCGTGCATGACAACGGAGAAGGGATCGCAGCGGAACAGCTGCAGCAAATCTTTCACCCATTTTATTCCACCAAGGAGCGGACAAAAGGAACAGGCCTCGGCTTATCTGTCAGTCTGGGAATTGCGGAAGCGCATGGTGGGCGGCTGCTAGCCGAAAGTGAAGAAAACCAGTACAGCAGATTCACCCTGCTGTTGCCGCTTTTACGAGAGGAGGTCCAGGATGGAGAAGAAACGGATGCTGATTGTGGATGATGAAACAGAGGTTACCTCGTTTTTCACCTATTTTCTCAGGCAAAAAAACTGCGATGTGGTCGTGGCGAATACAGGAAAAGACGTAGAACGCCTGCTCCTCTCCCAATTGGAAGGTTTCCATGCCGCCTTGGTCGATTTAAAGCTGCCAGATGCCAATGGTTTGGATCTGCTCAAACGGATCAAAGCCGTGTTTCCCACCTGCGAGGTCTTGATCATGACCGGATACAGCACGATCAAATCTGCGGTAACTGCCATGCAATGGGGAGCAAAGGACTACCTGGAAAAACCGTTTGACGATCTGGACAGTCTGGAGCGTGTCATCGATGCAGTCCTGGAATCGTCTGCGCAAGAGGATGACGAGCTGTCTCGTGAGGCTGCCCAGTACGGAATCATGTATGCACCCGATAGCCCGATGGCCAAAGTCGTCACCATCGCCAAAAAGCTGGCAAAAAAGGCGATTCATATCCTGATCGAAGGGGAAACCGGGACCGGCAAAGAATTGATGGCCCGCTTCCTGCACGGAGCCAGCTCACGCTCGGAGCAGCCCTTTGTTGCCTTTAACTGCGGTGCCGTTCCTGAATCTTTGTTAGAGAGTGAGCTGTTTGGCTACGAGAAAGGGGCTTTTACCGGAGCGCTAAAAGCGCGCAAAGGCTTTTTCGAGCTCGCCCACAACGGCACCCTGTTTCTCGATGAAATCGGAGAAGCCCCTTCCTCCATTCAAGTAAAGCTGCTGCGCACGCTGGAAACAGGTGAGTTCATGCGGATTGGCGCCGAACAGGTCGGCCAGAGTAACATTCGCTTTATTTCCGCCACCAACCGCGATCTGGAGCATGAAGTAGAAATGAATCGCTTTCGCAGAGACTTGCTCTACCGCCTCGAAGGGATCAAACTGTCGATCCCGCCTCTGCGCGACCGTATCCATGACATACCCACGATCGCCCAGGCGTACATCCAAAAAAGGAGCGGAACCGTCCGTGAAATCGATTCGGACGCAATGGAATTGCTGCAGCATTACGACTGGCCTGGCAACGTCCGTCAGTTGATCAATGTCCTGAATCAGACCCTTGCCCTGCACGAATGCGAGAGAGTCCGAGCTGAGCATCTGCCAGC
>JARDZO010000293.1 GCA_029240815.1 Brevibacillus sp.
TCAACCTGATAAAGGTTTTTGTCATCCTCAGACTGCATGGAAACTCCTCCCCTTCTGGTGTTTCTTTATTACCATATACAAGAGCCCATGGGGAGGTGTACCGTTTTCGGGCAGAGACTAGCCCATTTTATCGAAAACCTGCAGGGAACGGGATCAAGAGAGGAATCGGCTGGGCAAGAAAGGCTCTACCTTGTCTGCCCGTCCGCTCTCGATGTAATCAGCGATTCGCATGGCGGTAATCGGAGATAGCAGGATACCGTTGCGGAAGTGTCCGCCAGCGAGCGAAAGCCCTTCCCAGCCCGGGACGGGCCCTAACAGTGGTTTTCCGTCGGCGGTAGCTGGGCGCAGTCCTCCCCACGCCTCTAGAAACGCTGCTGCATGCAAGGCTGGCACATAGGGCATGACGCCATTCAGAATACTCGCCAGACCTGCCAGGGTGACTTCTCTCTGGAAGCCGCTTTCGTCCTCCGTCGCTCCGAGTACGATCTTTCCGTCTTTTTTCGGCGTGATGTAACCAGACGTACCAAAAATCACCGTGCGCAACGGGATGCCTACAGACGAGACTGCGGCAATCTGTCCCCGCACAGGCCGTACGGGAATAGCTACATCGAGCATTTGCATCATGATGCCGGCCCATGCTCCGGAGGCGATAACGGTTTGGTCTGCCCGAATGGGTCCAGAAGTAGTCTCGACTCCGACGACTCGACCTGCTTTTACCGCGATCCCACTGACTATGCATCCTGGCAATAGTTTAACGCCCTGAACCCGGCAAGCGGTTACGAGCGAACGCAGCAACAGCCGATTGTTGATATGCCCTTCTCCCGGAGAGTAAATGCCCGCCACCACCTGATCGCTCAAAAGGGGCTCGACGTCCCGCAGTTCATTGCTCTCCAGCCAGTGCACATCATGGCCTGCTTCCTTTTGCCAGCGGAACTTGGCTTGCAGCTGTTCCCTTTCCTGTCCGTTCAAGGCTACTGTGACGAGTCCTTCCAGACTCAGCTGGACATCTCCTGCTACCCGTTCCTCCAGCTCCTGCGCCCATTGCGGATACATATGCAGAGACTCCATCCCGAGATCGAGCATCGGCCCCGGGGATGCAAATTCTTTTAACGGAGCCAGCATTCCAGCCGCAGCCGAAGATGCCTGGCCGCCCCACTCTCCCTGCTCGACCAAAGTGACTTCCAATCCTCGCCGGGATAGCTCATACGCCACGCTCAGTCCAATAATTCCTCCGCCTACTACCAGACAATCACTCATCTTCTTCTCCCCTTATCTCCTGCTGCCATGTCGATTATTACCGTACAAAATACAAAAAGCCCACCAATCCATCGCAGGAAAGGTGGGCTCATACGCATATACAAACAAACAAAGCGCTGTTCGCTCGCAACCACATCCCTGCGCCGGCATGATCCGGATCAGGTGCAATGGGTCGATGGTCGTTGCTACCATCCTCTCAGCCCCGCGTGAAGGACTCCCCAAGTTGCTTTTCCATATGTCATTTTCACTGACAAGTATAGACCTCTTTCGGACGATCTGACAAGCTGAAAAAACTCAATCTTCATCCTTCACATCGTAACTCTCCGGAATCGGCTCGTGTCGGGATGCATCCTCCCACTCCCGCAATCTGCGCAGCTCCTCCAGATGATGCTTGAATTGTTCTTTGTTAATCAAGTATTCAGTTCCATCATGAACCGTCCGGATCCGGCCCTCTTTGATCTTTTCCAGAATAAACATCTCCGGGAGCTCCAAATATTCCGCCGTTTCGGAAACGGTCAAATACGTCTTGTTCTCTTTCAATCTAGCCTCCAGTTCCGCTTTCTGCCGTTCATAGCCGGGCTTGCCTAACAAAGCAAACATGTTGGCTTTGTATGCCTCCACCCCTGGCTGATCGAACGGATTGACGCCCAGTAAATAGCCGCTGATCCCACATGCTTTTTCAAAAAAGTAGATCAGGCCGCCCAGATGGTAAGCCGTCGCCTTTGGTATTTCCACCAAAAGGTTGGGCACGCCTCCATCCACATGTGCCAATACTGTTCCTTCGAAAGCCTTTTTATTGACAAACCCCATCTGTTTGCCCGTCAGGAAATTCAATCCGTCCGCATCCGCGGGATCCTCCTGTACGGTCACATCGACTGATGGCGTCGTTACGGATATGACGGTCTCAAACAACTTTCGCATGCCATCCTGTATGTACTGGCCCATCGAGTGAAGATCCGTTGAAAATTCGGCAGACGCAGGAAAAATTCCTTTGCCATCCTTACCCTCGGACTCTCCAAAAAGCTGTTTCCACCATTCAGAGAAATAGCGGAATTGCGGCTCATAGCTGACTAACAGCTCTACCGTCTTGCCTTTTCGATACAGGGCATTGCGAATCGCTGCATACTGATAGCACGGATTTTCCAGCAGATCCCGGGCCATGTACTGCTCTCTTGCATCTGCCGCTCCTTGCATGAGTGCATCCAGGTCAGCTCCACTCACGGCGATCGGCAGCAATCCCACGGCCGTCAATACAGAGTATCTACCACCGATATCGTCAGGAATGACAAAGCTCTCATACCCTTCCTCGTCCGCTAGCTTCTTTAAGGCTCCACGAGCTTTATCTGTGGTGATATAGATTCGTTTCTTCGCTTCATCCCGCCCGTACTTCTCGACCAGCCAGTCTCGGAGCAGGCGAAATGCAATCGCAGGCTCTGTCGTCGTGCCGGATTTGGAGATCACGTTGATCGACACTTCTTTTCCATCCAGGACGTCCATCAGGTGGGAGATGTAGACAGGGCTAATGTTGTTGCCTACAAAATAAATTTCCGGGGCGCGCCTTTTTGACTTGGGCAACAGATTGTAAAAGCTGTGTCCCAAAATGTCCAGAACCGCCTTTGCCCCTAAGTAAGAACCACCGATTCCTATCACCAAAAGCACATCTGAATCAGACTGAATGCGTGCTGCCGCTTGTCGAATCCGTTTGAATTCGATGCGGTCGTACTGTTCGGGCAGATCCACCCACCCGAGAAAATCTCTGCCTGGTCCTGTCTTGGTGTGCAGCATCTCATGCGCTTGTCCAATCGCTGGAGCGAGCAGCTCCCATTCATGTGGTCTGACAAAAGCAAGAGCGTTGGAGTAGTCAAAACGAATCGCTTGGTTCATGGCTCCCCTCCACGGAACGTCATCTATTCCTTATCTTATCACGCAAAATCCACAGAAAGTACTTTCCGCCAAAACATAACAAAATGTGACTGAAATGTGAACAATTCGGCACTTCTGTTACCTTTTTCCTACCATTCCGTAAAACCTTCGGGAAACGAAATAACAGAATTTCAAAAAACATCCAAGGAGAATGATCATGAAAAAACGCTGGTGGATCATCGGTTCCGTCGCTGTCGTTCTGGTCGTGGGCGTCGTCGGAATCAACATGATGGGCTCCAAGCAGGCGATGGGCCTGCCAGTAAACATCGGAGTCACGACCAAATCTGCATTGGAAAGCAAGATCTTGACGTCGGGGGTCGTCACCGTAGAGGACAAGCAAAAGCTATTTGCCAACGTAGCAGGTACCTTGCGTGAATTTTCTGTAAAAGATGGCGACAAGGTAAAAAAAGGGCAGGTCATCGGCAAAATCGATACAACCGATGTCGAAAGCAGAATATTGGATCTGGAAGCGCAGCTCGAGCTGGCAAAAGCCAACCTCGCCAAAGTACAAGCCGGCAACGAACCGGAAGAAGTGGCGCAGGAACGCGAACGCTTGTCGCAAGCACAGCGCGAGTACGATACGAACAAACGGGAGTACGACCGAATCAGCCAGCTTCACTCCTCGGGAGCCTCTACGGGGCAGGAGCTGGATAAGGCCAAGTCAGCAGTAGATTCCGCCCTCTCGACCCTAAATCTAGCCAAGCAACAGCTTGCACTCAAGCAAAAGGGCCCGCGCAAGGAAGAAGTCGCTTCCCAACAGGCACAAATCAACAAGCTGTTGGTTGAAAAAGGGCAATTGGATAAAGAACGCGTCCAAAGCGTCGTCGTTGCTCCTGCGGATGGAACCGTCATTGCATGTGCTGCCGACAACGGCCAATACGTAAACAAAGGTACGGAAATTCTCACACTGGCAAATTTGGATCATTTGCTGATCGAAGCCGATATTAATGAGTCGGATGTGAACAAGCTCAAGCTCGGACAGAGCGCAGTCATCGAAGGTACCACGCTGGGCAAGCAAAAGCTGAACGCTGAAGTGGCCCGCATCGCACCCATTGCGACGACGACGCAGAGCAGCTCCGGTCAAGGTGAAAAGACGCGTGTCAAAGTCACTCTGGAGCCTACCTCCAGTGACCTCGCAGCCCTGAAACCAGGCTTTCACGTCGATATCAACATCACCGTCGAAAAAATCGAGAATGCACTGCAAGTACCAATCGAGTCCGTCCAGCAGGACACAGACGGAAGCACGTTCGTCTGGGTAGCCGCGAACGGCGTCGCCAAAAAGCAAAAAGTCGAAACCGGCATGGAAAATGAACTCTTTTCCCATATCCGCAGCGGTCTGAACGGTGACGAGCAAATCATCCTGAGCCCGGTCGATGCTATGGCAGATGGAACTCCTGTCATGCCGATGTCTGGCTCCGCGTCGATGGGCTTGTAACCACTTTGCAAGGAAAGGAGGACACCCGACAATGCTACACGTAGAAAGCTTGACGAAATCATACAAGACGGGAGATTCGACGCTGCCCATCTTAAAAGGCGTCTCCTTGCTCGTGGAAAAAGGAGAATTCGTCGCGATCATGGGACCATCGGGGTCAGGTAAATCGACCTTCATGAACATGCTCGGCTGTCTGGACCGTCCAGATAGCGGTACGTACATGCTCGATAGTCTCGAAATCAGTAGTCTCAAGGATAAACAACTGGCACTTGTGCGAAACCAAAAGATCGGGTTTGTCTTTCAGTCCTTCAATTTATTGGCACGCTCCACCTCTCTGCACAATGTAGAGCTGCCGATGATGTACGCCAACATCAGCCGGACAGAACGCCGTAATCGGGCGACAGAAGCACTGAAACGGGTCGGACTGGCGGAGCGCATTCACCACAAGCCTACACAGCTCTCTGGTGGACAAAAGCAGCGGGTCGCCATTGCACGCGCACTCGTGAATCGCCCCGCTATCTTGCTGGCGGACGAACCGACCGGTAACCTCGACAGTCGGTCAGGTACAGAAATCATGACGATGTTTCAGGAGTTGCACGAACAAGGCGTGACCATCATCCTGGTGACGCACGAGATGGATATCGCTCAGCACGCCCAACGGATTGTGACTTTTAAGGACGGTATTATCATCCGCGATGAACGTGTGATGGACCGATTATTCGCCTCTGCGTCTGATGAGGTGATCGTAACATGAATTTACTGGAGAGCTTCTACACTGCGATCGAAGGCATCTGGGCAAACAAAATGCGCTCTGGCCTGACCATGCTGGGCATCATCATCGGGATCACCTCGGTTATTGCCGTCACGACGCTCGGGGAAGGTGGCCAAAAAGCCATCAATCAGGAGATGGAGAAGTTTGGGCAATTCACCTTTAACGTCTACACGAACTGGGAGAGTAAGGAAGAGTCCTCTCCTGACGATCTGACAGTGGAAGATGCGGAGGTCCTCGGCAAAATCAGCCCAGCGATCGAATACATCGTCCCTTACAATTCCAACACGGTTGAAATGAAAGGGCCCCAAAAAGAAGAACGGGTCAATATTACGGCTACTACTGCTGACTACTTCGCCATGCAAAAAACGCTAAAAGTAGCCAAAGGACGCTACTTCAATGAAACAGATGACAAAGAACAGCGCGCTGTAATCGTGCTCGAGGATGCGTTAGGTAAAAAACTGTTCGGGCAAATGAATCCGCTCGGTCAGCGCGTACGCTGGGGAAATAACTCTCTCGTCGTCATTGGTACGTATACCGAAGAAAAATTCAAGTTTGACATGGGTTCGCAATCCTTTGGTGCCTATGTGCCTATCCGTTATCAACTGAGCTTGCAAGAAGAGCCCTACGTGCAAATGTTCATGGGAAAAGCAAAGGACAAAGAGTCCATCCAGCCTGCCATGCAGCAGACGACACAATATCTGGCACGCAAGCATCAAAAGCAGGACCATTACAGAGCCAACAGTATGCAAGAGTCCATGGATCAGTTTAACCAGCTGACAGGTACACTCACGATGATCTTTAGCGTCATCGCAGGAATCTCGCTGGTAGTCGGTGGTGTGGGCGTCATGAACATCATGCTGGTCTCAGTCACCGAGCGGACACGGGAGATCGGGATACGCAAGGCATTGGGGGCCCGAAGGCAAGACATCCTCATACAGTTTTTGATCGAGTCCGTCATTGTTTGCTTGATCGGCGGCTTGATCGGAGTATTGTTCGGTCTGGGGATCGCTGCCCTGATTGCCCACTTTGCAAACTTACCGCCGCTCCTGTCCTGGAACAGCGTCATGATCGCTTTCGCCTTTTCCAGTGCAATCGGCATCTTCTTTGGGCTCTATCCGGCGAACAAAGCAGCCAAGCTGGACCCGATTGAAGCATTGCGCTATGAATAAACCCAGGCCTTTGGTTTAGGGCGCTAATCGAACGGTGGTGGAGGGAAGGAAAAAAGGGAAAACACTACAGCGATAGGGACACTGCTTGGATGATTGACTGTCCAGCTCCATTCCAAAAGGGGAACGGCGTCCAAAGTAGCCGGGTCGCGGGAGCTCCTCAGAGGTGGACGCTCAGGCGTGTTCCCCTTTTTCCACTCCGCTTGGGCTGTGTCCCAAACGCCTCCGCTTTTTTCCCTTTTTTCC
>JARDZO010000051.1 GCA_029240815.1 Brevibacillus sp.
TTGACTTCGGCGGATTTGACGACGAGTTGTAAACGCGATTGTAAAAGGAAAGCCACTGCTTGCTGGGAAACGGCGGGCGGTGGCTTTTCTGTTTAGTTGTGAGCAACCATTCCATTCAGTGTTGCTCATGGATCCTAGCTAAAACCTTGTTGCTATCGGTCTGAATCATTCTTTCACTCCATTTTCGCTGATAATCGAGTGGAATCTGCAACATATCCCTGATTTTTTCTGGAGTCAGGAAGCTGGTGTTGATCTGAATGTTCACGTCACTGGGCGTTATCGGTCTGGTGGCTGCTATACAAAAGCACCAGTCCTGTTCATATTTCTCTGTGGCGTCAAAATGATAGGGCAACACATAATAGCCAGCTGCCTTGAGGGTTGCCACAATACTCCAGCAGAATTCTGGCATCTCCGATAGTATGGAGGATGCAATAGCTATCACTCCGCCTGGTGTTAGTCTTTTTTTCAGGAGTCTGTAAAACTCCCTGCTGTATAGTTTGCCAAGTGCGAGGGCCTTATAGCTGGGTTCTGGGACGTCAATGATGATGACATCCCACTGCTTCTGGCTTTTCTCCACGAATGCCCTGCCGTCCTTTATTATTGTGCGCACCTTGGGGTCGTTCAGCGAGCCTTTATTAAATTTAACCAGCGGCTTTAATGTTTTCCCTAAATCCATCATTACAGCGTCTATGTCAACCACCGTGATGTTATTCACCTCTGTGTATCGAAGGACTTCTCGCGTAGTAATTCCACCGCCGCCGCCAATCATCAGGACTCGCTTCGGCGTCTGAACAACGGACATCGGGATATGCACCAAGGCTTCGGCCCACATATTGTCATCCGCTGAGGTTCCAAACATCACGTAGCCATCACCATAGACCAGCACTTCCCCATTTTTTTGCCGGACTACCGCGATTCGCTGTATCGGCGTCTTAACTCGGCGCAGAATTTTGTACTTCCCGTCCGGCTTGTCATACTTGGAAATATAATCGCGGAGGGACACAGTTCTTGCATCGAACGAAGAACCGTCAGATACCATTTTCCGTATCTTATTAACCATGAAATCCTCCTTTCAGCTGCTGACCGGATCAAACACATGCAATCCTATTCTAACTAGCAGACTTTTAGATGACTCCGACTTCCTTCCTATATAATTTGTGTAAGATCATGTTGCTCATTTTGTTTGCCTTGGCATGCCTTTGAACAGATCGGATTTTCTTCGAGAAATGAAACCAAGAGGTGAGCTTTTCCGGAATCGTTTCATTCTGAACGGAGATCTTTATATCCTCCCACACAAGACGCTTATTTGCCGCCAGATGAAATCCCCAATCACCGAACGAAGGTACAGTGACGTGGTAGCTTAGGGTGTTTATTCCTGTGCTTTTAAGTGTTTTTCCTATGCTCCAGTACACAGACGGAGCGCTCTCCGGTGAATGAGATTGACAAACCAAGATGCCGTTCGGAGTCAAACGCTGGAACATCTTATGAAAGAACTCTGCCGTATACAAGCTGCTTACCACTTCATCTGCAGGATCTGGGAAATCAACAATTATGGCATCATAAAAATCCCCTTGCTTCGACAAAAACACGCGGGCATCCATTTGATAGATGGTGACTCGTGTATCACTCAAAGAATGTTCATTTAATGACGCCACTTTCTTTACACTTTTTGCCACTTCAAGAACTAAGGGATCAAGATCTACGAGATCAACGTGCCCCACATCCGTATATTTGAGGACTTCTCGCACGGCAAATCCGTCGCCTCCCCCTACGATTAGGATACGTTCACGTTTGGGAATAAGTGTCATTGCGGGGTGAACGAGTGCTTCATGGTAAATTCGTTCATCCAAAGAGCTGAATTGCAACTGCTTATCCAGGTACATGCGAACATCTTTCGATTGGATGATAAAAACTTGGTTGCCGTCAAAGCAGCCTTGCTCCAGGATCCGGTGGGGTCCAGACAGCAATTGCTGCAATTCAATTAAGTCTTCGGTGTCACTGGAACTATTTTCGTGCGAATTACTATTATCGTAATCTTGGAGATCGCTTAAAGCGATGAGCTTTGCTGTAGGAGCTGAAAGCAGAGGAGAGTAGAGTTTGTGCATATTTAGATTGTCTAATGTGTTGACCCGGGCACTCTTTCGAACGGATAGAACCTGTGAAGGGAATTGAAACCATTCCGATATATCTTTAGGAAGTGTTCGATGTGGAACAGGGAATTCTTTTTTTTGCCAAACAAGAGGTTTTTTTCCTGCGATATGAAATCCCCAATCACCAAATGAAGGGACAGTCAGATGATAGCTAAGTGTCTTAAAACTGGCACTTTCAAGTGTACGCGCTATACTCCAGAACAACAATGGTACTTTCTTTGGAGAATGTGACTGACAAACTAATATGCCATCTTCGGATAAAAGGGAGAATAGACTAGTAAAAATTTGTATGGAATAGAAATTCCCAATCTCTTTATTTACCGGGTCAAGAAAATCTACAACGATCACATCGTATTTTTCGCTTGCCCTTGTTAAGAACGTATCAATATTATCGGCAACAACGTTCAAGCGATTGTCGAACAACGCTCGCTCGTTGAGGGTATTTATTTCAGGCAATTTCTTGATGACATCCAGTACACTTAGGGAGATACCAACTAAATCGACTACTTTGACATCCGCATATTTGAAAATTTCACGCAGCAACAGACCATCATTACCCCCTATACACAAAACACGATCGTGCTTCTGAGCAAGGCTCATAGCAGGGTGAACAAAAGATTCGTGATACATCCGTTCATCCATCGAGTTGAATTGTAACTGATTGTTCATGTACATTTGTATTTTTGGAGATTCTAAAACCAGCACATTTTGGTACTTGCTAGTACCCTCATACAGAATTTTATGCGGACCTGCCAATAACTGCTGCAGTTCTATGATGTCTTCCATATCCCCACGTTCATGAGAAACTGATAATTTTGGACGATTTCCATCTTTCAAAATTTCACCCCATCCCATGTATGCGATACGCTACAGTATACGAACGACGTTACATAATGCGTGGGTGTCTACCCAATGTTTAAAACAAAAGTACCTAGATGCCTGTCACTTGTCGAAAAGGACATTAATAAACCGTTGGCGTTCCGCTGCCGAAGAACGTGATGACAATATTCTCCGTTTTCCACATTTCTGACACGCACATAGGAAAAGCCAGCCGCGTATACCTAGTAGGCAACGAGAAAGAGGTGACCACATATGAGCGGATGGCTCTCGCTCCTGCTCGTTTCCCTGGCCATCAGTATGGACAGTGTCAGCGTAGGATTGACGTATGGGCTGCGTAACATGAGAATGCCATTCTTGTCGCTTGTCGTCGTGTCTGGATGTTCATTTGTTGTCGTTTATGGTGTCATGATGATTGGTTCGTCTCTGACGTATTGGCTGACTCCGGAAATTGGGAAGCAGATCGGGGCAGCGGTCCTGATCGTGATGGGACTGTTCACGCTGTGGAGGCTAGTGTCTCCGCGAACAACCTCAGCCGAAGAAGAAGAGCAGAACCCCCGAGAAACCGTGTCGGCGCAGAAGCAGGGAGAGCCAGAGTTGACTGTGCTCTCGCAATTTCGCATGTTTGGATTGATGATTCAGATTCTTCGCGATCCCGCTCGGGCAGATACGGACCGTTCGGGGCATATCATGGGCTGGGAAGCTGTTATGCTCGGGTTGGCCTTGTCACTCGATGCGTTTGGAGCCGGGATCAGTCTGACATTTCTCGGCTATTCACCATTAGTTGTCGCTCTCTGCATCGCCGTGATGAGCGCTTTGTTGTTGGTGATCGGGCTGTCTCTGGGAAGACGTGCAGGTCAAAGCAAGTGGATTTCCAAGCTGACCTGGCTGCCGCCGATCTTGTTGATTTGCATTGGAGTCGCGAAAAGCTTTAAATAACCGAAATCCATCCGCCCGTCCCGGGTAAAGGGACGGGTTGTTTTATTTTGTGGCTCGTCTGCATACATATCAGAATGAGTGAGAAGTGGATGGAGGAGATGTAGGTGGATACACAGCCAATTCGAAAATGGTACACGCTGGCAGCGACCGACGTGACCGAAGCCCTTCATAGCGATGCGGCGCAGGGATTGACTCAGCAGGAGGCGGAGCGGCGACTGGCTAAACAAGGTGCCAACCAGTTGGCTGAAAACAAACGGAAGCCTCTCTATACGGTCTTTCTCGATCAATTCAAGGATTTTATGGTACTCATCCTGTTCATTGCTACCTTGATTTCCTACTTCCTGGGAGAGTACCTGGATGCCATCACGATTATCGCGATCATCATCATTAACGGGATTCTCGGGTTCATTCAGGAGGCCAAGGCAGAGCGATCCTTGCAAGCACTAAAGGAGCTGGCTTCTCCGATGGCACGGGTCATGAGGGATGGACAACTTTCGATGATTCCTGCCTCCCGATTGGTGCCGGGGGATTTGGTATGGCTGGAAGCAGGGGATCGGGTCCCGGCGGATATGCGGCTGGTTTCTGCGAATCGTCTGGAAGTCGAAGAATCTGCACTGACTGGAGAATCTCTGCCCGTCAGCAAATCGATCAAAAGGCTGGAAGTAGCATCCGCTTCGCAAGTACCACTAGGCGACCAGAAAAACCTCGCCTTTATGGGGACCATGGTGACCGGAGGAACGGGGAACGGCATCGTGGTCGCTACCGGGATGGGCACAGAGATCGGCAAGATTGCGCATCTGATGAACACAGCGGAAGAAGTCGAGACCCCACTACAGCTGCGTCTGGAGCAGATGGGCAAAATTCTCGTCGTCGTCGCCGTTCTTCTCACGATCGTGGTGATCGCCGCAGGGGTATGGCACGGGCACGAGCTGTTTACGATGTTCCTCGCTGGGGTCAGCCTCGCCGTAGCCGCGATTCCCGAAGGTTTGCCAGCGATCGTGACCGTAGCGCTTGCCCTCGGTGTGCAGCGGATGATTCGGCGCAATGCGATCGTGCGCAAGCTGCCTTCGGTAGAGACACTCGGCTGCGCCTCCGTCATTTGTTCAGACAAAACAGGGACGCTCACTCAGAACAAAATGACCGTCACACAGGTATGGCATAGCAATACCCTGTATGATGTGAGCGGCAGCGGGTACGCACCTGAGGGGGCGTTTCTCCTCCAAGGAAAAATGGTATCTCCGGGGCGGGATGGAGCTCTCAATCAAATATTGCGTATCGCAGAGCGCTGCAATAACGCTCGTCTGACCTGTGAGGAGCAGAGCACGCGAAATCTGTTGGGGATGGGCAAAACAACTCGCTACTGGCAGGTCGTGGGAGACCCGACAGAAGGAGCGCTCAAGGTACTGGCGGCAAAAGGACAAAACGGCACGGTTGATCGGGGGAAAATGGGTCATCAATCTGTCCGGGTCGAGGAGCTTCCGTTTGATTCTGACCGGAAAATGATGTCCGTCGTGGAAAAGGGCTCAGACGGCGTGCACTCTCTTTTGACCAAAGGTGCGGTAGAAGCCGTATTGACGCGATCTACTCACATTCTCTGGAAAGGGGAGGTACAGCCGCTCTCCGCCACCATTCGTCATCAAGTATTGGAGCAGACCGAATACATGGCGGGCAAAGCGTTGCGTGTCTTGGCCTTTGCTTACAAGACACTGCAAGGCTACCGCCCCGGTCAACCGATCGGCTCCATCGAAAACAATCTTGTCTTTGTCGGGGTGGCAGGCATGATCGACCCGCCTCGGGAAGAAGTGCGCCCCGCGATCAACTTGTGCCACCAGGCAGGGATCAAGACCGTCATGATTACAGGAGACCACAAGGTGACGGCCGAAGCGATTGCCCGACAAATTGGTCTGGTGCGCGGCTACGGAGAAGTGTTGGAAGGGCGCGATCTGGATAATTTGTCCGATACGCAACTGGCAGAGTACGTCGAGAGGGTATCGGTCTACGCCCGTGTCTCGCCTGAACACAAGCTGCGGATTGTACGTGCCTTGCAGAGCAAAGGGCATGTCGTAGCGATGACCGGGGATGGGGTGAACGACGCTCCAGCTATCAAAACGTCGGACATCGGAATTGCCATGGGCATCACAGGTACCGATGTGACCAAGGAAGCTGCTGATCTGGTGCTTCGTGACGACAACTTCGCCACGATCGTCTCTGCTGTGGAGGAAGGGCGTAATATCTACGACAACATCCGCAAATTCATCCGCTACCTGTTGGCTTCCAACGTCGGGGAAATTCTCGTCATGTTTTTTGCGATGCTGCTCGGCTTGCCACTGCCTATGGTTCCGATCCAGATCTTGTGGGTTAACCTCGTGACAGATGGATTGCCCGCCATGGCATTGGGGGTCGATCAGGCGGAAGCGGACACGATGTACCAGCGTCCTCGGAACAAGGCGGAAAATATATTCAGCCGGGGACTGGGATGGAAAATCATCAGCCGCGGTTTTCTGATCGGGGCGATGACGCTCCTCGCTTTCTGGCTGACATTGCACGAAAATCCAAACGACCTGGTGCACGCGCAGACGGTCGCCTTTGTCACCTTGGTCATGGCACAGCTGATTCACGTCTTTGACTGCCGCAGTCAGTACAGCGTTTTTCACCGCAACATGTTCGAAAACAAATACCTGGTTTGGGCGGTCATTTCGTCACTTGTACTCGTTCTCGGTGTCGTCTACATCGATGCCCTGCAGCCGATCTTCAAAACGACTGATCTGTCCTTCCGCGATTGGGCGCTGATTTTGGTCACATCCGGAGTACCTACCTTTGTAGCGGGAATCGGCGGGGTATTGACTAGCGGTCGCCCAAAGGCAAACAAGCAAAAGCAAAAACGCCCGTCCATGCGTACCGTGCGTCCTGACTAACCGCTACGGAGTCTCACCGTAAAGCAAGAAAGAGGGATGGATTGTGCGCAGGAGAAGAGGGGGATGGCAAAGACGGGGCAGGAGAGCTCTGGCAATCTCTGTGTTTGTCATCATTGGGTTGTTCGCGTTGTTTCTCATCGCTGAAAAACGAATCGAGCCAACGCTGATGTTGATTGCTCAGGCAAAAGTGGATCAAATAGCGAAGCTCGCCATTACGGATGCCGTCACCAAGCGACTCAGCCAGCAAGGGGTTGATTTCAATGAAGTCGTCCTCATGGAAAAGGATCAGGAAGGCAGCATCAAGGCGGTTAACTTTAATTTTCGCGAGTACTCCCGGATCGTCGGGGAGACAACAGCGCGGATTCAAAATCGCCTGAAGGAATTTGAGCAAGAAAACGTCAAAACGACAGTTCCGCTCGGGCTGGCAACGAAAAGCGTCTTTTTGGAGCACTTGGGGCCAGACATTCCGATTTCCTTTGTCCCCATCGGTGCTGTCAAAACGAGGCTCGAAACGGGACTAAAGCAAGCGGGAATCAACATGGTGTTGGTCACTGTCTACATTTACGTCGAAGTAGATTTGCGGGTGATCATCCCGTTTGCCACCGAGCAGCAGACGGTCACGACGCAGATTCCGATCACGGAAGCCCTGATTGTCGGCAAGGTACCGACCTACCTCTACAACAACCCGTCAGGCAAGCCGGATGTACCAATGCCACGCAGCGGTCAGATCATCAATCAGCAGCCCTGAAAAATTTATTTGAAACGTTTGTTGAATGCTGTCGTCCAAGTTATAGAGACACTACACAATAGGAAATAACATTGGAGGCTGAAACAGCATGAAAACAATACGAACAGGCATGATGACTTTGGCGGCACTGGCCGTTTTGGGAACCAACGTGGTATCGGCAACCTCCGAACCAGTAAAAGAACTTTCCGTCAACGTAAACGGACAGCATATCGAACAAGCAGCGATTTACGATAAAGGTCAACAAACGGTATTGGTTCCACTCCGCGACGTAGCGGAATCCCTCGGTTTTCAAGTGAAATGGAACAATGAGCTTAAAGCAGCAGAAGTGAACAAAGGAGCGATTTTCAGCTCCGCGAAAGTCGGTGAAGATCGCTATCCATTTGCGAAAATGTACAAAACATTGGGAGCGGAGCCGCGCCTGCTGAATGGTAACACCTACGTGCCGGTAGCATTCGTAGATGAAATCCTGCAAGCAGAAATAAACGTCACAGACGATGCCGTAACTGTCGTAGACGAAGAATCCGACGTAGCTCCTGTGCGTACTGGTACCATCACGACTATCAACAAAAGCGAGGATGGCAAAGTATCGTTCCTGCTGAACGGATATGAAACGGGAATCGTACTGCACGTGAATGAAGAAACCAAAATTACTACGGCCGACGGTAAAGAGCTGAAGCCGCAAGACCTGAAGCTGGGGATGGAAATCGAAGCGACTCACCAAAAAATGATGGCTATGAGTATGCCGCCACAATCCGGTGCGGTCAGCATCGTAGTGAAAAGCAGTCTGGAAACACCTGAGGTAGTAGGGACAGCAGGTAAAGTGGTAAGCATCGAGAAAGACCAAGAAGGATCCTACAAAATGCTGGTAGAGGGACAAGGGCTGACAGAGAATGCGCCTGAAAAAGTAGCGCTGATCATCAACGAAGATACCAAAATCGTGAGCGCAAAAGATAACAAAGAGCTTACGCCAGAGGATTTGAAAGCAGACATGAAAGTATTTGCTTACTATGGTCCAAAATTGACTCGCAGCCTGCCGCCGATCGGGGTAGCTGAGAAAATTGTGGTAGAGTAAATGACTTAGAAGCGGAACGGCACAGGCTGTTCCGCTTCTTTTTGTCCGGGAGCAGGGCGCAGGCTGCATAGACCTGCGACGAGCGCGACTGCAGCGCACAGACAAGCGAGCACCGTAAAGCCCCAGGCTTGATACACAGGTCCGCCTACATACGAGCCGATGGTCATTCCGATGTACATGCCCGTGATGTTCCACGCCATGATTCTTCCGAGGGAATCGGGATATTCGCGTGCGAGCCGGGACTGATACGAAGGGACAAAGGCATACCCCACAAACGCCCACAGAAACAAAACGCCAAATAACCAGATCCCTTGCTGATAGAACAACCCTACACAGCCAAGACAAGCGACCAAGGAAAGAAGACTGGTAGAAGAAATGGTTTTCGCCCCCCATTTGTCTGCCAACCCTCCACCGTTCAAGCTGCCGAGCATGGCTCCGACTCCATACGCAATCAAGGAAGCTGCGATCTGAGAGGGACGAAAGCCGATATCTTCAGCCAGAGCCGTACCCAGATAGGTATACACCCCGTACATGGCAGCCGCCCAATACACCGTGACGAGAACGGAGCGAACCATCAATGCGACTGACGGAGCCGATCCATGCGACGACGGTCTCGACTGGCTGCCCTTTGGCCAGATGGCGAGATTGATCCATGCCAACAAAAAGCTGAGTGCGGCGATGAGCCAAAAAGGAAAGCGCCATCCGTATTGGTCGGCAATCAAGGTACCGAGTGGAGTGCCTGCCCATAATCCCGTCAAATTCCCGGAAACGACGACGGACAACCAGGCTGCTCTGCGACTAGCGGGAGCCAGATCACTGACAAAGGCGTAAACGCATGGCGCAATCGCGGCGAGCGCAAGTCCAGCCACTGCCCGACTAGCCAGAAGTACGCCAAAGGATGTGGAATAGCCGGTCCACAGATTGGCGAGGCAAAACAGGGTCAAACCGCCCCACAAAATGAGGCGACGTCGATCCGAGAAGCGATCGAACAAAGCGCCCATCAGCGGGGAGCCACACGCGTACATGATGGCCATAGCAGTCACGAGCCAACCAGCTACGGCAGGCGTCAGAGCAAACTCCGCTGCGATGGACGGCAACAAGGGGGAGACGACAAAGACATCCGTTCCTACGATGAACAATGTAAAAGCACCCGTGATCAACCAAACGGCAGCGTTCCCCGTCATGTCGATTCCTCCAGTCTGATCCGTACAAAATAGATACTCCTATCAGATATATGGAGAGAACGGGAGGGGGTGCCTACCGCTGCAGGTTGGGATGAATCGGATAAGCCATGCAAATGACGCGCCCCAGCTTCTCCGCGTCACGTATTTCATAGGTGGCAAAGCCATAGGCCTCGTAAAAAGGTACGACACCCTGATTCTTCTCCAACACGGCGAGATGAAGAGAAGGGTAGCCGTTTTCTCGGTACCAAGTAATCAGGCAATCAAGAAATTCCTTGGCATAACCTTTTCCCTGGGCCCGACTGTCGATCATGATCAGACCGAGCCATGGGTGTCCGTCTCGTGGATTGTTCAAAATAAACTGGGCGATGCCAATCAGGGAATGGCTGGAGGCTTCGCGCAAGCAATAGTTGTACGACCCGGCAAAGGCAAGGTTATCCGCATGGTCTTGCTCGACGATTTCTACGGTGACGGTGCGTTGTCCGTACGCGTATTCCATGTAATCTGGGTTGGAGTTGTACACATGGAGAAGCTCGGCAAAATCAGGCTCGACAACAGGTGAGTAGACGAGACGACTGCTGGCGGTAGGAAACGGGGTCGGCATAAACAGGACTCCTTTCGAACAGCAAAAATAATATTAGGCATTTATCTAATTAGATCATATCCGAATTAGTAAACGTGTCAATAGTCTCCCCCATCACTTCCGAGGTTCAGGGAATTCCCCGATACACTTTCTTGCCCGTAAACTCTACAATAACGGTAAGAAGATTGTCTTACGAGGAGGAGCGCATGAGTACGTGGAAAGAAGAGCTGGCGACGTCCAGTGAATTGACTTCGCTGATGCAATCGATCTTTGCCAACGTCAGTGATGCCATCCTGGTGGTAGACCGCGACGGGTTGATCGTAAAGGCCAATGCCGCGCTGGAGCAAATGACAGGCTGGACCGAGAAAGAATTGGTCGGGATCAAACATATTTGTGAGCTATGTCTGGGGATGGCTACTTGTATGGAGGAGACGACCTGTGCCGATTGCTTTTTTGTGGTTGTGCAGATGCCGTCCTTCGAAATGCGCCTGCGAACCAAGGACGGGAGGGAATATCCAGTAGCAGCGAGCTCCGCGAGACTTCCGGATGATTCCAACGGGGAGGTAGTGATGGTCATTCGCGACATGTCTGCGCAGCAGCGGGCAGAAAAGGAGCGCTACCAGCACAAGCTGACCAACTACGTGATTCAGGCGCAGGAAGAAGAGCGCAAGCGGATTGCTCGTGAGCTGCATGACGGAGTCGGTCAGGCACTGTATAGTATTTTGGTCGGGCTAAACGTGGTCGGGCAGAGTCAATTAAGTGACCCGATCCGCCAGCATGTGACTGATCTCTTGCAGATGACGGCCAAGGCGATGGAAGAGGTAAAGCGCATGGCTTTGGAGCTGCGGCCATCCGCGCTGGATGACTTGGGACTTTTGCCTGCCCTGCGCTCTTTGATGAAGCGGGTGGAAAAAAGCTTTGATATCGGGGTCGAGCTGCACGTGCAGGGAGAGCGGCGCCGGTATTCGGCAGCGATGGAGACGGCTCTCTACCGCATCGTTCAGGAGGCGATGACCAATACAGCCAAGTACGCCCAGGCCAGTCAGTTGGGTATCGTGTTCGAAGCCAGGGAAAAAGAAGTCGTGGTGACGATCGTGGATGACGGCGTCGGCTTTGATGTAGAAAAAGCACTGCATACAGGCAAGGGTCTGGGCGTGTTTGGAATGAAGGAACGGGCACAGCTCTTGGGAGGTACGGTAGACATCCGATCAGCTCCTGACGAGGGAACGACTGTCATCGTGCGCATACCGGTTCCAAAGGAGGAGACAGAGAATGGCCATTCGCGTGCTGATCGCTGACGACCACGCCATTGTACGTTCAGGGCTGGGGATGCTGATCAATGCCCAGGAGGATATGGAAGTCGTCGGATATGCCGCTGACGGAAAAGAAGCGTGCGAAAAAGCAGGGGACATCCATCCCGATGTCGTTCTGATGGATTTGAGCATGCCTCCGGGTGAAAATGGTTTGACTGCTACGGCCAGGCTTAAGGAAACAGCTCCAGATATTCAGGTGCTCGTACTGACTATGCACGATGACGAGGAGTATTTGTTTCGCGTATTACAGGCAGGTGCGGCGGGGTACATTCTCAAAAGCGCCCCCGATCTGGACCTCATCGCGGCGATTCGCTCCGTGCACAAAGGCATGGCGTACCTGTATCCGTCCGCGACAAAATCATTGATCGAGGAATTTCTGCAGATGGTCAAGAACGGCGAAGAGCAAGCGAAATATGAGATACTCACGGAACGGGAAAAGGAAGTGCTTGTGCTGATTGCCAAAGGCTTTAGCAACAAGGAAATCGCCGAGCAGCTGACTGTTTCCGTCAAAACGGTAGAATCGCACAAGGCGCATATCATGGAAAAGCTGCACTTGCGAACGCGGCCTGATCTGGTGCGCTATGCGATCAAAAAGGGCTGGCTGGATTTTGAATAGGAGGCAGCGTAGAAGACCCGGGACCATGGTTCCCGGGTTTTTCCGTTTATGAGGGGAAAAGGGGTCAAATGCCAGCTCGCAGGTCAAACGCTGAGGGCTTTATTGCCCCTAACAAATTTCACAAATAAGAAACGAACGAGGGGACCCATAACAAGTAATTGCAGAGGGTAGGCAAATACAAAATTTTTAATGAAGATTAAAAAGTAACTTGTCACATAGGATTCGGTGGTTAGTCCCTGATTTAAGTAGGTTGTTACCAGACTATAAAGTGACATAAAGAACACCATTCCTAGCACCATGCATGTTGACATAGCGATGATAACGAGTGGCATCTTGGACTTATCGAACGGTAGCATGAAGACAATTTTCTTTGCGAACGGACCCACAATCAATGATTCAAATAGGAGGGCAACCAGGAATGTCACGAGAAACTGAATGATTCCTGTCTTGAGCGTGATCACGCTAAATAAATCATTGATAAACAAGTTATAAACAGTCATAACGATAACCATCCCAAAGCACATCATCAACCCAAAATAAATACCTTCTTTTTTCGTGGTAGGCAATTCCATTCATCCTTTTTTGTTTGATTTCATTGTAAGTATAGATAAACGAAATTTTCTTCATAAGTGAACAATTTGTGAACGTTTTTAACCTGAGACAGAAATATCCGGGAGGGCAGGGGAAGTACTATGCACGGAACGGGACAGGAAGTGCTCGTGCTGATCGCCAAAGGCTACACATGTCTGACAAAAAACGGAGCGAGAAAGGCTTGCAAGCCGATCTTAGCTCCGTTCGTCATTTTTGTATTCACAGGTTCATTATGCTGCGAAACGCTTTTATTTTCCCTCTGCTTACGGGAATATCCGTCTGGTTGTCGTCGTTCATCTTGATCAAGTACGTGTTGTTAAACCAAGGGATAATTTCTTTGATCTGTCTCACGTTAAAAATATAGTTTCGGTGGCTTCTAAAGAAATAGCCGGACCGGTTCAAAATCGCTTCCAACTCGTTCAGGGACAAGTCGCACTTTTCTAAACTCTCTTTTGTAGCAATATATAAATCTCTTTCCCGCACAAAGGCGAAGCAAATGTTGCTCACATTGATCGGAATAATCTTGTTGTTTTTGCGGATACAGACATGCTCGTCTTGCATCGGGACCACCGCTGAGCGGTCTATGACCGTCGCTGCACTGTCGTACACGTCCGGCTTGATCAGAAGCGTCTTCACTTTTTTGATCGCATCGTCTAACTTCGATTCAAGGATCGGTTTGGTCAGATAACCAACAGCAGGGGTCGAAAAAGCTTCCAGAGCGTGTTCATGAAAAGCGGTCGAAAAAATGATCAGTGGAGGCTTGGACATCTGGCTCAATTTCTTGGCAAATTCCAGGCCGCTCATCCCGGGCATGTGAATATCGAGAAAAAGCAAATCAGGCTCGGAATGGATGATGTGGGGCAGTGCTTCAATCGGATTGTAATGGATCGAAATCACTTCGATATCAATATATTTTTTCAGCAAGTATTCCAATTCAGAACAAATGGCCGGCTCATCATCAATAATGATGGTTTTCAAGAACACGCAGATGCACATCCTTTCAAGAGTTGGATAACGGGGCTGCAAAAGATACGATCGTCCCGACTCCAAGCTTGCTTTGGATTTGCAGGCCGTACTCGTTTCCATAGATGGATTGCAGCCGCTGATGGACATTTGCTAGGCCGATCCCCTGCGACTGGTGGTTCCAAATTTCAGCCAATCGCTCCTCGCTGATTCCAACCCCATTATCTTCAATGCTGATTTTCACCTCATTGCCGGACGGTTCTACGCGAATCGTGAGCAGGCAATCGCTCATTTTCGGAAACAGGCCGTGGTGAATGGCATTTTCGATGAGCGGCTGCAAGGTCAGGATGGGCAATTTTCGTCCCAGCAAGGAGTCGTCAACGTCCATGTTCACCTTCAATCGGTTGGCGAACCTGACCTTTTCGATTTCCAAATAAGAAGAGATTCCGTCCAGCTCCTCTTGCAAGCTGTGATCATTCCCTTTGTTTTTTAAATTGCGCCTGAAGATATCGCTTAAATTTCCGATCAAGCTTCTCGCCTGTTCAGGGTCTGTCCGACAATAGGACATGATGGTGCCTAGCGTGTTGAACAGAAAATGAGGGTTGATTTGCGCCTGCAGGGCATTCACTTCTGCTTGCTGCCGCATTTTTGTCTGATGCTCGATCTCTGCCAGCTCCATTTGGACCGATAATAGCTTGGCCAGGCCGTCCAGTAATTTCAGGTTCGTCTGGGACGTTTTGTAGGAAGAGCTTTTCAAATAGAATTGCAGCGTTCCAATCTGCTGGTTTTGATGGTATAAAGGCGCGCCGATGACGGACTTTAAGCGAAGCGAACGGGGAGTGGCCAGATCTTTTCCTTGGTACACCACCGCATTTTCGCTCAAAACGGCCTTTGCCACCTGTGTGCAAAGTTCCTCTTTATCCAAATGATTCTCCAAAACATTGCCTCTCGCGCCGAGCAGCTTCTCGCGGTCGGTAATGGCGACAGCATCCACCATGGCAATTTCACGGATAATTTCAGCCGTTTTTTCCGCAGAACATGGATTCAGGCCGGTCCGCAGATGCGGCAATGTCTGGCTCGCAATCGACAGGGCCAGATTGGCACCCAAAGCGCCGGACTCGTCCTGCATCATTTTCAGATTCACAAAAATACGTGTGAAGATCAACAGTCCTATGATTGTCACGAGCGTGGTCGGGATGGCGATTTTTAATTCCAGCTCGAGTGCCGCCGCAAAAGGCCTTGCGACGAGCAGCACCATTACTTTTTGGATCAGCTCGGCTGCCACTGCCACCAGCACAATATGCTGCCATTTCAAGCGCAATAGATTGAATTTGGCGCTTACCATTCCACCGAAGAGGCCGACCATGACGGTCGAGATGGCACAGGCCGCAGCGGTAAATCCGCCGATCGAATAGCGATGAATGCCTCCAATGACGCCGGCAAAAAAGCCGACGACAGGTCCCCCGATCAGCCCTCCCACAACAGCCCCGACAATGCGCGTATTGGCGAGCGCATCATTGATCCGGATTCCGTGCTCGGTTCCGATCACCGACAGGAAACCGAACAGCACGGAGAGGATCACAATCCGCTTCCAGTCGTTTTTCCCGTACACGATGTTTCGAAAGTAATCCAACTGGCCGATGATGAGGGAGATCACCGCGATTCCGGATATGTTTTCCAGTAGTCTCAATAGCATAGTGAAAGTCATGACAGCCCCCTTATGGTAAAGGGTATATCGATCTAGCTTATAAATCAACGCAACTCATATGGGAATATCGGCAAGTCAGCTGCTGTTTTTGTACGCTCAGAACAATGAGATAGATGCAGGAAAAAGAATCGCTCTAAAATAAGAACAGTTCAGATTATTTGAATCCATTCGGGAGAAAATGAAATCCCTTTCAAAGCAAATGATGCCCCTTTTGTGCGAGCAAAGGTATTGTTTCATTTGCAAGCGGTTTCAATATCTCCCTTGCAAATGGGTTCTGGTCAACATAAGGAGGGTGCAGCAATGATGCAATCGAGTGAGCGCGCAAAGACCCGGCGCATTACAAGCAACATCTTCAAAGGTTCGTTGGGGAACCTGATCGAATGGTACGACTGGTATGCGTACGCAGCTTTTGCGGTGTATTTCTCGTCCCAGTTTTTTCCGAAAGGAGACCCGACCAGCCAACTGCTGAATACGGCGGCAGTATTTGCCATCGGATTTTTGATGCGGCCTATCGGGAGCTTGCTCCTCGGCCGGTATGCTGACCGTCACGGGCGCCGTGCCGCACTGACGCTGTCTGTCACCATCATGGCCGGCGGTTCTCTGGTGATTGCCTGTACGCCTGGCTATGACACCATCGGCGTGTTTGCACCGGTGATTCTCGTTCTGGCCCGCCTGCTCCAAGGTCTGTCGCTTGGCGGGGAATACGGAACATCGGCAACGTACTTGTCCGAGATGGCTGACAGAGGTCGCCGTGGTTTCTACTCCAGCTTTCAGTACGTCACGCTGATCAGCGGCCAGCTGGTGGCGCTGGGCGTGCAAATCATTTTGCAGCAAATCCTCAGCGATGCAGATATGCATGCATGGGGCTGGCGTATTCCTTTCGTGATCGGAGCGCTTGGCGCACTGGCTGTCTTGTGGCTGCGCCGTAGCATGGACGAATCGGAGCAGTTCTCCAAAATGGGGTCGAAAAGCCGGGACAAGGCCGGTACGCTTAAAGAACTGATGAAGCATCCGAAGGCAGTGATGGCGGTAATCGGTCTGACTCTCGGGGGAACCATCGCATTCAACACCTACACGACTTATTTGCAAAAATTCATGGTGAATACGATAGGACTGCCGAAAGAGGAAGTCAGCTGGATTAACTTTATTGCTTTGCTCGTATTCGTTGTCCTGCAGCCAATTGCGGGTATGCTGTCCGACCGGATCGGGCGACGCCCACTGCTGATTGGTTTCGGGGTTCTGGGGACATTGTTTACCGTTCCGCTGTTCCTGATCATGGAACAGACAAAAAGCCCATACATGGCTTTCCTGCTGATGCTGGTCGGTCTCATCATTGTCACAGGCTATACATCCATCAATGCGATCGTGAAAGCAGAGTTGTTCCCAACCGAAATCCGCGCTCTCGGCGTTGGTTTTCCGTACGGGTTGACCGTAGCGATCTTCGGGGGCACAGCGGAGTTCATCGCGCTGTGGTTCAAGAGCATTGGGGTCGAGTCACTCTTCTATTACTACGTAGCGGCTTGTATTGCTGTGAGCCTCATCGTCTACTGGCGTATGGGTGAGTCGTCGAAAACCTCTCAGATCGAAGCTGAGCTGGACGCGGAAAAAGGTAAACAAAATGCGGAACGTAAGGTTCCTTCCAAGGTAGCAAACGGAACCAATCAATAATCAACCTCTCGTGATGGAAAAACGACATGGATCCGCCAGCTTGGTGCACATGCAGATGTGCCGGGTTGGCGGATTTTTTTCTGCATTTCCAGAAGCTCCCTGACATGCGCCCTCAGATTGAATGAAGACCAGCTTGCAGGCTGGTCTTTTTGCTGTGTCTAACCTGTGACAGAAACTGGATAATATCAGGGTATTTTCGCCCTATTTTAGGGGATTTCCCCGAATTACTTCGACCTGTACCTCGGGATAGAATGAAGGCGTAAATGAACGACGCCATGAAAGGCACAAAGAAAGGAGGAGAGAGCGATGGAGATGCAGACAAACAGCACGAAAAAGAAGCAGGGGCAAAAGCAGACCAACCCGCAGACAGAATCAGAAAATCTTCAGGGGACGTTTGCTGCAGTGCTGATCGTCGGAGGAATCATTCTCCTCAGTTGGTTTGGCGTATTTGGCCTTTTCCTGGAACGTGCATAAGAGGGGAAGCGAAGGAGGGTTCGTATGCATTTGCATCGGTTTGAAAAAATTTGGTTGATGCTGGGCGCTGGCGGGTTGGCCTTGTTTATCCTGCTGCTGTGCGTCAATGCGTTTGCGATGGGGATGGCACCGCCTAGCAATATGGAAATGATTGATCCGGCCAAGGTCTTGGAGACGCCGCCTTTTGATAAACCAGGCTTGAAACAGGTAGGGGATCAGGAATACGACGCCTACATGACGGCGTTTGCATTTGGCTTCTCGCCGACCAAGATGGAAGTGCCGGTCGGTTCCACGGTTAATTTTCACGTTACGAGTCCGGATGTGATTCATGGCTTTCAGATTCCCGGTACAAACGTCAATTTTATGGTGATGCCCGGACATATCAACTCCGCCACGTATACGTTTGACAAACCGGGCGAGTATTTAATTATTTGCAACGAGTACTGCGGCGCTGGTCATCAAGTGATGGCGACCACGATCATCGTTAAATAGAGTGAGGTGATTCATATGGTAATCGCACGAAAGGTTGATACGGATCGGCTACCTGCTGCTGTCACACGTCCGTCTGCCCTCCTCGGATTGTCCTATATTTGGGTAGCGTACATTGCATTTGGATTGGCTGCATTGGCAGGAATGTTACAAGGCATGGTACGAGGCGGAATCATAGAGCTGCCCAGCTGGACGAATTACTATCAAATATTGACTGCCCACGGTGTGCTGATGGCACTTATTTTTACCACATTTTTCATCGTTGGCTTTCTCCTGACTGGTGTAGCACGCACGACAGGGGGATCCCTGCATAGTACTGCTCTCGGATGGGGGTGGGCTGGATGGGTCCTGATGGTCGTGGGTACCTTGATGGCAGTCGTCACGATTTTGATGAATGAGGCTTCGGTGCTATACACGTTTTATGCTCCGTTGAAGGCTTCCCCGTACTTTTATATCGGGGCTGCACTCCTCGTCGTCGGGAGTTGGTTCGCAGGCTTTGCGGTCTTTGCCAGCTATCATAAATGGAAAAAGGAGAACAAAGGTAAAATATCGCCGCTCTTTGTTTTCATGTCGGTCACGACGTTTGTCATGTGGATCATTGCGACGCTCCCGGTGGCAGTCGAGGTTATTTTTCAACTGATTCCTTGGTCGCTGGGAATATCGCCGACGATCAACATCATGCTGAGCCGTACGTTGTTCTGGTTCTTTGGGCATCCACTTGTCTACTTCTGGCTGATGCCAGCTTACATCGCCTGGTATGTATGTGTACCGCGGATTATCGGCGGGCATGTTTTCAGTGACTCGCTCAGCCGCCTTGCCTTTATTCTTCTGCTGCTTTTCTCGATTCCGGTAGGCTTCCACCATCAGCTGATGGAGCCAGGCATCTCGGCGGGCTGGAAGATGATTCACGTGACGCTGACGCTCATCGTCGTGATTCCGTCGCTCATGACAGCCTTCTCTATGTTTGCGATTTTCGAAACCACGGGACGCAAAAAAGGAGGTATTGGTCTCTTCGGCTGGCTGAAAAAGCTGCCATGGACGGACGTTCGCTTCTTCGCTCCATTTGTAGGGATGCTCTTCTTCATCCCTGGAGGAGCTGGCGGTATTATCAATGCAAGTAACCAGATCAATGCGGTCATTCACAATACGATTTGGGTCACGGGTCACTTCCACATTACGGTGGGAGCGGCAGTTGCGCTTACGTTCTTTGGAGTCAGCTTTTGGCTGATCCCAGTACTGACCGGACGCACACTTACTCGCACAGCCAATCGGATGGGGATGGTGCAGACCGTATTTTGGGCAGTAGGGATGTTCCTGATGTCGTTTGCGATGCACACGATGGGCTTGCAGGGAGCGCCACGTCGGACCGATTACACGACCTATATGGATCATCCGACAGCATTGGGCTGGATGGATTACCAACGGATGATGGCGTTTGGTGGCGGTCTGCTGTTCGTATCGGCCATCCTGCTGATCCTGATTCTCTTGTACTTGACCTTCTACGCACCAAAAGGGTACATGGAGTATCCGATTGGGGAGACAGAGAAAGAGCAGCATGTCCCACGCTTGCTGGAACGCTGGCCTGTGTGGATAGGGCTCGTCGCTTTTCTGATCGTAATGGCGTATGGATATCCGATCATGGAGCAGATCCAGCATCAGGCGCCTGGCTCGCCGCCGTTTAAAACTTGGTGATCATAGAGAGTTAAAGGAAAAACCACCCGTCAGTTACCGACGAGTGGTTTTTTTCGTGTATGGTGCGTTGCCACTAGCTTTTTTTAATATAGGGCAGCAAATTCTGTTATAGCAAGAATCAGATACCCGATGGCAAGTAGCCATAGCGCGAGCAGTCTGAGGTCTTCCTCTTCAAATGGCATAGAACTCCTCCTTTGTCTCTAGTTACTACCAAGGTATTCAAAAGGAGGGGCATTGGTTTAGCTTATGGTTCGTAAATCATCTTTCGCGTCATTCCGCCATCGATGACCAACTCGGTACCAGTGATAAAATCATTGTCCCTTTGGGTCAAAAACAGGCAGGCGCGGGCAATATCATCGGGCACTCCGACGCGTCCGGCTGGATGCTGCGCATGGTCCTCAGGGCGAAGGGCAGTATAGTCTCCATTCTCGATCCATCCCGGGGAAATCGCATTGACGCGGATGCTGTCCGGGCCCAAAGAAACGGCCAGAGCGTGGGTCAAGGCGAGAATCCCCCCTTTGGAAGCGGCATATGCTTCGGAATTGGGTTCCGACATGTGCGCGCGGGAAGAGGACAGATTGATGATGGAGCCGCCGACATGTTTGCGCATGATTTTGGCTGCCTCACGGGAACCGAGAAAGACGCTGCGCAGATTGGTGTTGAGGATGTGATCCCACGCTTCCACGGTCAGGTCGTAGGGCGACTCCCACGTGGAAAGGCCGGCGTTGTTAATCAATACGTCCAAACGACCCCAGCGCTCATCGACCATCTGCATCAGTTGCTCGATATGATCGGGTTGACTGACATCGACTTGCTGGAAAGTAGCGGTTCCCGTGGTGATCTCTGATGTGTTGATCGAGTGGGCGACAGACTCGCCTGCCTCGCAGTTTCGCTCAGCGATGACCACATGAGCGCCATGTGCAGCGTACATCGTTGCCACGGCACGACCGATTCCATTTCCAGCACCAGTGACGATGACAATGTTATCCTTGAATTTCATGAAGATTCCCTCCGAACAATAAAAACAATGTTGTCCTGTAAAAAAACTGTAAAAATGTAAAAAAGACAGTTGCAAATTGTATCTAACTATAATAAAGTGAGTATCATATTTTACAAATTTTACTGAGAATGAAGGAGGTCTTCTTTATGCAAACTGAAATGAAATTAACAGCCGAACAAGCGATGGAAGCAAGACATAGTGTACGTAAATACGATCCGAGTGCAGTGATTCCTCAAGGTGAGCTGAACGAAATTTTGCGTCTGGCCGCTAGCGCGCCATCCTCATGGAATCTGCAGCACTGGCGTTTTCTAGTGGTGACCGATCCGGCTATCAAGCAAAAGCTTCTGCCGATCGCTTACAATCAGCAACAAGTTGTAGACGCCTACGCTACTATCATCATACTGGGAGATCTGGAAGCAGACAAGGCGGCGACTGTCGTGTACGACCAAGCTCTTGCTAAAGGAATCGTGTCGCAGCAAGTACGTGACACGATGATTGCTCAGGTCGAGGGTGCTTACAAAAACAATCCGGAAATTGCGCGCGATGAGGCAATCCGTAATTCCTCCTATGCAGCGATGCAGTTGATGCTGGCTGCAAAAGCGAAAGGGTATGACACATGCCCAATGGGTGGCTACGATAGAGATAAGCTGATCGAGGCCCTGAACATTCCATCCCGTTATTTGCCGACTTTGATGCTCACACTGGGCAAAGCGAGCGTGCAAGCACATCCGACCGATCGTTTGGGTCTGGATCAGCTGGTTATTGAAAACAGCTTCTAAATCATAAAGGAAAAGGAACGCTCAAGATAGCGTTCCTTTTCAGGCTGTCGAGAAAGTGGCTACAGTGTGAGAAGCCTGTTTCCATTCTCCACTCCGGGCTACGTCCTGCAGGGGAGTATTAACTGTCCGCTCCGCCATGATCCCGAGGGAATCGCTAAACGGCGCGCAGCTACGAAGGTAACTCATAGATATCGATTCTGTTGCCTCGGGCTTCATGGCTACGCTGAGCGGGACTCCACAGTCGCTCCGCCTGGAAACATGCTTCACTCGCGAACTGATTCTGCTCATCGAGCTCTCCTAAAATCTTTTGGGACACTCTAGGGTACAAAAAATAAAGGAACGTTTCTCTATAGAATCACGTTCACGATTTATACTAGCGACGATCTTTTTGCCCAAAAATCATGCAAATAAAAGTAAATCCCGATAGGTATGGGGTTTCTCAACAATCTGAGGGAACGCTCAAGAGAGCGTTCCCTCTTTTCTTTTCACCTAGGAATGAAATTGGATAACCACTGAATCTTGAATCGGCTGATATCCGAACTCCTGTCTCGGTGTTGTCGTTGGTTCATCAATGGGAGGACTCACCATCGACGCTGGATACGGCCTCGTTTCACCTCTATGGGTGGGGGCGCTCTTGGCGTCTCTCGGTCTGCTATCTTTATTGCCTTTTTGGCAGGGAACGGGGAAAGGGCGTCGTTCTAAAGGGCAACATGCTGGAATTCGCAAAAATAACGTGGCAGATTATGCAGAACAATAAGGGAAGGTTGGCACGACCGTGACGGGAATCGTGTGCCGCATTCAGAGAAAGGCACGATTGCCGAAAAGAAAGGGTAGGAGAGTCTAAAAGCTCTTCCTACCCTTTTTCTATCGATGTAATTGCTTCGGCTACAGGCAAATCGACGGTGATGGTCGTACCTTGTCCGAGGAGGCTGTTTACAAATAAACGCCCCCCGTGGAGCTCTACGATTTCTTTGCAGATCGACAGCCCTAGACCGCTTCCGGACTGTTTGGACCGCCCTTTGTAAAACTTTCCGGTGATATGTGGCAAGTCTCCGGCATCGATGCCTTCCCCCGTATCGGTAACGGAGATGATTAGTCTACCGCCAGATTCAGTAGCAGCCACGCTGATCGAACCTCCACGCGGCGTAAATTTGAACGCGTTGTCCAGCAAATTGACAAAAACCTGCTTGAGACGGTTAAAATCGCCCATGACCGCCAGCGGAGCCGAAGGAATCTCCATTTGGAGGTCAACCTCCTTGTCCTGAGAACGGATGGCAAATTGCAGATGCAAGTCATCCAGCACCTCCCGCAAATCCATACGTTCCAAGAACAGCTTCATCTCTCCGGACTGAAACTTGGAAAAGTCGAGCAACTCCTCCACCAAGCCGATCAACCGGTCAGTTTCCTTGGAGATGACCTCCAGCCCGAGCATCGTCTCCTCCGGCTCATTGAGCCCTCCTGAGATGAGCGTTTCGCCCCAGCCTTTGATCGAGGTCAGAGGTGTACGCAGCTCGTGCGAAACTGAGGAAATAAAATCGTTCTTCAACTTCTCATTTTTCCCGATTTCTGCGGCCATGTAATTAAACGCCTCGGCCAAGGTCCCCACTTCATCGTCATAGCGCTTGACGGCACGAGCGGAAAAGTTGCCTGTGGCCATTTGGGTAGCGGCATTGGTCAGGTCTTCGATAGGATCGACAATGCGCTTCGCGATGATCAGGCTGAGTGCAAAGGCAAAAAATACGACGCCTGCTCCAACACCTGCCCCGTACAAGGCAATCTGGTTGACCGCATGGTAGAGCGGTTCTGCCGAGATCGTATAGCGCAGCACCCCCGCATACTCCGCGCCAAAGGTAAGCGGAGTGGAAACTGCGATGACACGTTCGCGGGTCTGCGGGCTTTTCCCCACATGGATTCCCGTCATTCCCTTCAAAGCATCTGATACATCGGGTGTATTGATCACTTCCCCAGTCTGAAAGCCGTACGAGTTCTGTATGACTTTGCCGCTGAGGTCGATAATCTCGATTTTGGCGTATTCCTCGTTCGATGCATTCTCCAAAATGTAGCGTGCCTTGTCTTTGAGGCGATAGCCAGTTGCGTATTTGTTAATAAAGTTCGTAAAAGTCGTGGAACGGGTCACTAACGCCTCGGTAGCCGTACCGAAGTAGTAGGTGTGTACCGCCCAGTAAAACAACCCTTCCAGCACGAGAACGATCAAGAGCAGGATCA
>JARDZO010000294.1 GCA_029240815.1 Brevibacillus sp.
ACGAGCTGAGCAAGTTCGTCGCGAAGCCTACGACAGATATCGAAAAGCCTTCTCCTCATCTCTCAGGGGGTGCTGTCGATCTAACCATTTCAGGACCAAACGGCTGGCTGGAAATGGGAACCGATTTTGACGATTTTACCGAGCTGGCAATGACTCGTCACTTTGAAGAGCTCTCCTCACCGACCGAAAAAGAAATCGGGATCCGTAACAACCGCCGCCTGCTTTACCACTTAATGATCCAAGTGGGCTTCACCAACTATTCGCACGAGTGGTGGCACTACGAGTACGGCACTCGCTCCTGGGCACGTCAAACAAATGGGCAACCAATCTACGGCGGGATTTTGTCCATGAACGAAAAAGTTGTTGAATAACATCAATATTTGCAATATATTAAAAATTAATTAAATATATTATAGTACTTGGGGGTCGAATTCATTGAAGCGTCGATGGTCATCTCTCTTCACTTCTTCCCTGCTCGTCCTCTCCTTGATGGTTTCTGCGTGCAGCAGCGCACCAGCGAACCAATCCCAAGGTGAGGCCAAGCCAGCGGAAAACAAACCTGCCGAAGCAGCGAAGCCAGCGTCATCAACAACGCCAGCTGACACGCTGTTCGTAGGGATCACCGCCGATCAAGGCACACTGGATCCAGCTGTCACCTTTGACAACAGCGCATGGAAGATCACTTATCCTACCTATCAGCGCCTGGTTGAATACGATGGCGGTACGACCGAAGTGAAGCCTGGTCTGGCAAAAGAATGGAAAGTAAGTGAGGATGGTCTTAACTGGACGTTCACACTCGCGGAAGGCAACAAATTCTCGGACGGCACGCCAGTTACCGCCGAAGCTGTCAAATTCACTTTTGATCGCACTCTCAAAATCAAAAAAGGTCCTGCTGACGTCTACAGCGTGATTAAAGAAGTAAAAGTAGACTCCCCGACCAGCGTCACTTTCGTTCTTTCGAAAAACTTCCCACCGTTCCTCTCCACCTTGGCAGCCAACTATGGCGGTATCGTCAATCCTAAGGTCATGGAAAAGGAGCAAAGCGGTGATCTTGGCCAAAACTTCCTCGCGAACAACACCATGGGCAGCGGCCCTTATCAGCTCACCGAATGGAGAAAAGGCGAATACCTCAAGTTAACTCTCAACCCAAACTCCTCTGTGAAGCCTGCACTCCAAAACATCTTCTTTAAAATCATCCCAGATGCTACCGCACAACGCTTGCAGCTCGAACAAGGCGAGATCGACATCGCCGAAGGAATTCCAAACGAACAGCTCAAAGCACTCAAAGAACTGCCAAGCGTTGATGTCCTGCAAAAGCCTAGCCTATTTGTCGATTACATCTACGTGAATTCCACCAAAGGGAACCCGGCTCTGCAAAACCCGAAAGTACGCCAAGCTCTGAGCTACGCGATCGATTACGATGCCCTGACCGAGTCCATACAAGAAGGCTATGCTACACAAATGCGCGGTCCGATTCCAAACGGTCTGTGGGGATATGACGAGTCCGCTCCGCAATACAAACGCGATGTAGAAAAGGCCAAAGCATTGCTGGCTGAAGCAGGTGCTTCCAACCTGTCGATCGATCTCTTGTACTCCGACAACAAAGCATGGTGGGAAACAGAAGCACTGGCCTTGCAAGCTTTCTTCTCTGACATCGGCGTGAAGCTGAATCTGAAGAAAATCGCCTATGCCACCTCCCGCGAAATGATCGACAAAGGTGAATTTGATCTCGCGATGGGTGTATGGAGCCCTGACTTCGGTGATCCGTACATGTTCATGAACTACTGGTTTGATTCCGCCAACTTCGGCCTCGCCGGAAACCGTGCTTTCTACAAAAACGACAAAGTGGACGAGCTGGTACGCAAAGCTGCTTCCATCAACGACAAGGCTGAGCGTGAAAAACTGTACAAAGAAGCTCAACTGATCACCATCGATGAAGCTCCTTACCTCTATTTGTACCAAAAAGATTTCTTGCTCCCTGTCAGCAAGTCCGTGAAAGGCTTTGTTTACAACCCAATGCTAGAGGGGATTTACAACCTCGCAGAAATGTCCAAATAAAGCCGTTTGAAGGAGTGTTTTCCTCATGAGACAAATCATCACCAAACGCCTTTCCATGCTCGTGCTGGTACTCCTGGGTGTGACGCTCATCACGTTTTTCCTCTCACACGTCATCCCCGGTGACCCTGCTCGAATGATGGTAGGGCAACGCGCCAGTGAGGAAACGCTGCAGGAAGTCCGCCGTCAATTGGGCCTAGACCAACCGGTCTGGGTCCAATATTTTACCTACATGCAAGGACTTCTCGCAGGTGACTTTGGCAACTCGATCCGCACACAGCAGCCCGTTGTCGACGATCTGATCAAATTTTTCCCCGCTACGCTGGAGCTTGCCTTGACCGCTTTTATCATCGCGATCGTCATCGGCATTCCGATCGGTATCTTGTCCGCCGTTAAAAAAGATACAGGCTGGGATCACGCCGGACGCTTCTTTTCCATCGCCGGTATTTCTACCCCCGTGTTTTGGAGCGGTCTGATCGGTATATTGGTCTTTTACAAGTTTTTTGATCTGCTGCCTTCGAGCGGCCGGATGGATTTGACTGTTACACCTCCTCCTACGATTACCGGACTGTATCTATTTGACAGCCTCGTAACGGGAAACTGGACTGCCTTTGGCAACAGTCTCTGGCATCTGGCGTTGCCTGCCTGCACGCTGGCTTTTGCTCAACTGGCGATCGTTACCCGTCAAGTACGTGCAAGTATGCTTGAAGTTCTTGGCCAAGAATACATTCGGACGGCCCTCGCCAACGGCATTCACGGTCCTGTCCTGCTTTTCCGCTACGCCTTGCGCAATGCATTGATCCCTACCATTACCGTCGTCGGCCTCTCATTTGGTTCCCTGTTAGGCGGCGCAGTCGTGACTGAAACCATCTTCAGCTGGCCCGGGATGGGTAAATACGTCGTCGAATCGATCGCGTTTCTCGACTTCCCGGCGATCATGGGCTTTACATTTGTCATTTCCTTCGGGTATGTGATCATCAACCTGCTTGTTGACCTCACCTATTACGTACTCGATCCACAAATCAAGGAATAGAAAGGGGATTTCCGATGTCTGGCATGACTGCGAAAACAGAAAGCATTTCGGCAATGGCAACCACGAAGACGGTCAACCCCTTTTGGTATAAAATTCGCAGAAATCCACTGACGCTGTTTGGTCTGTTCCTGCTCCTGCTCATCCTGCTCGCTTCGATCTTCGCTCCGCTCATCAGCTCGTATGATCCGACCAAGATCAACATCGCCCAGCGGTTTGGTCCTCCAAGCAGCGAGCATTGGTTTGGCACAGACGAAGTCGGCCGAGATATCTTCACACGAATTCTGTACGGCGCACGTCTCTCCCTCGGAGTGGGTGTTGCCGTCGTATTCGGAGCAGGTCTGATCGGTACGGTGATTGGAGCGGTCTCCGGTTATTTCGGCGGCAAGCTGGATCAGGTCATCATGCGACTCATGGATATTGTGCTCGCGTTTCCCTCTCTCGTCCTGGCCATGGCGGTAGCTGCCACACTCGGTCCCAACCTGCAAAACGCCATGCTGGCCATTGCCATCATCAAAATTCCTGTCTATGTCCGTCTGGCGCGTGCCGAAACGCTCGCCCTGCGGGAAAAGCTGTTTGTCAAAGCTGCTGTCACTTTTGGAATCAAGCCATGGCGCATTATCGCCCGTCATATCATTCCTAACGCTCTCTCCCCTGTCGTCATCCAGGTCACACTGGATATTGGCGACGCGATTCTGCTCGTCGCTACACTGGGCTTCCTCGGATTGGGAGCACAACCGCCAACACCTGAGTGGGGCGCGATGATCAGCATTGGTTGGAAGTACTTGTTGGACTACTGGTGGTACCCAACTTTTCCTGGGCTTGCGTTGTTTTTGGCTTCCTGCGGCTTTAATCTGATCGGCGACGGAATCCGAGATATTCTCGATCCAAAGGCCAACCGGTGAATGAAGGGAGTAATGGCAGATGCTGCTGGAAATCAAGGAACTAACCGTAGAGTTTTCATCCATGCAAGACAAGGTCAGAGCGTTGCAAAATGTCTCCATATCCATTGATCAGGGAGAAATCGTCGGGATCGTCGGAGAATCGGGCTCCGGCAAATCTGTGACCGCCCTGACCATTTTAGGACTGCTAGAGAAGAATGCGTCCATTCCTGCAGGTTCCATCACCTACAAAGGAAGAAACATCCTTTCCCTCGATAAAAAACAATTACAAGCACTGCGCGGAAAAGAAATCGGCATGGTCTTTCAGGAGCCGATGACAGCCCTGCACCCTACCATGCGCATCGGAGACCAGCTCGCGGAGGTGATCCATCGCCACCGCAAAATCTCCTATCGAGAGGCTTATCAGCAAGCCATCGTCAGCCTCGCTGAAGTACAGATCAATGACCCGGAGCTAGTCGCTCGCAAATATCCGTTTGAGCTGAGCGGCGGGATGCGGCAACGAGTCGTAATCGCACTCGCGATGTCAGCACCGCCTGATCTGTTAATCGCTGACGAGCCTACCACGGCGCTGGACGTAACCATTCAGCACGAGATTCTCAAGCTCATGCAGGATCTCGCAGCAAAGCGCGGCACTTCGATCATGCTGATCACCCACGATCTCGGGGTCGTAGCGCAGGTTTGCCGACGAGTCGTGGTCATGTACGCCGGTGAAGTCGTGGAGACTGGTACGACAGAAGAAGTTTTGCGCCAGCCAAATCACCCGTATACCAGAGCACTGATCGGCGCACTTCCGGATCTGGCGGAGCCTGACCAGCCACTTTCGGCTATTCCAGGAGAGTCACCCGACCTGCGCAATCGCCCACGCGGATGCGTCTTTGCTTCTCGCTGTACGGAATCGCTGCCCATTTGTCTGGAGGAACCTCCTGTGCTGGAGCAAGCGTTTATCGGAGCAAGTACACATCAAGTGGCGTGCTGGAGGAGGGAAGCGGAATGAATCCGTTGCTACAAGTATCTGGGCTCGGCAAGGAATACCGGAAAGGCACTCAAAGCTTTCATGCTGTTTCCCAAGTCGATTTTTCCATCTCGCGGGGCGAAACATTCGGCCTAATCGGAGAGTCTGGCTCGGGAAAGAGTACGATCGGCAAGATGATCACAGGGCTGGAGCACCCGACAAGCGGCACCATCCTGTACGAAGGTACGACTCTTTGGACAGGTCACAAATTCAATCGATTGAAGCCAGGGGAAATGCAGATCGTTTTTCAAGATCCCCAATCTTCACTCGATCCCCGCATGCGTGTACAGTCCATCATTATGGAACCATTACAAGCTCTGCCGGCTACCGAGAGAAAAGCCAAGGGAACAACAGAAAAGCTGCACGCTCTGATTACACGCGTCGGGTTGAAAGTCGAACATCTGGGTCGCTTCCCTCATGAATTCAGCGGCGGACAGCGTCAGCGGATCGCCATCGCCCGGGCATTGATCACCGATCCTGCCTTTGTCGTTCTCGACGAGCCGACCTCTGCTCTAGACGTCTCGGTACAGGCCCATGTGCTGAATCTTTTGCAAGAGCTGAAGCGCGAGCGAAATCTTACGTATTTGTTCATCTCTCACAACATGTCTGTCATCCGCTACATGTGTGATCGCATGGGTGTCATGCAAAAGGGCCGCATCGTCGAAACCGGATCAGTGACAGACATTTTCACCAACCCGCAGGACACTTACACACAAACCTTGCTGTCCTCCCTACCTAGTCTCCATGCAAAGAAGGTTGATAATGAATGTTTAACGGAGCAGAGCTACGAGAAATCCGCAAACAAAAGCAGCTGACCCTACAAAATCTCGCCGATAAAACCGGCTTGAGTATGAGCTTGTTATCACAGATCGAACGCGGACTGGTGGACCCCACTGTGGGCACCTTCTGGAAAATCTGTTCCGCTCTGGATGTACCGATCAACCATTTCTTCCGTGTAAAGGATGACCATGAGCCCGTTATTCGCAAAGGCCTGCACAAGATTATCCAGCTGAAAAATACGATGACCAAATACCATGTGCTCACCCCTCTGCAGGAGGGCAAAATCGAGTTTTTACTGATTGAGATCGAGCCGGGAGAAATGCTGGAGCAAGAGCAAATCTCCCATTCCGGAGAAGAGTGCGGATACATTTTGCGGGGCGAATTAAAAGTGTTGCTGGCCGATCGGGAATATCATCTGTATGAAGGGGATAGCATCGGTTTCAACAGCTCCTCCCCCCATCGTTTTATCAATCCCGGAAAGTCGGTCTCGCTGGCTGTTTGGGCGCGGGCAACATAGACATAGCGTCGGACGGAACATCGTGATGCATGTCCCTCTCCCCTGATTCAAAGGCTTTTGCTTTTGGGAACTTCCAAAGGTAAAAGCCTTTTCCATTCCCTAAATCATCTAACCTCTAAAATAACAATTTACAGGTTAGTATCAGTCTGGTATGATCACCTTAACAAACCACTGATACTAATTCATACCAGTTAGAAGCATTTTGAGGAGGATGACCAGGAATGAACATTCAGCGACTGCCATGGGCAGGAATCCGCATCTCGGCCGGTAATACCACGATCATGATTGACCCTGTCAGCCGAATACCCGAGAAGCTCGGAAAGTCACGTGAGCCTATGTATTCTCTGAAAGATTTCGGGAAAGCGGATGCCGTACTCGTTACTCACCTGCATGATGATCATTTTGATCCTGCTGCTATTGAAGCGGCTTATGGAACATCGATTCCTGTCTACGTC
>JARDZO010000052.1 GCA_029240815.1 Brevibacillus sp.
CAGCGTCGTCATGTCCATGCCCGGATTCTTCCCTGACATGTCGCTCACCTCGTTAATTGATGGTCTCTCGGTATAATCTCATCTCCTTTATCACTATGGTCAACTTCCTGTTGATATAAATATACATCACGAGGGATATTCCTGTAAAGGAATGTTTATAAAAATAAAATGGCACCGGTTCAGTGCCGATGCCATTTTATCTTCCGGACGTTTCCCAGGTTTTTTTTTGCATCCTATTGATTATAAGCAGAGACAATACCCGAAATGGCATTTACATAACGAGCATGCGCGGTAATGGAAGCTACGTAAGCCAATATCGGCTCATCAGACTGCTGATCCTTGAAGACGTAGTTTAGTTCGGGCTCAAGTGCTTTCAGCCATTGTTTTTTTGCTTCATCAGCAGATATGACGGCTGGGGTAGCAGCGGTAGAGAGAGTATACGCTCTTGTGGTAGCGGAGGTCATGACGTTGCCCCGCAGGTCTAACGAGAGAGCGATGATCGGTTTGGCTGTTCGAACTCCATTTATGCTTGGGTAGAGTTCCAATCTGTATTTGTTGGAAAGGTGTTTCATTTGGCCAGGTTCGGCGTAAGTCTCTCGAAGGAGGTAATCGCCTTCCCTCAGCGGGATAAATTGCTCGATGAAGTCGAGAGCCTTTTTCTTAGCGTCTGCTACTGTTGTAAGTGTAGAATCGCGTTCACTATTCAAGTTTTCCGATTCGACGGAGAGCAGCTCTCCGGTTTTCTCATTGACTCGAATGACTAACGTCTGTTTTCCGTTGTTAACTGTATGTATGGAAAGTGTCGTTTCATCCGGATGGCTCTCTCGTCGGTTGGATGCAGACAGCCCATCCGGATGTAAGCCAAAAAAGGACTGCGCCATGATTTTTACGGTCTCGGATGAAATAGTCTGTTCTGTAGTAGTTGCTCCGACGGTAAAGCTGGAGTCTACAAGCGGATATGCAGCTGCAAATGCGTCACCTGTTTTTGCATCGATAGAGGAATACGGCAGCGCGACATATTGATACGATCCTTGCTCATCGTCGTAAGCGAGTTCGAGCTTGATTTGGTTGCTGAAGGCCCGTTTAGCCTGTTCCGGTGAAAGGATGTCTGCTTTGGCAGGAAGGAACCGCTCGTCGATGGTTGTATCAAGTCGATGATAGGAAGAAATGTTGCCAGCTGAATTGACGAGGATACGGCCGACAGACTTTTGGACAGGAATATCCTTCATAATCGGATATACGGGTACTTCAGCCATAGATTCGAAAGCAGCCGTGGCTTGCTTGGCTGCGGTGAATTTTTCACCGATTACTGATTCGACGAAGTCTGCGGCTGTACTTACAGCATTTTCGAGATCAGCAGATTTACTTTTTTGTCCATTCCCCCAAGCTGTTGTCAACTGAGTCAGTTTATTATCCTTTTCTGAAAAGAACAAACTGACGGATGAGGGAACTCGATTGGTATGGTTGGAGTCCACTGCGTTGTTGCTAAGCGTGACCTGCCAGTCACCGGAATGGGAGCGCTGCGGGTTTACGGTAATGTCACTCATGCCAAAGTATTCAACCGTCAGTTTCACGGTACGCTTGACACTGGGTGGGGCAGTCTTCAGTACTTCCTCATAGCTGTTGGTGGAGGTGAGGGCAGCAGCTTTGGGCAGTGAAGCCACAGGGAGTGTAGCGAGTAAGCAAGAACAGAGCACGACGCCCACGGCATTGCGTAATGGTTTCACATCTATCTCTCCTTTTAGGAAAATCGGAAAACGGGACCACTAGGTGATATCCTGATTTTACCATAAAGATATGAATAATCCATTTGTTTCCAATTGTTCCGTCAGACGAAATATCTCGTGCGCACAATTTTGCGTGTTCCTCCCTAGAGCTTCCTCGAAAAACATGTTACCATCGGATATAGCATTCATTTGCATCCAGGCAAATAGAAAAGTACAGGTGACTACCATGCAAATATTATCTGTTGAGAACCTCTCCAAGAGCTATGGAGAGAAAGTACTGTTCGATAACATTTCCTTTCATATCGCCGAGCAGCAGCGAATTGGTTTGATCGGTGTGAATGGCACCGGGAAGTCCTCGCTGTTGAAAATCATCGCGGGGCTCGACACTGCCGATAGCGGAAAGCTCGTGCACGCCAACCGGTTCCACGTCGAGTACTTGCCACAGAATCCGAGCTTTGATGAAGATTCCTCCATTCTAGACCAGGTTTTTTACGGCGACTCCCCCTTGATCCAGCTTTTGCGCGAATACGAAGAAGCATTGGCTGATCTGCAGACATCTCCAGACGACGAGAAGAAGCAATCGCGCGTCTTTTCATTACAGAGTAAGATGGACGCAGCAGATGCTTGGGAGAGCAATACGCAGGCGAAAATGATATTGACACAGCTCGGTTTGCACGATTTTACCCAAAAGGTGAGCGAGCTGTCTGGTGGGCAGAGAAAACGGGTAGCGATGGCGCGGGCTCTGATCCAACCGGCTGACCTGTTGATTTTGGATGAGCCGACTAACCATATTGACAATGAAACGGTGGAGTGGCTGGAGGAGTATTTATCCCGTTATAAAGGCGCATTGCTGCTCGTGACGCATGACCGTTATTTCCTGGATCGCGTGACAAACCGGACTTTTGAATTAGATGGCGGCAAGCTCTACAGCTACGAAGGCAACTACGCGACGTTTTTGGAGAAAAAGGCAGAACGGGAAGAAAATGAAGCGGCGGCAGAGAGCAAACGACAAAATCTGTTGCGCCGGGAATTAGCGTGGCTGAGACGTGGAGCAAAGGCGCGGACGACCAAGCAAAAGGCGCGTGTAGGGCGGGCTGAGGAGTTGCGCGATCGTGCCGTAGAAGGTCAGGCAGCCAAAATGGATATGGCGCTGGGAGCAAGTCGATTAGGCAAAAAGGTCATCGAGCTGGAAAAGATCAGTAAGGCTTATGGCGACCGCAAGCTCATTCAAGACTTCAGCTACATCGTTCTGCCTGGAGACCGTATCGGTATTATCGGTCCAAACGGCAGCGGAAAATCCACTCTGCTCAACATGCTGGCAGGAAGACTGGAGCCGGATGAAGGAACGATCGATGTGGGCCAGACAGTAAAGATCGCCTACTACACGCAAGATAGCGTAGAAATGAATGAAAAATTGCGCGTGATTGAGTATGTAAAAGAAGCGGCAGAAGTCATCCATACCAGCAGCGGGGAAGCAATTACGGCCTCGCAGATGCTGGAGCGTTTTCTCTTTTCGCCGCACATGCAGTATACCCCGATCTCCAGGCTTTCCGGTGGGGAGCGTCGCCGACTTTATTTACTCCGTACATTGATGGGCGAGCCGAACGTGCTGTTTCTGGATGAGCCGACTAACGATCTGGATATCCAGACACTCAGTATTCTGGAAGACTATCTGGAGCAATTTCCTGGGGCAGTCATTACCGTTTCTCATGACCGTTACTTCCTGGATCGGACCGTTGACCACTTGTTTGCCTTTGAAGGCAAGGGCAAAATTCGCCACTTTACGGGTAATTACTCTGAGTATCTGGATGAGCGACGAGAAGAAAAGGCAGCTCCCGTACCGGCAGCCTCGGAAACAAACGACAAGAGTGAGAGCAGCAATGCCAACCGTGGGAACAACCGCACGAAAAAGCTCTCCTACAAAGATCAAAAGGAATGGGATGAGATCGAAGGAAAGATCGCTTCGCTGGAAGAGCGCAGCGTCAAGCTGAAGGAAGAGATCGCAGCTTCTGGAAGCGACTACGGAAAAGTGGAGAAGCTGTACGCTGAAGAACAACAGGTAGCATCTGCGCTCGAAGCTGCAATCGAGCGCTGGGCAGAGCTCTCTGCGATGATCGAAGAACTGGAACAAGGAAAGTGAGTTTTTCCCACCCCTAAATGAGAGAGAACGTCTCGTTTGGGGGTTTTTCATGTATACTTTTTTCAGGGGAGCGTGATCTGATGGTAATAGAGATGAATCGGGAGCGGTTTGAAGGGATGCAAACAGAACTGGTTGGTCGAGCGTGTATCGAACCGATCTTGCATGCGTTGAGGGGAAAAGACCCGTCTGTAAAGGCGCAGACGTATCAGCAATTGACGTTGGGGCAGCGGGCCTTGTTCATGTTTCACGTGATGCATGATCATGCGTACCCATCCGTCACCGAGTTTGCGGGTTGGATCGCCTATACTCGCCAGGAGTTCTCGTACTGGATCGGCATTCAAGCCGGACTGCGTTTCTTTGGTCAGGAGGACCTGCTCCGCATCATCGAAGAAGTGATTGATGTTTTGGAAGAAAGAAATCAACGTCTGGGTAAGTCAATGGCTGATTTTACTGTACTTGACCTAGATGGTGATGTCCACCTCGTCGAACAAATGAGCCGTCTCTATGAGTTGTACCAACGCCAGATCCCGCATACGCTACTAGACATCGGCATGTACGTTCGCCGCCACCCTAGTGAATTTGTGTATTGGGAGTCCCAATAAGTCCCTTCTGTGGTTCCAATCTCTGTGTGTGTAGCCAGTAATTGTGGCTGTGAAATGGCAACGGGGTTCTGTAGACTTAAGTAGATCACTTAGTAGAGGAGTCGCTGTCGTTTGCCTGCCTACAAGTTGGACCCGGAATGGGTAATGGCTTATTTAGCCCAGCAAGAAGAGAAGCTCGCGGTAGAGCTTCAACCCGATCAAAGAGATGCAGTTATGAACAAGATAAGGGAACTGACGTTGTCTATCATGTACAAGCAAGCCAGAAGATATCTGGTGTATTTTGAGTCTAGTGAAGAAGAAGCGGAAACAACGGATGAAAAGAATTCACGGCTCATGTGAAAATGGCCCGCCTCGGGTAGTAGAGGCGGGCTTTTGCTTTTCATCCGGGCATGCATTCCGTGCACCTCATAGGGGTATAAATCGGGAGTTCGCCTACTTGGCTCTGATTTTGACAGGTGTGCCTATTGGGACGAGGCTGGCTAGCGTATTCACATCTCGATTGAACATGCGAATGCAGCCGTGGGACACGTACTTGCCGATGGAGGAAGGATTGTTGGTGCCGTGTATACCATAGTGAGGCTTGCTCAATCCGAGCCAATATGTGCCGAAAACACTCAAGGGACCGCCGGGGTAGGAATCGGGATTAGGTACTTTATTTACAATGGTAAAGTCGCCATGTGGAGTTGAGGTTGCTATTTTACCCAAAGCGACTGGAAAGGAACGGACCAACCGAGGACCATCAAACAGATCCAGACGCAGGTTTGCGATTGATATGCGAATGTTAAAAGCCGGCATCATCGTCACCTCTCAAGGGATGATCTGGATATCGTTCTACCCTATCCTATGTGAGTGGTAAACAGCCGTACCTGTGCTGCAGATTTTAGCGTGCACCGAAATCAAGTGAATACTTGTCGGGATAGCGCAGGCCGTCTCGATAAAACAAGGTTCGCACCCACGCGTACATGCGCAAAGGGATTGAAGGAAAGACGATGGCCAGCTGGCCTTTTTCCAAAATAGGCAAGTCTAATGGAGATTGAATTTCGTACGGAACACCTTCCTGGTCGAGCTGCAGCTTGTATTTGTGGGCTTCACTCCAGCTGACGGGATAATAAAAAGATCTTTCCATTTCATCCAACACCTTTCCGTGCTTCACTACTACCATTGTATGCGATCCCATTGAGATAAAAAAAGAAAACGCAGCCCATTGGAGCAAAAATAGGCTGCGTTACTATCAAAAAAATTGGTTCTCAGAATGGGAACGTTATGGTAAATCAATCAGCATGAAATAAGCATTGCTCTTCGCGTTGATCTCTACGCTAGTCGTCGTTGTGATGCGAGCGGCATCCCGTGTTTCGAGGGAGGTATCCGAATTGAGCAGGAGTTCCCCTTCCATGACGAAAATGTACGTGCGTCTATGGATGTTTTGTTCAAAAGAAATCGTCTGTCCGGCCTCCAAGCGAGAGAGGTACAGCGTCAGGTCTTGATGGATTTTGGCAATCTCTTCGCCACCTTCCCTCGATACGACAGGGAGTAGTTGGTTGACCAGTTTCGCTGGATCGTACGCTTTTTGCTCGTAAGAAGGCGTCAGTCCATATTCGGCGGGCTCAAACCAGAGCTGCAAGAACTTTACATCTTCTGTAGCAGACGGATTCATCTCAGAGTGGACGACGCCTGTGCCCGCGCTCATTCGTTGTACCTCACCAGGGCGAACGACCTCCTGACGCCCCGTGCTGTCGCGATGGCCCAGCTGTCCTTGGAGGACGATAGAGACGATCTCCATTTCCCGGTGCGGGTGAGAGCCAAATCCGGTCTGGGGTGCTACACTGTCGTCATTGAATACACGCAATGGTCCAAATCCCATATTGTCAGGATCATAGTAATCAGCAAAAGAAAAACTGAAGTTGCTTTTTAGCCAGCCGTGATCGGCAGTGTGACGGGATCCGGCTGTACGTACGTCAATCATGAGAGACCTCCTCGTAAAACTGGTTTCTATAGGCTATCGTAACGCTTATACTTACTTTTGTGAAGATAATTACATAAAAACAGTACATAGAAAAAACGAAATGATTTTCACCCGATTTCCGTGTAAAGTGGAAGGAGGTGGCAATTAGGAGGGACACTCGGATGACGCAGACTCATTTGCACTTTAACATGCATATTGGCAGAAAAAAACCGGAGAGCGTAATCAACCGGGAAAGCGCTTGTCCGTTTTGCGACACGAACAGCCTCACAAATGTGCTGGAGCAGCGTGGGTCCATGATCTGGCTGATGAACAAATACCCCGTTTTACAGGATACATACCAGACCGTCTTGATTGAGTCGGATGATTGTGAAGGGGATTGGTCCCTCTATTCGAAGGAACATGTGCATGATCTGCTCGCATTTGGCGTAGAGAAATGGATGGGACTGGAAAACAGCGGAGAGTTTCAATCCGTGCTCTTTTTCAAAAATCACGGCCCGTATTCAGGCGGGAGCATCCGCCACCCGCATATGCAAATTGTTGGCTTGAATGAATACGATTATCGCAGTCAAGTAAAGGAAAGTGATTTTGCTGGAATTCTCATCGATCGTGGACGGGGAGTGGATTGTACGCTGTCGACACATCCGCGGGCAGGCTTCTTTGAATACAATGTGATTTTATCCGATTGGGACGGATTACCGAGAATGGCGGAATACCTGCAAATCTTGGCTCACTGGATCCTCAATCATGTCAATCGCCGCTGTCTGAGCTACAATTTCTTCTTTTACCGGTGGGGGGAAAAGCTCATCGCAAAGGTGGTTCCCCGCTTCGTCACTTCACCCCTATACATAGGATACTCGATTCCGCAGGTCGCGAATAATCTGGACGAAATGGTTGCTGAAATGAAACGACATTATTTTTAGGGGGCTTTGAGCGAATGGGATATGAGGTGCTAGGAAAGAACAAGCTGTCAGCAGAAGAACTGGCTGAGATAAAAGAATTGGTAACGCTTTGCAACGAGCATGACGGAATCGATCTCAAAGTGAATCCGGAAATGCTGGAGAAACGTTCAGGTGAGCATACCGAAGATTTCTTGTATTACGAGGACGACCAATTAATTGGGTTCTTAGGTCTGTACGTCTTTCATGGCGGAGAAGCGGAAGCGAGTGCCATGGTTCATCCAAAGTATCGTCAAAAAGGCATTTTCCGCGCTTTGCAGACTAGAGCTGCTGAAGAATGCCGCAAAAGAGGCATTCCGCATCAATTGTTCATCGTCCAAAGGGAGTCATTATCTGGAAAAGCATGCATGGAGCAAATCGAGGCAACGTATGATTTCTCGGAATATTGGATGGACTTTGATCCGACAAAGACAACTGCCGCGCCTGCTGACATCCAGATGCGTGTTGCAGGCGAGGATGATATCGAGACCTTGATTTGGCTGAATGTACATGGCTTTCAGATGGAGGAAGAGCGTGCCCGTGAAATGAGCAAGAAAATGGATCAGGAGTCCAGCTCGACAACTTATCTACTTCTGGTTGATGAACAGCCAATCGGGAAACTCAGTACCAACATCATTGAAGGAAAAGGGTTCATCTTTGGATTCTGTGTGCATCCAGATCATCAGGGAAAAGGGTACGGTCGCCGTGCGTTGGCAAAAGCCATCCATTTGATCCGGGAAAGTGGCTACGAGGAAATGTCGCTGGAGGTCGCCAGCGAGAATAGCAGCGCATTGGGTCTATACGAATCGTGCGGCTTTGTCGTCAAGTCGGCAAACGATTATTACAAGCTGCCGCTGTAAGTACGCAAACTGCTCACAGGTGCACGTCAGATTGGATATGAGGTCCGAATCCGTGCTACGATAAAGAAGATCTACACAGGAGTGCGGAAAAAGGAGTGACTGAATCATGAAACTGTTGTCCATCGAACCTACGCCGAGTCCAAACGTGATGAAGCTCAACGTCGACGAGCGTTTACCGGATGGTGTCCAACATGTCTATACAAAAGAGAATGTCGCCAAATCCCCTGAGATCATGGGGAAACTGTTGGCGATTGAAGGCGTCACCTCGATCTTTCATACCGCCGATTTCTTGGCGCTGGAGCGCAAATCAAATGCAGACTGGCAACGCATCTTGACTCAGTCCCGTGAGATTCTCCAGGCAGGTGAGGGAATGGCTGTGCCAATCCTTGCCGCGACAGATGGAGCAGCTTTTGGAGAGGCGCAAGTATTCATTCAAATGTTTCGGGAAGTGCCCATGCAGGTGAAAGTCACGATGGGGACGGAGCAAATCCGGGCAGCCTTGCCAGAGAGATTCGGTCAGGCAGCGATGCGAGCAGGCTCAGCATCACCCAACCTGATCATGGAGCGCAAGTGGGTGGAGCATGGGGTCCGTTATGGTGACCTGAGAGAGATCGGAGAAGAAGTCGCACAGGAAATCGCGGCTTCCTATCCAGAGGAGCGCGTGGAAGAACTGGTGGAGCGTGCCTTGCAGCTCGGCGAAGGTGAAGCGCCTGCCGCGGTTGTCCGCGAAAAGAAAATCGTCACGCTGGGCATGCTGGATGATCCCGATTGGCAAAATCGGTACGCTGCATTGGATCGCATGGAGCCTGCAGAGGAAGATCTGCCGGTGTTGGAAAAAGCGCTAGGTGATACAAAACCGTCGATCCGTAGGCTGGCGGTCGTCTATTTGGGAATGGTTGGAGGAGACCCCGTATTCCCGCTGCTTTTCCAAGCATTAAAGGACGACTCTGTTTCCGTCAGACGTACGGCAGGAGACACTTTGTCCGATCTGGGCGATCCTCGGGCGACTGCACCTATGTGTGAAGCCTTGCAGGATCGTAACAAGCTGGTGCGTTGGCGTGCGGCGCGCTTCCTGTTTGAAGTCGGGGATGAGACCGCGCTTCCTGCTCTGCGTGCAGCCCAGCATGATCCGGAATTCGAAGTAAGTCTGCAGGTGCAGATGGCTGTGGAGCGAATCGAGAGCGGAGAAGCTGCCAGTGGGACAGTCTGGCAGCAAATGACGCGAAGAAACGAACAGAACTAGAGGGACAGCATTTGCAGGGGTGATGATAGCCCCTGCTTTTTTATGTCCTCACGTCCCTTGTAAAATGCCCCCGTAATGAGCGGCAGGGGCTCTCGTCAAGGCAGCCCAGGCTTGGTTCCCATAATCAAAATGCCACCATTCATCCGAGTAGTTGGTAAAGCCCGCATGGGGCGAACGAGACAATCTGGCCTAGAACCAGGTAAGCCATCATGATAGTAGGCTGGATATACCTCAATCGCAAGGGCATACTGCTTGAGAGGGATGAGTGGCTCGTTGATTTCCAAAATAGCTGGTAACGTCTCTGGCAGAGTGGGTTGGTCGGGAATAGGGGATGCGATAATCATCATCGAAAACACCCTTCTACTGTTATGGCTCAATTATAGCATGCAATGCATAAGGAAATTATTGGTATCGGCCAGTATAAAAATAGACACAGTTCAATAATGGTTGACTTCCATGTGATACATCCCTTATTCTAGGAGAGGGTTTGAACCAAGTCATCAACATTGAGAGTAGCGTAGGGGAGATTGTGTATGACAACCAATCACTATGACGTTGTTATTGTAGGCGGAGGACTTGCTGGTCTCTCCAGTGCCGCCTATCTTTCGTCGAAAGGCAAAAAAGTAGCAGTCTTGGAGCGCGGACAATTAGGTGGTCGCGCCGTAACGTTGAAGATCAAAGGATTCAACTTCAACTTTGGTGCCCATGCAATCTATGCCCGGGACAGCTCCGTTTTGAGAACGTTTGAAAAAGAATTGGATCTTCACATTGATTGGCAAGACTTTAATCCGACAAAAGCCAAGTACGATATCGGTAACGATCTGACAGCGGTTCCAGCCAACGTACAAGGGCTGTTTCAGACCAAGCTATTAAAAGGCTTGGACAAAGTATTGTTTACGTTTGAAATCTTGAAAACGATGCTGAGAATGGAAACCGGGCATCCGCATATGTCCATTCAAAAATGGATGGAAAAGAAAAATGTGAACGAGGAAGTCCAAGAAATGATGCTGACACTGGCATCTTCCAACTTCTTCACACGTGAACCGGAAAAAATTCCTTCTGACGTATTCTTTTCCTACTACAGCCGTTTGTTTAAAACGAACAAGCCGGTAGCGTATATCGGTGGTGGCTGGCAAGCTCTGATCAACGAATTTGTCCGCGTCATCGAGGCGAACAATGGCGTTATCCTGACAAAAACAAAAGTAGAGAAGTTCCATGTAGAAGAGGATCACGTTGTGGGAGTGGTAACACCGGAGGGCGAGTTTACGGCAGACGAATTCATCAGCTGTATTCCGCCGAAAGAAATGGTCAAGGTGTTTACAGAAACGCGTCTGGAGCATGCGATTGCCCAACACGCCGAGTATGAGCCTACTGTCGTTGTTGTGTATGATATCGGTTTGAAAGAACGGATCGATGTCCCATACTCGTATATTTACGACAAGCAAAACAACATTTTCATCACGGACATCTCCTATTATGACCACACTTGTGTTCCGGAAGGCGGACAGCTGCTGCAGGCAACTGCGTACATGCGTCAGTCGGAAGTAGGGAACAAAGAGATGGCAGAACAACGCAAGCTGGAAATTGAAGCTGTGTACGACAAACACTTTGCCGGCTGGCGCGAGCAGTTGGTTGTTCCACGCGTCTCCACTCGTGCAATTGTACAGGAGATCAAGTGGACCATGAACCAAAAGCCAATGCCTACATTCATGCCAGATTACCGCAATCTGTTCTTTGCGGGTGACTGGTGTGAGGGTCAGGGACAATTGTCAGAGCTCTCTTTCTCAAGTGCTTTGAATGTTTCCAAGTTGATTTTGGAAAAATGATTCAAAAAGTGAAGCGGGTGTTTCTCTCATTCGGTATCAGAGAGGAGCACCCGCTTTTTCGCCCATCGAAAACTAATGAAAAACAAGACCCGCCAAGATAGATGGCGGGTCAAGGAAGGACTATGCCTGCTGGTATAAATCGTAAACGAGGCGTCCGATTTCTGCCATGACATCGGCAGCAGGCTTCTGTTCAAGCCCTTTATTGAGCAGGCAGATCGTGACGGCATGGGAGCCGATGAAAAGAATGCCGGTATCATGGGTAACCTTCGTCACAGAACCAGTTTTGTTGGCAAATTCCCACTTCGGCACCATACCGATGAAATCGCCGTCTGGGTCTGGGAAAAGCTGAGGAATGCGGTCTCTGTGCTGCTGTTGCTTTAAGATCGCCATCATTTTCAGACAGCTGTCAAACGAGAGGACCTTCCCAGTAGCCAAATAACGGAAATGCGCGCCCATATCAGCGGCAGTGATCTCATTGTAGCCTTCCAGCTCAGCTGGCACGACCATCAGCTTGTTGTAGAACTGGCTGTTGACCATTTCCGTTTTCTTCATGGCGTTGCGGATGCTCTCTGTACCGACCAGATCGATCATGATGTTGGTAGCTGTGTTGTCGCTTTGGATGATCATGAGCGTAACCAAATCCTGAACGGTCAATTCTGTGCCTGGAGTCATGTGCTGCAGCACGCCGGCACCGCCGACCAAGTCTTCGCGACGCAGCTTGATGGTCGTCTCCAGCGCGATCTTGCCCGCGTAAGCTTCTGCGAAAACGGCAGTCATGATCGGTACTTTGATAATGCTCGCTGCATAAAAGCGTTGATGCTCTTGAAGCGCCAGTTTTTCACCTGTGTGCAAATCTTCCAGATAGATTCCCCATTCGCCGCCAGCATTTTCGATGAGCTGCGAGATTTGGGTGGATAGACTAGAGAGCATTTGCTCCATCTCCTTTTTCGTGTAGACAAAATTTTCTCAAGATAATATTATTTAGTCATGCTCCTAACAATCAAGAAGGAATATTCCAGAGACGGGGGTTTTTTTCATGAAAAGATTTAAACGACTATCATTTTGTGCGGTGTTACTGACGAGTTTGGCTTTTGCCGGCTGTGGCACACCACAAGGGAGCACGCCGGGGGAGACGCCTTCAGCAGCGTCCGGACAAGCCACCCCGCAAACGATGCAGGTCAACCTGAACACAGGTGAGCCCAACACGATCGACCCTGGACTGGCAGAAGATATCCCTTCGATGTCTGTTGCCCGTGCAGCATTTGATGGCCTATTGCGCCTGAATGAAAAGGGCGAGCTGAAAGAGGCGGTCGCAGAGAAGTACGAAGTAACACCAGATGGACTCACGTATACCTTCCATCTGCGTGATGCGAAGTGGTCGAATGGAGATACGGTCACTGCGCATGACTTTGAATACGCTTGGAAGCGAGTGCTGAACCCGGAAACAGCATCTGCTTACGCGTACCAAATGTACTACCTGAAAAATGGGGAAGCGTACAACTCGAAGAAAGCAAAAGCAGAAGATGTCGGGGTCAAGGCTAGTGACGACAAAACACTGGTCGTTACACTGGAAAATCCATCACCGTTTTTCCCAGAGTTGGTTGCATCCGTCACTTACTTCCCTGTGAATCAAAAAGCGGTGGAAGCGAGCAAGGATTGGGCTTCCAAACCTGAAACCTATGTTGGGAACGGCCCGTTCGTTCTGAAAACATGGGAACACAAATCTAAGATCGAGTTTGCAAAAAACGACACGTATTGGGACAAAGATTCCGTTAAGCTGTCCAAACTTACCATCAATATGATTGAAGATGCCAACACTGAATTGGCGATGTTCGATAATGGTGATTTGGACTGGGCGGGCTCCCCATTGGGTGATCTGCCGCTCGACGCACTCGATGCCTTGAAAGAATCGGGAAAAATGCAATCGCAGGCGACAGCAGGAACCTACTGGTACATTTTTAACACGACACAAAAACCTTTCGATAACAAGAAGATTCGCCAGGCTTTTGCCACTGCGGTAAATCGCAAGGAAATCACCGAAAGTGTCGTTCCGTTCAAGAGTACGGCTGCGCTGGGAATTTTGCCGCCTACCATGACGCTTAAACCAGATGGCTACATCAAGGACGGCGATGTGGAAACGGCGAAGAAATTGCTCGCAGAAGGGATGAAGGAAGAAGGCTTGACCAAGCTGCCTGAGCTCACCATTGCTTACAATACGACAGAAGCGAACCAACGTATCGCGACAGTCATCCAAGATCAATGGAGAAAAGCTTTCGGCATCGAAGTCAAACTCGTGAATAAAGAAAATAAAGTACACCGTGAACAAATGAAAGAAGGTAACTTCATGATTGGTCGCGGTAGCTGGATCGGTGATTTCAATGATCCGATCAACTTCCTGGAAGTGTTCAAAGGCGGTCTGAACACCTCCAAATGGGAAAACAAAGAGTTCCTCGACCTCTTGGCGCAATCTGCTAAAGAAGGCGACGCAGCAAAACGCAAAGAAATTCTTACAAAAGCGGATGCCATCGTTATGGATGAGATGCCTGCTTTGCCGATCTACTACTACACCTATGCATGGGTGAAGCAAGACAGCGTAAAAGATGTGGTAGTCGACGCGCTCGGATTCATCGACTTCAAATACGCATCCAATGAAAAGAAATAAAGACAGGGAGTGACGTGTGTGCGTCCGATAATTGGTGTGGCGTGTACGAAGATGTATTTCCCGAATAACAATCTCGACCAGTTCTTTTACGTCGGCTCTGGATATGTAGAAGGGATCGCTCGCTGCGGCGGCATCCCACTCATCCTCCCGTTGCTGACGAACCCGGATGCACCATTTCGAGCCATGATCGAGTCACTCGATGGTTTGATCTTGACGGGTGGCGACGACCCTGCCCCGCATTTATACGGGGAGGAGCCTTTGCAAGGACTTGGGAATATTGAGTATGAAAGGGATGTGGCAGAGCTCGAGGTCATCAAGCTGGCTCTCGAGTTGAAAAAGCCGATTCTCGGCATTTGCCGGGGGATGCAAATTCTGAATGTAGCATGCGGAGGTACGCTGATTCAGGATATTCCGAGTCAAGTACCGGGAGCATTCCAACACGCACAAAAAGGTTCACGCCAATACGGCGCACATAAAGTCACACTCCAGCCAGGATTTGTCGCAGATGCGATCGGCAAGACGGAAATTCTGGTAAACACTTCGCATCATCAGGCGGTAAAAGACGTCGCTCCTGGCTTTACTATGACAGGCTGCGCGGCTGACGGTGTCATCGAGGCGATCGAGAGCACAGACGGGTTGCATGTTGGCTTGCAATGGCATCCAGAGCGCATGTGGGGCCATGACAGCGATATGCTGAAAGTAGCAGAGGCGTTTGTCGCGAAAGTGAAACAGACGAAGCTGCAAGCAAAATAGAGAGAAACGAAACCGCTCTGTATATCCAGGAGCGGTTTTTCTTTGCCCGAAGGACCTGTATACTAAATGGTAATAAGGATCGTCATGACTGCGAAGAGGTGGTAAAAATGCTGCAGACAGGTACGAAAGCCCCGCTATTTCAAGCGGACAGCACATTGGGTCCGATCGATCTGCGTGAATATGTGGGAAACAAGAATATCGTCTTGATCTTTTATCCCGGAGACGATACCCCGGTATGCACCAAACAATTGTGCGCCGTGCAAGACAAATACGCTGATTTTGAGAGCGCAGACACCGTAGTATTTGGCGTTAATCCTGCAGAGCTAGAAAAGAAGCGATCGTTTGCAGGCAAGTTTGGATATCGTTTCCCGTTACTTGTGGATGCAGATCAGACGATTCGTCAGGCGTATGACGTCGGCAAAATCCTGGGGCTGTTTTTTCAGCAAAGAATCGTCTATATCATTGGAAAAAATGGGACAATCCTTTACGCCAAAAAAGGGAATCCGCCTGTAGTCGAGCTGTTGCAGGTTTTGTCCAAGGAAAGCACCTTTTGAGGTAATGAATAATTATTGACAAAATTTTTATTTTGTGATATAGTGGAATATTTAATTATTTACAAATACAAATAGCCCTTACATAATGTTCTTTAAGAAAGCATCTTCAAAGAACATTTCGAGGGGTTGTACAGCAGATGGAAACATTACCTTGTGAAGGTTGTAAAGGTCTATGTTGTGGTCCCGTTCCAATTACGGAGAAAGAGCTTAAAAAAATAGAAAAGAAGATTAAATCCATGCCACGAAAGATCCGTGACGAACTAGAAAATCAACCGAGATTTTTCGGAACTTGCATATTCTATGATCTGTACAAGGATCGTTGTGGGATACATACCGTTCGGCCTGAGATATGCCGAAGCTTCGGGTATCACGAGGACCTTGTCTGTTTCCGCAAGCCAGAACTCGCCACAAAGCAAAAGGTAACGAGGAAGGAAAAACTTATCGGAAACCTGAGTGTTGACATTACTTGGAAACATTTTTGAAGTTTACTCAGTAGGCGTCTGCACCTTGCGCAGGAGGCGAAAAATAGAGATAATACAACCATACGAGAATGTATGTTTGGTGGTCGTTCGCTTATGAAAAAAATCCTGCACATGGATATAGACGCTTTCTTCGCCAGCGTCGAACAGCTCGACAGACCAGAGCTGCGTGGAAAACCGACCATCGTCGGTGGGACAGGTAACCGTGGTGTTGTGTCCACATGCAGCTACGAGGCCCGTAAGTACGGAGTCCGGTCTGCCATGCCGATAGCGCTGGCACGCAAAAAATGCCCCCAAGGCATCTTCTTACCCGTTCGGTACGCCAGGTATGTGGAAAAGTCAGCAGAGGTCCGTGAGATTTTCTCCTCATACACAGAGAGCTATCAGACGGTTGGGCTGGATGAAGCTTATCTGGATGTATCAGATTACGAGAACGCCGTCCCTGTCGCACGGGAAATCAAAAGACGTGTGCGAAGAGAGACGGGTCTTACATGCAGCATCGGGCTTTCCTACAACATGTCGCTGGCCAAAATCGCAAGTGATTTGAAAAAGCCGGATGCGTTTGTCATTATCCGACCGGAGCAGGCTCTCGACGTGCTGCGACCTTTGCCCATCGGAACATTGAACGGCGTCGGGAAAAAGTCGCAAGAGCTGCTTGCCAAAAAAGGGATCGAGACGGTAGAAGATTTTTGGCAGTTATCGCTGGAAGAAGTCATTCAGCTATTTGGCAAGATGGGACGTTCTCTGTTCCATCGAGCCAGAGGAGAAGACAGTCGGGAGATTGTGACAGACCGCTCCCCCAAGTCGTTGAGCCGTGAGACCACGCTACCATTTGACCTGTTTGATCGGGAAGCGATTGCTCCGATTGCGAGCTCGTTATTACGTGAGGTCGAGGAAGACATTCGTCAGGAAGGTGTCATACCCCAGACCATCACGCTGAAGATCAAGTACGCAGACTTCACTCAGAGAACGAAGCAGCACAAAGCGATGGCAGATGCCAATTGGCAGGATCTTCTGGACGACTTACTTGATGTCTTTGATTATGCGCCAGGAGTGCGACTGGTTGGGGTGGGCTTCTCCAACTTTGCGGAGCCGCAGCAGGAGCGCTATGAGCAGCTGTCGATGTTTCCCTGGAAGCAGGGGAGATAGGGGGAATAGCTGATGGAAGGGCATAATCCGTTTCATTGCTGCGCGACCTGTATTCACTTTCGGGTGGAGAAGAGCGTGGGGAAAGTCACCTACCGTTGCTCTCGCCTTGCGTATGAGACACGACCCGATTACCAATTCCAATGCTGGACGCCGAAAGAAACCGTCAAGGACTTAATGGAAGCCAGGCAAAATGAACAGACAGAAAAGGAAAATACCTAAGCTATAACGTGAATAACCCCCGTGCTGTATGAGTAGCACGGGGGTTTCGTCTATAGTTCATCTTTTACATTTTCATTTCTTTTCTGACCGATCGGGTAAGACTGTTTTGCTTGAGTCTGAGCATCACGTACATCAGAATGCCAAAGCTGAAAATGCTCGCGGCAACAATGATGATCGCTGTGGACACGGGCAATACGTCTGTCAGAATTCCTCCAGCAAGCGGACCTGCAACCATCCCGAAACCGTGAAACATGTTGAATAGGGAATAAGCAGTTCCATAAGCACCAGTTCCCCCGCGGTCGATGATTTCACCCAAGGTGGCGAGCGTAGGGGACAGGGTAAAGCCGACACTGGCACCTACGAGCGCCATGGCCAGTGCGGACTGCCAGATGGTGTCAGCCAACGCCAAAAAAGGCATGAAAACGGCCAGTGAGATGATGCCGACAAACATAAGTGTAAACGGGTTTACGCGGCTGGACAACGCACCAGCGACAGGAGCAATGAGCCCGTAAGCGAGAGTCATGATCGCGAATAACAGGCCGATTGTAGCTGGAGTTATGCTTAGTTTCTGTGTCAAAAAGACAGGGAGTGTAGGCTCCAGCAGACACAGCGAGATTTCTGCGAGCAGGACGACGCCAGCGATAAAGGCGACCTGCGGATGACGTAAGAAACCGCCTACCTGCAGTTTTTCACTTTCGCTTCTGGAAGACTCTTCCCTGAGGAAGAAGTAGACCAGAATAATGTTGATCACAGTAAAAGCAGCCGCAGCTAGGAACGGAGTACGATGGCCGCTGACTTCGAATAACCAGCCACCGATCGGAGCGCCCAACAATGTGCCAGTGGAGATGGCGGTCAAAGCGATCCCCATGATAGCACCGCGCGTTTTGGAAGGAAACAGATCAGCCAGTAAAGCAAGAGCTGTCGGCCAGGTTGCGGCAGCAGCCAGCCCCTGTACGAAGCGGGCAGTGATCAATAGTGCGAGTGAGTCGGAAAAAGCAAAGAGTACTGTAGACAAAGCAAGCCCAATCAAGCCGATCAACAGCATGATGCGACGACCGATACGGTCAGAAATCGGGCCGAAAATGGGAGTCGCGATCAGCATAGCAACCGCGTAACTGCTGAACAAAATCCCCATCATCGTCGAGGAAGGCTGCAGCGTTTCCGTGAAATAAGGGACGATGGGAATTAATAGGCTATAGAGCAGCATGTCAATAAACAAGATCAGAATGACAAAAAGAAGTCCGATCCGTTGCGATTTGGTCATTTTAGGAAAGAAATTCATGGGTGTTCACCTCTAAAGAAAGTTGGGTTTACTGAGAAAACCATTTTTGTTTAAATAGTTTTCTGATGAAAACCTCTATCGAGGTCTGCTCAAGGATGAGCGACCGCGTTTTAGAGGTTGGTTATTCTTGCTGAATCAAGTTGATGGCACACGCAGTTTATACTTTCTGATTCAGTAAAAAAAGGGAATAAAAGAATCATCTTTTATCCACTGGGACAAGGCCATACAGCAATAAATCGGCGATTGCTTCGAGAGACTGCTGCATCGTAATTTGATTTTTCGTGTAGAATCGCTGGTCGAGGGTTGAATTGCACGCATCGATAATCAGCTTCATCATGAGCGTCACGTTCATGTTGATGATGATACCTTCCCGAATCCCCTGCTCAATCAACTCGCGCAGCATAGCCCAGTCATCGGAGAGTTGAGTGTTCACTATCGCATACTGTTCAGGATAGTATCGCTTCATTTGTTCGAGAATACGCAAATCATAAAACTCGTAGTGGGTAGGCAATACCATCATGACGGCTTTTATTTTTTCGATGAGCGTCATGGATTCATCTTCCACGATCCGCTTCGTCTTTTCATCCGCTTCCTGAAACGTATGCTCGATGATGGTCTCCAATATTTCCACCTTTGAAGAATAGTGCTCATATAACGTTCGCTTGCTGATCCCCAGTCTGCGAGCCAAATCGTCCATGGAAAACTTCATGCCCTTTTCCCGAATCTCCTCGATAAAACCACGCATGATCCTGTCTTTGATAAAGCACCGCCTCCTTGCCCGTTGCGATTGCATAAAACCAAATAAACAAAAACAGTTTTCTTAGTAATTACATTTTACTAGGATTAGATTCCAAATGCAAGCAGGGCTACCGCTTTTTCTTTTGCAACAGGGTGGTCGATTATGGTATAGTAAGTGCCGAAATCGCGGTTGATTGCTTCACATCATTTGGAGGTGCCCCCGTGCTTTTACAGAAGCTGATGCCCAATCAGTTCGTGGACTCGATCCACCACATTGATATAGATCAATTGAAACGAAATAAGATTCGCGCAGTGATTACAGATCTGGATAATACGCTGGTTGAATGGGACAGGCCGCTGGCTACTCCCGAGGTCGAAAGGTGGCTTGCTCGCTTGCATGATGCGGGCATTCAGGTCACCGTCGTCTCCAATAACAACCAGGAGCGTGTTGATCGGTTCTGCAATCCACTCAATCTCGGGTTTATTAGTGCGGCTCGTAAGCCTACGAACCGAGCCTTTTTGCAGGCGGTGCGGCAGATGAATGTAACGATTGCCGAGACTGTTGTGATTGGCGATCAATTGTTTACGGATGTGCTGGGAGGAAATCGGCTCGGGTTTCATACCATTTTGGTTGTACCGGTTGCCCAGACGGATGGTTTTTGGACTCGTTTCAACCGTCAGATGGAACGTTTGGCCCTTATTTGGATGGAACGGAAAGGAATGGTTTCGTGGAGGAGAAAAGCATGATGGAACAAGCGTCTGTTTCCTGTGCCGGCTGCGGGATTATGATTCAGACTGAAGATGCGAAACGGCCGGGCTTTGCGCCATCGTCCGCGCTTGACAGGAAAGTCGTGATTTGTCAGCGTTGTTATCGCATCAAGCATTACAATGAAGTAGCCCCTGTCAACATGGGGGATGATGATTTCTTGCGGATTCTGGATGGAATCGGTTCCACACAATCCCTGGTTGTCATGGTCGTGGACATCTTTGATTTCCAAGGCTCATGGCTAAAGGGCTTGCCGCGTTTTGTAGGAAAAAATCCAATCTTGCTCGTGGGCAACAAAGTGGATCTGCTCCCGCGCAATATCAATCTCAATCGCGTGCGCAACTGGATGCAACATGAGGCCAAGGAACGCGGTCTTCGTCCTGAGGATGTCGTCTTGATCAGTGCGCAAAAAGGTCTGCATATCGATGAGCTGCTTGCCCGAATCGGCGAGCTGCGAAAAGGTCGCGACGTTTTTATTGTCGGTGTGACCAACGTCGGAAAATCCACCGTGATTAACCGCATTTTGCATGATTACGGGGCAGCTGAGCTGGAAATCACGACCTCTCCGTTCCCGGGTACGACGCTGGACAAGATCGAGATTCCCTTGGAAGACGGGCGCTTCATTTTTGATACTCCGGGAATTATTAATCGGGACCAGATCGGTCATATGATTCCGCCGACAGATTTGCGTAAAATTACGCCAACCAGCCGGATTAATTCCAAGGTGTATCAGCTCAACGACGGACAATCACTCTTTTTGGGTGGCCTTGCCCGTATCGATTTCGTACAAGGGCAGCGTCAGCCGTTCATCGTTTATGTGGAGAACGATTTGTACATCCACCGCACCAAGCTGGATAAAGCTGATGAAGTCATGGAGAAGCACCATGGCAGCTTGTTGGTCCCACCGACAGGCGAGGAAGCAGCAAAAGCGTTGCCGCCGTTTATCAAGCATACGTTTAAAATTAGGCCGACAGGAACGACGGACATCGTCATTTCAGGACTGGGCTGGGTTAGCCTGCAAGGCAAGCATGACGCGAGCGTCGTGGTTCATGCGCCAAAAGGTGTTAGCGTAGGGATAAGAAAAGGGCTGATCTAGCTCCTCCAAAGAGAATAGCGCCGCCCTTGTTCCTTGTTTGTACCAAAAGAGAGCCATTAGGGGGTAGGAGAGCATCATGATTACGAGTAAAACACAACTGGTTGGTCTTTTCGGACATCCGGTTTCCCATTCACAATCGCCAATGATGCATAATGCCGCATTTTCAGAAACAGGACTGGGCTACGCTTATGTGGCCTTTGATGTCGAATCAAACAGCCTGGAGGATGCCGTAGCGGGTATTCGCGCACTGGGTCTAAAGGGTATCAATGTGACCATTCCTCACAAGGTCGCAATCATGCCGATGCTCGACGAGATTGACCCGCTGGCCAAACGCATCGGAGCCGTGAATACCGTTGTGATCGATGATGGCCGCCTGATCGGCTACAACACAGATGGTATGGGGTATGTGCGTTCTCTCGTGGAGGAGACAGGAATAGAGCTCGACCAGCAGATTGTCACAATGGTAGGAGCAGGTGGAGCGGCACGTGCAGTTGCCTTTACCCTGGCTGAAAAAGGGGTAAAAGAAATTCGCATTATCAACCGTTCCCGCGAAAGAGCGACGATTCTCGCAGAGTCCCTGCAATCCATTGTTTCCACCCGAATCGTGGAGCAAGGAGAAGGAAAAGCAGCGATCGCAGACGCTTCTCTTTTGATCAATACGACTTCGATCGGGATGCTCCCGAATGTAAACGAAATGCCAGTGCCTAGTGAATGGCTGCACGATCGATTAATCGTCAGTGACCTGATCTACAACCCGTTGGAGACGAAGCTGCTCAGTGAGGCAAGAGCGATTGGTGCACGTGTCCACTCAGGTGTAGGGATGTTCGTCAATCAAGGGGCGCTGGCTTTTGAGCTATGGACAGGAAAGAAAGCACCGACGGAAGTCATGAGAGACACCGTCCTGCAACAATTGACCAAAACCGCAGAATGATCCCAATACCACGGAACAAAAAAGGAGGCATGCCGATGTTGACCGGCAAGCAAAAGCGCTTTTTGCGCGCAGAAGCACACCATCTCGCCCCTATTTTTCAAGTAGGAAAAGGTGGCGTGAATGAAAACATGATTACCCAGATCAAAGAGGCGCTGGAAGTACGCGAATTGATCAAAGTAGCGATTTTGCAAAACAACAATGACGACAAGCATGAAGTCGCGGAAGATTTGGCGGCAGGTGCTGGAGCGGAATTGGTACAGCTGATCGGGCATACTGTTGTACTGTACAAAGAGTCGCGGGAAAACAAGACGATCAAGCTTCCGTAGGCAAATGTCATGAACGAACGGATCAAGCATGTAGGAATTATGGGGGGTACCTTTGATCCAATCCATTGCGGCCACCTGCTCGCTGCAGAGCAAGCGAGAGAGCAAGCTGGATTGGATGAGGTGTGGTTCATGCCTACACATATTCCACCGCACAAAACGCGGGTCGGCCTTACTTCCGCAGCCACACGCCTGCAAATGGTGGAACTTGCTGTCGCGGACCACGAATCGTTTCGCGTGACCGATGTGGAACTCAAGCGTGAAGGTCCCTCCTATACGTACGACACGATCGTGCAGCTGGTGGAGCAGTTTCCAGACTGCCGTTTTTCCTTTATCATTGGAGGAGACATGGTGGAAATCCTGCCGAAATGGTACCGTTTCGAGGAGTTGAGCCGGATGATTCGTTTCATCGGCTTGGCGAGACCAGGTTCGGAAATGGATCGTGTATCCAATGAAAATGTGACCTTCGTCGAGATGCCTGTATGGGATATTTCTTCCACGCTCATTCGGACGAAAGCCGCAGCAGGACAAAGCATTCGATACTTGGTTCCGCGTTCGGTCGAGCGTTATATAAAGGAGAACCGATTCTATGAATGAATGGAGCAATCGGGAGGAGCTGCTCGCCTTGGTGCGGGCGCAAATGCATGACAAAAGGTACGCTCATACTCTGGGAGTCGCAGAATCTGCCAGGAAGCTGGCGATGCGCTATGGTGCCGATCCAGAGAAAGCGGAGCTGGCTGGATATTTGCACGATTACTGTAAGTGTTGGCCCGTTGACAAGATGTTTGAGATTCTCGTACGCCACGATATGCCGACTGATTTACTGGAAGGGGAGAAAGAGCTTTGGCACGCTTTTGCCGGAGCGATCGTCATCCAGACAGACCTAGGAATTACGGATCCTGAAATCTTGCAGGCAGTTCGGTATCATACCACTGGAAGAGCAGGCATGACCCTGTTAGAAAAAGTGGTTTGTGTGGCAGACTATATAGAACCCAACCGCAATTTCCCCGGTGTGGAGCAAATACGCGAACTGGCAGAAAAAGATCTGGAAGCCGCGTTGGCTCTCGCGCTAGGTGGTACGATGCATTTTTTGATAGAAAGACAAAAGACGGTATTTCCATTAACGTTATTAGCATATAACGATTTGATTTCCCGAAAAGGAAGAGTAGGAGGGTTTAATGGTTAAAACAGTGGAAGATTTGGCTCGTTTGGTCGTGAAAGCTGCTGAGGACAAGAAGGCAGAGAATCTGATGGTGCTGGATATTAAAAATCTATCAGTCATCGCAGACTACTTTATGATTTGCCACGGGAACAATGAGCGTCAAGTACAAGCGATCGTCAAAGAAATTCGCGATCAGGCTCATA
>JARDZO010000053.1 GCA_029240815.1 Brevibacillus sp.
GATAATGATTGTTCACGAAATCAGGATCGACGATCACTTCGGCGTCCAAAAAAATGAGGATTTCCCCTTTGGCGGCTTTGATTCCTTTGTTTCTTGTTTTCGATCGCCCTTCATTTCTGCAGTTTCGGATATATTGAAACGAGTAGGGCGGCCGGTAATATTGCAGCGAATGCGTCTTGTCCGTCGAAGCATCGTCAATCAGGATTACTTCCATTCTAGAAGGATCAAAGGTCTGATTTTCCAGGGAATACAGGGTTAGCAGGTTAAGCGGGTAGCGGTTATACGAGGGAAGGATGACCGTTACATCAATGCTCACTTCCGTTCTCCTCCTCTGTCTCTTGTAAAGGTATCCGCTGCTTTTTTTTGAGGGATGCGGCGGGAACTCCGGCAACCACATCGAATGGTTCGACATTCTTGATGACAACCGCTCCCAACCCTACCACGGAATCATTTCCGACTGTCAAGCCTTCTTTGAGTACGGCACCTGGAGCGATCCAGCTACTGCTGCCGACCGTGTTGCTTCCGCTAATGTGCGCCTGGTGAGTGATCATGGCATTCGCGCCAATAACCACATTATGGGATATATGCGTCAAATTTCCGATCTTCACATGCTCTTGAATGACCGTATTCGCAAGCACTCCTCTGGCTACGCAAGAATTGCAGCCAATCTCCACATGGTCTTCGATAACGACCCCGCCTATATGCGGAAATTTGAAAGAATGGCCATCAATATCTTGCTCGTATCCGAACCCGTCGGCGCCGATGACAACCCCACTGTGAATGACACAGTGCGAGCCGATTTCAACGTTGTCATAAATGGTGACGTTGCTGTGAATCTGAGTATATTTGCCGATTTTCACGCCATTCCCCAGAACCACATGATGTCCAAGGTACACATCTGCGCCAATTTCGCAGTTGTCCCCGATAATCGCCGTACGCGAAATCCCAGTCAATAGTGGTTTTGGATAAAATGCGCGCATGACGGTTGCAAACGTGTTCCTCGGATTTTCCACAGGTATGAACAAAAGGCCTGAATCATCAGGCCTTTTCGCATCCCGTGAACAAATAATTACGGAAGCCTTAATGGCCGTCCAGTCCAGCGACTGTGCCTTCATCCAAGTTAACGTATGGGGTCTTGTCTCAAAAATGGATGAAAAGCCCGTCATCACGATCTCGGGACCAGTATCCTGCCCGATCGCTTGGTCAAGCAAGTTTCGTTCCCGTAAGAATCGCAACAGCTCGCTAAGTGTGAAGCGAATCTCCATACAAACACATCCTCTCCTTAACAATAGAACTTCTCCCGCTGCTACGTATGCGAGGAGATGGCCGGTTTTAGCCCCAAAATTTTCCTGGCTTCCTCAGGCTTTGCAATGTCCCTGCCCAAATCAATCGCATAGGCTGCCAACCTCTCCACTAATTGCGCATTGCTTTTTGCCAGCTCGCCATATCTCAAATAAACGTTATCCTCAAAACCCGTCCGAATGTGCCCCCCTAGTGCGATCCCCAGCAGATTCATCGGCAATTGCCCCTTGCCGACCGCGGCGACAGACCATGTGCTGTCCGCAGGAATGCTTTCCACTGCGTGCAGCAAATTTTTGGGAGTGGCTGGAATCCCACCATCCACGCCTAAAACGAATTGAAACAGAAACGGCTTTTGAATCAATCCTTCTCTCGCGATTTTCAGAGCTTGATTGATCATGCCGAAATCAAAGACTTCGATTTCCGGTTTTACATGATGCTCGTTCATTTTATTCGCCAGCTTGCGGACGAAGGAAGGCGAGTTGATCATCACATTGTCTTTCCGGTTCATGGACCCGGGGGTAAAAGACGCGATCTCCGGTTTGCAAACGAGCGGATTCCACCTGTCTTCTTCCGATCCCGTTTGTCCCCACCCTGTCGTGGTCAAATTGATGATGATGTCACACCGCTCACGAATCCTGGTAACGATTTCTTGATAGATGTCGACTCGCTGACTGGGAGTTCCATTGATTTCCCGCGCATGGATATGGGCGATAGACGCCCCTGCACTCCAGCAGTCATAGACTGCCTGCGCAATCTCCTCTGGCGTAATCGGAAGGTTCGGATTATTTGACCGAGTCGTTACCCCTCCTGTTACTGCAGCAGTAATGATCATTTTTTCCATGTATTCAAACTCCCCTGATTTATTATAGTTGGAAATATTTATACGTTTCTGTCAGTCCTGACCGCAGATCATATCTAGGTACCCATCCAAGGGTCCCCTGCGCTTTGGCATTGTTCAAACGGCTATGCGGTATGTCGCCTTCACGCCCAGGCAGGAAAACGGGAGAAAGATCAGCCGAATGGATGAGCACCATCATACGAAGAAGCTCTTTGATACTCGTTTTTTGATTGGAACCGATATTGATGATCTCATTCTTGCCTTTACGGAGTGATTGAACATTGGCAGCTGCGACGTCTTTGACATAGACAAAATCACGCGTCTGTTCCCCCGTCCCGTAAATGAGGGGAGCTTCTTGGTTTTTCCATTTTTGCAGAAAGATAGAGACGACTCCCCCTTCTCCCGTGATTCCTTGGCGCGGCCCATATACGTTCGCATACCGCAAAATCGTAAAGGGAAGTCCGTAGAAAGATTGATAGAACTGGATGTACATTTCCGAAATCTGTTTGGATACCCCGTAAAAGGATAGAGGTTGGATGGGAAATGACTCTGTAATGCTGCAATCCGCCGTTTCCCCGTATACGGCGCAAGAGGAGGAAAAAATTATTTTTCGCACCTGAAACTTATGGCAGCAATGCAAAACGCGGATCGTCCCCAAAATGTTGTGGCGGGCGTCTTTCACCGGATCTTGAATGGACTTGGCCACATCGATCTGGGCTGCCAGATGAATCACATAATCCGGCTTTTCTTCCGCGAATACATTTTCGACCAGAGGCGAGGTGATATCCAATTCGAACAGCTTGACATCGGGAGGCACAAATTTCCGATGGCCTGTCAGGAAATTATCAATCACGACTACCTCGAGTCCTTCTGCAATCAACAAATCAAGGATGTGGGATCCAATAAAACCTGCCCCTCCCGTTACGAGTACCTTTACCATGGATCACATTCCTGAAATCCCGTCACTTCCATACCCTCCTAATGATTTCAAAGGCTTCCGCATAAGCAACACCGACGGTCATACCCCGCACATGCGCCAAATATTGTATCCCTTCATAAGAACGCGGATGGGGAAAGGGGCGCATTTCCACATCATAATGTCGAAGGGCTTGGAGTTTATCGCTAATCGTATCCGTGATATCAACGAAATACGTAGGTTTGAACGTTTTGTCTTGGGTGTTTTGCGCCCACTCACTGGACGAAACAGTTTCAAAACACAGAATCTCAATCGGTTCTTTTCCTGGCAAAGGCCGTGCCGCGGTCATTACCGCTTGGAATGTGACCTGATGGTCTTGGTTGAGATCGCCATAGTGGTGGGTGAAGATGATTTCTGGCATATGTTTAACCAGCAAGGCCTCAATTTCTTTGGTGATTTCATGCAAAGGAATGGTATGCAACCTCAAGTTGGGGAACTTCAAGAAAACGATTTCCTTGATCCCCAAATGACTGTTCGCGAGCGATGTGAAATTCTGTATATGGTGTTCCTCTTCCTTGCGTCCCTTTGCCAGGATAACCGTAATGACTTCATACCCGTTGCTGATCAATTTCTTGATCGTTCCTCCTGATCCTAGTATTTCGTCGTCCGGATGAGACGCAATAATCAATGCTCTCTTGCTCACATTTCCACCTCTTTTCAAAAAAAAAAAATCATGGTCAGATCTAGTCTTATTTATATGATTTCATGGATACGGATGAAACGGACAAGCGCGGAAAGAGAAAAAAGCCCCCTACTTCTGGGAGGCTTTTCTTGTAGTCTGATCGATAGCTTCGTCGATTCTACAGTTCATCAAATCGAATTGCTTGTTCCCATTCTGCGTACATCGCGGGTTCGAGTTTCTTTACTTGTTCTAAAAAGGAAGGCAACAAGCCCATTTGCTTCAATCGCCGTAGCATCTTCTTGGGATGGGGTCCCTTGGGGTTTTTTTTATTGACATTCGCAAGGTCAATCACTTTCAGCACCTCTTGTTCCGTAACAAGGATGTGTTTCACTTGGTGATCGATCTTGATAAATCCTGCGCGTTTCATTTCTTTTATCAACCTGACGATTTGCAGTGAGATCGCTTCGGTGATGCCTTTTTTCTTAAGGTATTCACTCAAATCCTGACCTTTTACGTATTCCATGACGATATAGTTTGCTCCGGTCTCAAAAACGCTAGGGGCAAGCGACAGTCCTTCTAAGGCTTTCAATGCCTTCGCTTCGTTTTGCGCATCCATGGGATCGGCATATATTTTTACGCATTTCTGTTCGTTAAGCTGAAACACCGCCCCCTGAAATCCTTGGCCAATCAGCCGATAGAATGTCGGATTCTTCACTTCTAGACGTTTTCCGTCTTTCCCCTTTTTCACAGAAATCAATTTGAAATCATCCAATAGAATCTTAATCCCCTCGGTCATTCTCTGGCTTGGCAATGTCTTCGAAATAAGCTATTCATGGCTCACAAGGTGCGGACCTTCTCCCGAAAAAATCATCGAACGTCCTGTTGCATGGTTACATCACGTCACCTATGGGTACAAGTACGTACCTTTTTTTAAAAAATGCATATATATATGCAAAAGTGAGCGAGCAAGAGATCAGAACTAAAACTTGATAGGGAAATAGGAAAGGAAAAATTGAAGAAAAAGAGAGGAATCGATCGAACAAATGAGAGTTCCATACCAAATAGATGACTCGCGCCTCGCCTCCATTCTGCGAAAAGAATACGGCATCCAAGTAAGAGAGATCCTTTTCATTCCATGGGGTACTTCGGCTTATTCGTACAAAGTGAACGCTGCCAATGGCGAATGTTTTTATTTAAAATTGTTTGATCTGGCTGATAAGAGGCAGTCAATGGCTACGAAAAATTTGGACTGGTATCTGCCGTTGACCTGGAAATTGTACCAAAACGGAATTTTTCGAAATCTCACTTATCCCATTAAAACGAAGAATGACAGCTATTATGCCGCTTTCAAAAAGGCGCTGCTCATCTTGTTCAACTATATCGAAGGAAAAACATGGAAGGAATCCGCTTATTCCAAAGAAGCACTCGAAAAAATGGCGATACTGCTCGCTTCTTTGCACAAAGCAACACCACAAATAGGTAAGAAACCTGCACGTCTGGAACAATTCCACAGCGGACCCAAACATGACGTAAAAAAAATGTTCCAGGCGCTTGAATCACCCCGAGCATTTCCGACTCTCCATCAAGAAGCCTTACGAGATCTGATCTTGCCCAGGAAAGAGTTGATTACAGGCTTTTTGAATGTATTTCTGGACATGCATGCCGCGGTGCCGCTCATTAAAAAGGAATGGATGTTATGCCATGGGGATCTGTGGGCGGGAAATATCATCACTTCGCAGGATGAGCTTTTTTTGATTGACTGGGAACATGCCACCCTCGCTCCTCCCGAACGGGATCTGTCCTATTTTGTCAGCCTTGGGAAAGACTTTGAACTTTTTTTCAGGCGATACGAAAGCCATTTTGGCCAAGAAGTCGTCCTGCATGCTGATTTGATTCGCTTTTATACGTACCGAAGAAAGCTTACCCATTTTGTTTTTTTGCTAAAGAACGTTCTTTATCGAAATAAGACGGAAGAAGAGAACCGGTTGGACCTCGAAACAATTTCCAATTATTACACATTTTCGTGGGATCATGCAGAATCTGCTATTGAGAAGGCTAAAAATTTGTTGCAGAGCAATATAGTATGACACTGAAAAAGCCACGCTCACTGGCACATCCGTGTTAAAATTCCGCATTACTCGTATTTTTTTACGATTGCGAATACATCTGAACTCGTTGACGAATCAAATAAATCGGGATAAAGTACCCCTATCTCACTTAAACGCACAAAAGCACAGAAGCGAAAAAGTGAACACATACAACCAGAATCAACGAGGAGCCATCATCATGAACAAATCAGTAAGCTTTTCCCAAAGCCTTTGGGTGCTGCTCGCCGTCTTTGGCATCCTGTTCCCCGCTCTGTTCTACGGAAAGGTAGAGCCTCACATGCCGCTTCTAGCGGCAACGATTGCTGCGTCTGTCCTGCTTCGGATATTCGGAATTACCTGGAAACAAATGGAGGACGGGCTGATCAAAGGAATTCAATCTGCCATCGCCCCGATGCTGATTCTCTGCCTCATCGGCATCCTCATCGGCGTATGGATGATGAGCGGGACCGTTCCGACCATCCTGGATCTCGGGATCACGATCATTTCACCGGAATACTTTACGATAAGCGCCCTCTTTTTGACCATCATCGTATCCAGTGTGACGGGGAGCTCGTTTACGACCCTCAGTACCGTCGGCGTCGCCTTGATGGGCGTCTCGACAGCCCTCGGATTGGACCCATTGATGACAGCTGGCGCTATCATTTGCGGTGCTTGCTTTGGGGATAAGATGTCCCCGCTTTCCGACACCACTAATTTTGCAGCAGCCATGGCAAACATCAGTTTGACAACTCATATCAAATTCATGATGAACACATCCCTGCCTGCCATTGCCTTAACTGCGTTGTTTTTTGGCCTTCAGGGTCAGACAGTTGAGGTAGATCTGAATGCCATTTCGCAAATCCGACTCGCTTTGGAACAACACTTTACCCTAGGAATCGGTACGCTGCTGCCTGCTCTGGTCGTACTCGTCTGCTCGGCGCTGCAGAGGCCGATCCTTCCTACTCTCGTATTCGGGATCGCTAGTGGAATCGTTACGGCTGCTTGGATGCAAGGTGTCCATTCTCCCATTACTTGGATGAATGTCATGCAAAACGGCTTCGTGAGTCATATACCCAACGAAGCCGTTACCGCTATCGTCAACCGCGGCGGGTTGCTGTCTATGACCTGGTCGCTTGCTCTTATCTTGATTGCTCTGTCCCTAGGCGGCATCCTCCAGCACACCGGTGTATTTGATGCTCTTTTTAACGGCCTGATCAAACGGATGAAACGAGATGGCGAACTGGTGGGACTTGCCGGCTCTTCCTCCATTCTGGTCAACGTCTTGACGGGAGAACAGTATCTCTCCATCCTCTTGCCTGGACAAATGTTTCGGGAGGTGTTCGTTGCCCGCGCAATAGAAGGAAGACGTTTGTCCCGGACGCTGGAAGATTGCGGAACACTGGTGAATCCGCTCATTCCATGGGGCGTCAGTGGTGCATTTTTCACCTCTACCCTGCATGTATCGACGATCGATTACTTGCCTTATGTACCTTACCTGTGGCTATCGCCTATCATCACGTTCCTGTACGCATGGCGACGTCAAAAAGCTTAATCACTCGCATACACGGTCGTGCAATTCTTTCCCTTTCGCTTGGAGCGGTACAGCGCCTCATCTGCTGCCCGCTTCAAGCCATCAGCTGTATCGGCATCATCAGGAAAGCGAGCGATTCCTATGCTAACCGATACAGGGATCGAGCAATCGTTCTGAACGAGTGGACGAGTCTGCAAATAGTCCCGAATCGCACGCACTTTTTCTTCCGCTTCCTCTATCTTGGCTCCTGGAGAAAGCAGCATAAACTCGTCTCCTGCATAGCGATACACCGTATCCCCATTATCCGCACTCGCCTTTAATGCCTCCGCAATTCGCCGGATCAGCTCATCCCCAGAGTGATGACCATAGTGATCGTTCACCGCTTTCAGATTATCTGAATCGAGCATGATCAGGACTACAGAAGAATCTTCTTTCTTCATCAGCTTTTCCAGGTCATTGTGAAACGCTCGGTAGTTGCATAGATCCGTGAGCTCGTCCCTAAACGACATCTGGTATACCCGCTCGTACAATCTCGCCGTCTCAATCGCACTGGCTACCTGGAAGCCGATGATCTTCAACAGCTCCTCGTGCTCCTTTTTGTATGCGAATTCCCGATAGGATTGGGCCGAAATGACACCTTTCACCTGATTGCCCAGCATCAGAGGCACAAAAATACAGGTGTTTGTGTCGATTTCCGGACTACCCCAACGGATCATTTCCGGTTCACTCGGTTCATCTCTCATGGTGCGGATGTGGATCGTCTTTCTCGTGTCGACTACACGGGAAATCATCCCTTGACCATAAGGAACAATGAGCGGGCCGTAATTGATTCCGCTGTCAATGCTGATCGGAACGCGTATCTCACTGTCACCTTCGTCAAAAAAGGCGATGAAAAACGCATCCGCTCGCATGACTCTGGAAACTAGCTCAAATGCTTTCCACAAGATTTCGCCCTCATCAAAAGTCTTGGCGAAAATATGGCTCAGGTCGTGCAATATTTTCATATGCTCCGAGATCCACAGCATTTCGGTGACCTTTTCATGCAACTCCCCGATCTGCTTCATGACATTGCCGTGGAGCGTACTGTCCTCTTCTGACAGCATCCCTGCAAGCTCGCGCTCAACTGCTTCTATTTCAGAGCGATCCACTTCTTCGATACGGTTCAGCCATTGGCTATAACGCTCCAACAACTGCCGCGCATATGCTTCTCTTACCGCGATGTCTTCATGCATGTACACCCCTCCGGCCACCCAAGTAGCTTACAATTTTTTCTCGTGATATCGCAGGGCGGCAGCACGGATCGCTTGCAAAACGGCACCCTGACCCGGAGCCAGAAAACGCTCTTGCACGACCTGCGTAATTTCCTGCAGGCCGTCTGCTACTGATTTTCCCAGTAGTAGGCTTACTAGAAATTCGCTCGTCTTGTCCATGACAAATGTAAAGCTGGCATCGCAAATCACATCGTGATCCGCGTCAATAATCAGTACACATCCTACCATTGTCGATACTTCATAAAGAGTGGTCCCTTTTGGGATTTGCGCAAAGCCTGCCGTCAGAACCGTATTTTTGCCCAAGATCATCCCCCCAAACTTTCGATCATCGGCTACCCCTGAATCGGCAAGGAGACCTCTACCGTGGTGCCTCGCCCGAGAGCACTCATCAAACGAATCGTCCCCCTGTGGTTCTCTATGATTCTACGACTTACCATCAAGCCGAGACCCGTTCCCGATTCTTTCGTAGTAAAAAAAGCTTCGCCCAATCTCGTCAACTGCTCGGGTGGAATTCCCATCCCGTTATCCTCGAAGCGGATGACGACGCGATTGTCCTCACAACGCAGTCGAATCACAATATCTCCACTGCCCTGCATCGCTTCAATCCCATTCTTGAGGAAGTTGATGAAGGCTTGCTTCAAGTGATTCTCATCACAGCGAATCATGGGCATGTCCGTCTCAAAAATAACCCGAATCATTACTTTTCGCAAAATCGCTTCCGTCTCCAATAAAGTAACTACGTGGCTGATCAATTTGGACAAATCACGAGCTTCAAAGGCAGCAGCGTGCGGCTTTGCCAAAACCAACAATTCGTTCACGATCAATTCGATGCGAGCCAGCTCCGAGCTCATGATGGAGAAATACTCGGGCTTGCGCATACCATCTTTCTGCATTAATTGGACGAATCCTTTTAAAGATGTCAGCGGATTTCGTATTTCATGTGCAATTCCGGCAGCTAACTGGCCAACGAGTGCAAGCTTTTCCGAGTTTTGCAAAAATTCTTGCGCCCTTTTTCTTTCCGTGATATCTCGTATCAGCACATAGCAAGAGGGCTTTCCTGAAATGACGGCGGTTGTCGCGCATACCTCCGCATCGATCAGAATCCCGTCCAGCCGGATGAGCTCCACCTCGAGAGGATTGACCGCCTCGCCCTTTTCCACCCGCAGCATCATATCTTCGATCATCGGCTGTTCATGCGGGTGAAACAACGTCGAGAAGGGAGCCTGCAACAGCTTGTTCAAATGAGGGGCGCCTGCGAGCTTGACTCCGACCTGATTGGCATAATGCAGCTTGCCCGCGCGGTAAATAAACACGCCCTCTGTAGATAAATCAACAAACGTGTATGGCTTGTTGCCACTGCTGTCCGTCGCGTTCGTACTGATCTCTTGGACGATCGCAAAATACCCGACAGCGACGCCTTCTGTAAAAAATGTATCAAGCGTAATATGTACAGGAACAGAATTGTCGTCTTTGTGTGCCAACGAGGTACAAAACGGCTTGGGATGGCCCTCTATGGCAAATTGCGTCTGCAATCTCACCATCTCCCGCTCTTCCGGGACAGCCAGCAACCAGAACGGAATCCCAGCCCATTCCTCAGGAGCAAAACCCAGCAGTTCCTCACATGCTGGATTCCCCGTAAATACCGTGCCTGACCTGTCTAGCAGAAAAGCAGCTTGGCCCAGTTGGTCAAAGAAGGAGCGATAGAAAAGACCGCTCCTGATACCACTATCCAACAAGTCTTTCATCGAATCCCCCTCCTGGGACAAGAAAACGGCTACTCCTAATGGCGGAAATAGCCTTTACCCGTTCTCAAAAATGCGATTCATAACCAATTTTACCCTATTCGTTCTGTTGTTTCCATCCTTTCCGCGCGAGAAATGTGCTGGAATCTTTTTCGATACAGATAGAGAATAAAGATTCCTCGGATGAGCACATCGCAAAAGATCGAGAGCCACACACCGGCGAGCCCCATTACCATCTGAAAACCAAAGAGGTAAACACCGACCATTCTGACGAGCCACATGCCGACTGCCGTAGCGTACATCGGCGCTTTTGTATCGCCCGCCCCCTGTAAAGCTCCGCGCAATACAACCAGCAATGCCAATGGAGGCTGGTACATGGCCATAAATGTCAACGCAATGACCACGTATTCGATAATGGCAGCATCCTGAGTAAAGATCCCTGCGATCATCGGTGCACATAGATACAAGGCCAGTCCGAAAATCGACATGAGCCCCAGACCCAGCCACATGCACAACATCCCGAAGGAATACGCATCACGCGAGCGCTTGGCCCCCAGATACTGTCCCACCAGTACAGTAGCAGCCACTTCAAAGCCTGCCCCCGCCAAAATCATCAGCGACTCCAGATTAGATGCGATCATGTGGGCGGCATACGCCTGTGTCCCCATTCGGATAATGGCCCCGTAATATACCAAAACGCCAAAGCGCATGATCATTTTTTCTGCGATTACCGGTAAAGATCGCTGGATAATCTCCTTGGCTGGACCACCAAATGTTTCTCGCCAGGAAAAATCACTCCATATAGCCAGAGAGGACCGATGCACGGCAACGAAAAGGGCAATCGATCCTAAAATACGTACCAACGCTGTCGCCCAGGCAGCACCTGCCACGCCCAATCCGCCAAAAGAACCGATTCCGAAGATGAACACGTAATCCAATGCGATATGAACCAGATTGATATACAGGCTGACTTTCATCGGAGTACGGGTGTCACCAGTGGACCGCAAAATGCTTCCGAGTGTCACCATCAGGGCCAGGAAGATAGCAGGGCCACCCACAATCCGAAAGTAGACCACCGCTTCTCCCAACACCCGCGGCTCCGCGCCCATCATGCGAAGAATCGGCTCTGCATAGAGGAGTACGGCGATTCCAAACACGATACCAAGTCCCGCTGACAGCACCACGGACTGACGGGCATAGGCAGCTGCCGCTTCGGGTTGGCCTGCGCCGATGCTTTGCGTAATGTAGGAGGAAGCGGAGACACCTACTGCCATAAATATCGCCATAAAAACAAGAATCATAGCATTCGCCACGCCGACAGCAGCAATGGCCGTAGCACCCAGACTGGACACAAAAAACAGGTCGACAAAGCCGACCAAGGTATGCAAGATCTGCTCGAGCATCGCGGGAACCGCCAATGACAGGATCAGACTGATTTTCTTTTTGGCAGATAACTGCGCTTCTGCCGAAACCAATGAAGCCATGTTCATCCACTTCCTTTTGCCAGTCCCTTGTTGACAACCATGTTGCCAATCATACTGCAAAAAGGTTGGATGCATCCAGTATTTTTCTTGATATAGGTGACTCAGTTCCTGCTAGGACGGGCTTCTCTCGTCCTCGGCATGTTCAATTGCCTGGCGTACCCTGTTACCAGCACGCTGCAATCTTTCTTCTGCAGCGGCTCTTGGCAAGCCTGTCAGTTGCATCACGATCGCCAGCTTCACGTCTCCTTCCGCCTCAGCTATCAATGTCTGTGCTTCCGGATAGGCGATTCCGGTTACCTGCATCACGATCTGCTTAGCCCGCTCCCGCAGCTTGTTGTTGGTCGCCTGTACGTTGACCATCCAGTTGCCGTATACCTTTCCCACACGTACCATGCTAGCCGTTGTCAGCATGTTCAAGACCATTTTCGTTGCAGTTCCCGCTTTGAGTCGGGTTGAACCTGTCACGACTTCCGGTCCAACAGCCAGATTGATGGACACATCCACCCCATGATTGATTTCCGATCCTGGGTTGCATGCGAGCGATATCGTTACCGCCTGACGTATCTTGGCTTCTGCCAGAGCACCGATGACATAGGGGGTTCGGCCACTCGCGGCAATCCCGACGACGACATCTCCTGCCTGTACTCCTGCTTCTCGCACGTCTTCCGCCCCCAAGGTCAGCGAATCCTCTGCGCCTTCCACAGCTACAGTCAAGGCTTTGTTTCCGCCTGCAATGATACCACGCACCTGCGCGGGATCGGTTCCAAACGTGGGTGGACATTCGGCCGCGTCCAATACACCCAGCCTTCCACTTGTACCGGCGCCGATGTAAAACAGGCGCCCCCCTTTTTCCAGCGCTTCCGCAATCAACTCGACGGCCTGGGCGATTTCAGGCATCACTTGCTCCACGGCCTGTGCCACCTTTTGATCTTCCTGATTCATCAGCGTCACAATTTCTAACGCCGTCATCTGGTCCAGTTGTTCGCTAGCGGCATTTCGCATTTCTGTCTGGAGCTGGTGCAAGTTCTCTCCCACAGGCCTCACTCCTTTTTTCATCGTGTCAGAATTTATAAGCGCAACGCTTATGAATTCTGGAGCGCATAACAGAGTACCTCAGCGTCCACTGCTGGCATTACTGCTCGAGTCGGGACTGAATCTCAGCGTCTATGTTCCATCCCGCTCTCCTCATGGCTGCTACCAAGGCGCCAATGACCGGAGAAACAGTCGGAATCTTCGTGGCAAACCAGGCTCGTCGCAGCACCTCACGCCGGAGCATGGTATCTGCTGTGAGCAATCCACCTGCCAATACAACCGGCAACGAACTCCCCGCTTTTCTTAGACTGGCAGAAGTCAGATCCACCAAATCATCGGCGGCATGACCGATTAGCTCTGTTGCGATCTCATCACCGAAGCTCGCCGCTTTTTCTACCAGCGTACTCGTATCAGCCAGCTCTTTTCGCGGATTGTTTCCTCCGTAAATACGGGCAATCAGCTCCTCTGGACGGTTCACTCCAAAATGCGCTAGGTACAGGTCTGTCAAAGCTGTCATTTTCCCCCGCCCATCCGCTGCTTGCATGACTGCTGCGGCTGCTCTTCGCCCGATGTCAAAACCACTGCCCTCATCACCGATCAAATAGCCCCATCCGCCCGTGCGCTGCCTTTGTCCTTCTGCTGTTACGGCATAGGCAATCGAGCCCGTTCCTGCGATCAAGACTATCCCTGGACCGCCCCATGTGCCTGCGTACAGAGCAGAGACAGCATCGTTATCGAGCAGCAGACGCTCCCCCCATTCAGCTGTAAAGGCTTCCTGGAGGCGATCTTTGATTTCAGGGCGATCTGCACCTGCGAGTCCGAGATAGAGGGCAGACACAACAGATTCCTCAATACCTGCCCGATGGATCACGTCCAGAACGAGCTCACGTATCGTGTTCACTACTGCCTCCCACGGACGAGAGAGTGGATTGGTCGCATCCCCGACTGATATTGCCGCGATTCGGCCAGAGGCATTGCAAATGGCTGCCCTGGTCTTGGTCCCTCCCCCGTCCAATGCGATGAACCATTGCTGTTCCTTATTTGACTGCACCAGCTGTCAACCCCTCCATGAACTGCCTGGATGCCAGCAAAAACACGCCGATCATCGGTAAGGCCGACAATGTGAGACCTGCGAACAGCAGACTCCAATCCGTTTCATACTCCCCGAACAGAACCATCATGCCGACCGGAATCGTCTTGAGCGTCTCCTTTTGAATGAAAATGAGCGGAAAGAAAAAGTCGTTCCAGGCATGGATGAAGTTGATGATCACGACGGTAGCCAATGCCGGTCGTATCAGGGGCAGCAGTACCCTCCAAAATACTTGGAAATTACTGCAGCCATCGATCCGCGCCGCCTCTTCCAGCTCCACGGGCAAGGTCCGGAAAAACCCTGTTAAAATAAACACTGCAATGGGAATTCCACTCGCTGTATAAATCAAGATGAGGGACCAGAGCGAATTGAGAAGCCCCAGATTTTTCATCAGGATAAACAATGGTACGATCCCCAGCTTGATCGGAATCATTAGCCCTAAGAGAAAAAAGAAGTAAAGCGCCGCCGTCCATTTAAAAGAAAATCTCGCCAAGTAAAAGGCAGCCATCGCAGAAAAAACGGTAATCAGCAATACGGACATCCCGCTGACAAAAATGCTGTTCCATAAGAAATCTGCAAAAGGAACGGCCTCCCACAGCTTCTGATACGTCTCGAAGTGCAAGGAGCTCGGTAGCGAGAGTGGACTCTCAAATATTTCCATATTCGTTTTAAACGAGGAGGCAATCATCAAGGCGATCGGATAAAGTGCCACCAGCATAAAAAGGTACGCGATTAGGTATTGTACCGCTCTGCCGCCTATGCTCGTTTTCAAAACGCATTCCTCCTTCCTTCCCAAAAACTTGAGCGACTGCGTCACGTTGTAAAACCATCAATGCTGGACCTCTCGCTTACGCATCAAATAAAGAGAGAGGGCTGACACTGACGCGACAATGACAAACAGCACGACAGCCAGCGCTGAACCAAGACCGATTGACACGTCCCCTCCCCCGGCACTGCTAAAGGCCATCCGGTAGAAGTACACAGCCAGCGTATCTGTCGAAAAATATGGCTCCCCCATCGATCCTTGCATCGCATAAACGAGCTCAAAAGCCTCGAAGGCCTGAATGAACGTAAAGATCGTCATGATCGTAATCGACGGCATGCACAACGGAAGAATGATCTTCCACAGCAATGTCGCCCCCCGCGCACCATCCAGTCTCGCTGCTTCGACGAGCTCCTCGGGAATCGACTGCAGTCCTGCCAGAAAAATCAGCATGGCAAATCCGATGCCAAACCAGCAATTGACGAGGATGATCGCCAGAAGAGCCGTATCCGGGTCACCTAGCCACGGCTTTGCCCATTCTGCCAGACCTACTTTGGTCAGAAACGTGTTCAGTGCGCCATAGTTGGGATTAAAAATGAGCTTCCACAAAAAACCGACGACGATGACAGAGAGAAGCCGCGGAATGAAATACGCCACTTTTAAAAAGCCCGCACCGCGGATCTTTCGATAGATGAAAAAAGCTAACATAAAGGCAATGCCATTTTGCACGACCATTTCCACCGCAAAATACAGAAGATTGTGACTAAAGGCATTCCAAAACATCTCATTAAATGGCTCGACGGTGAACAACGTCGTAAAGTTTTTCAGCCCGACAAATACTCCGCGTTTGATGCCTTCCCAGTCGTACAGGCTGTAAGTAAAGGCCGAGAAGATCGGATAAACCACGAATAGTGCATAGATGAGCAGAGCTGGAAGGGGAAACAGGTGGATCACCCAGCTTCTTCGCCCCTTTTGTCTGTCTGTTGCGATGGTACCCACCCCCTATGGCAGGGACACGGCGAAAGGAGCTTCCTCCCTCCGCCGCCTATCCCGCGCGCCTATTTTTTAAAAGGTGCAAACCAGGTCGCAGCTGACTTCTGCACTTCGTCCGCGACTTGTTCCGGCGTCAATTTGTTTAAATACATCCCCTGAAGCGAATTCTCCAGTGTCTTCTTGGTCGTCGGATTCCCTTCCGAAAAATGGACGATCATCAAGTACGGAGTAGAGCTGGACTGTGACAGCTCAGCCATTTTATTCAAGAGCGGATCCTGGATGGTCACTCCCGGCATGGCACTGATCATCTTCAACTCGTTGGCGAACATTTCCGCGAACTTTTTGGTCGTCATGAATTCCATAAACTTCAGTGCTTCCTGCTTGTGCTTCGATTTGGCATTCACAGCGTAAGAACCGTCTACCCATGTCGTGATGACCGATTTACCGTCATCCGTCGGCATCGGGAAGACATCCAGCTGCATGTCAGGGTTCAGCTTCTTGATTCCTTCCAGCTCAAAGCTTCCGTTGATAAACATCGCTGCTTTTTCCGTAGCAAACAACGTACGCATATCATTCAGTTCAAGTCCTACATAATTTTCCGGGAAATAAGGAATGAGCTCTTGCATCCGCTGGAGGGATTTGAGAAATTCTGGGCTTTTCAGATCGCTTTCGCCCTTCAAGAGCTTGTCGATGGCCCCGTCTTTCAAGCTAGCTGGGGCAATCACACCGTGGCTCAGAGAAAGCAGCCAGCCTTCCTTTGCGCCAAAGGAAATCGGAGTGATACCTTTTTCTTTCAGAGCTTTGGCGGTGGCGATCAGCTCATCCCAGCTCTTTGGCTCTTTCAAACCGTTTTGTTCGAAGATTTTCTTGTTGTAGTAAAATTGCGTGGTACTGAGCGAAAGCGGCACACCGTAGACTTTGCCGTCTTTGCCCGTAGCTCCTGCGAGGACGTCTTTCGGGAAGTTCGTGATGCCAGGCAAGCTGTCAAGCGGCTCCAAATACCCTGCTTCCGCCAAGGCAGTACCAGCGGCGTACGGGCGAAGCTGCAGAATGTCAGGACCGCTGTCACTTTGGAGAGCTGTGTTTAGAATGGTGTTGTACTCCGTTGCCTTGAATGGTTTGAAATCGATCTTGATGTTCGGGTTTTCCGCTTCGAATGCTTGGATGACCTTTGCGTAGCCCTCGGTATCTTCCACGCGCCAGCTATGCATGGACAACGTGACCTGTTCCCCGCCGCCTCCCTGGCTTCCACCGGGAGTGCTCCCTGGCTCACTGGGCTTTGCCGCATCTCCTCCGCCACCGCTACATCCGGTTAGTGCCATGGCAGCTGCAAGCAAGACGGAAGCTGCTGTGTGAAAACGAAACTGTTTCATACCTAACCCTCCCCCATTTTTCTAGTACCTGAAAGTGATTCATGCTCTATAAAGTCAAGCTCTGCGCAGATGAGCTGTGACTGCATCGTGAATCATTGGCCGCAGTTGCCGCAATTGATGATCGCGTCCCAGATGCACTGCGTTGGTGAGAAAAATGACGGCCCACTCGTGTACAGGATCGATCCACATACTCGTTCCTGTAAAACCGGTATGACCGAAGCTATCAGGATGAAAACCGGAGCCGCAGCTCAGCTGGCCGTGTAGATCGTTGCATTGCCAGCCATATCCTCTGCGCTCTGTTCCACTCGGAGTCTGACAATGAATAGCGCGCTCTCGCCACTCTCTGTTGAGAATCGAATGCTCGTCGGAAATCCAGCTCAATGCGTATCGACATAGATCATCGGCTGTAGCGAACAAGCCGGCATGTCCAGCAACTCCCCCCATGGCAAACGCCTTTTCGTCATGGACCTCTCCTGCGAGGTAGGTGCCGGTCAGCTGGCAAAATTCGGTTTGTGCAACCTCATTAAAAACCTGATTATTCGGACAATAAAGGGTGTGGTGCATGCCCAAGGGCGAGAAAACCCGTTTTGTGGCGAACTCATCCAACTGCTCACCTGTCACCGCTTCTACCAACAGGCCGAGCCAGATCATTCCTAAATCACTGTAGACAACCTTTGTTCCCGGTTCCTGCAACAGCTGTTGACGATACAATAAGTCCGGCAAGACGAGATGACTATCGCGCCTGCGCTCCTCCAGATCGGCCGGCAAACCAGAGGTATGTGTGAGCAGCTGGGCAATGGTGATGGAGAGCTTGTCATCCGGACAATCGGGGAAATAGCATCCGATTGCATCATCCGGGCTAATTTTTTCCTCTTGCATCAAGAGGAGCAGGGCAGGCAAAGTCGCTGTGACTTTCGTCAGGGATGCCAAATCATACAGGGTGTCATGCGTAACAGGGTGCGCACTCTTGATGCTCGTCACTCCAACATCACAAGCAAAGCTTATCTGGCGTCGCTGCACGACCCGCAGAGACGCACCCGGCAACAAACCTTTGTCCACCCATTCTTGCAGCAAATCCCTCACATCGTCCATGCCCTTCTCCTCCTCAATTGGATGAGCGTTTTGTCCGGCTGACTGCCAATCTCGTTTTCTCTAGCAGGGGAATGACTTCTTCCTGCGTTCGGCTGACCATGGCGATAAATAAAATATCGATCACATTCAATTGGGCGATACGTGACGCCATCGCGCCACTGCGAACGCTTTTTTCTACAGAGCTGGTAAACAATCGGATACTCGCCAGATCCGCTACCGGTGACGAACCAAACTTCGTCAGGCTTATGATCGTCGCCCCCTGCTGCTTGGCTTCCGTCAACGACTGGATGATGTCCTCCGTCTGCCCCGAATACGAGATCCCGAAAGCGACATCCTGTTCCGTCAAATTGACTGCTGAGGTCAGCTGAGCATGAAAATCGGAATAGGCTTCGCACCACAAGTTGATGCGGGATAGCTTTTGCTTGATATCATCGGCGATCACCGCAGATGCCCCCACGCCGTACACGTCGATTTTGCGTGCACGGGACAAGGCCTCGGCCGCACGCTTAACTTCCTCACTCGACAAAACAGACAGCGTATCCTGGATCGACTGGACATTATTCCAGCTTACCGCCTGCATGATAGACTCTACTGAACCTTCCATCATGATTTCCTGATAGCTTCCAACTCCTGCGGTGTGTTTGTTCAGATCTCCGGCAATACGCAGCTTCAATTCCTGGTAGCCTTTCATATTTAACGAACGGGCTAGGCGAATAATTGTCGCTTCGGATACTCCGCTCAACTCCGCCAGCTTTTGTACGGATAGCTTCACCACATCTTCTGGTTGTTTCAAAATAAACTGAGCCACCTTGCGTTCGGATGGCTTCAACTCGTCCAATATCGCTTGTAGACTGACTAGACCTCCATTTAGCATAAATGACACCGCTTTCTCGATTACTTACCTACATTTTATGAAGCATTATTTCTCGCGTCAATTGTTATCTAATAAACAATATTTCAAAAGAACAAAGATAATGACTAATTTGGCGATTTGTTCCCTCTATTCCCATTGCAACTCCTCTTGACTTTGACGTCGCGTCAAGCTTTACGCTAGGAACCAGGAATGACTAGAGGAGGAAACGAACTTGCAAAGCTTTATGATCAAAGGATGCTCCATCCTGACCATGGTGCAGGGAGACAAACCGTTTGTCGGTGATTTGCTGATCGAAGGAGGCCGAATCACGAACATCGCTGCATCGATTGAGCAGCAGGTCGACAACGTGATCGACGGAAAGGGTATGGTGGCTATGCCTGGATTGATTAATGCTCACAATCACTCTAGCATGTCACTCTTGCGCGCTTTTTCAGATGATCTCAAGCTGATGGACTGGCTGGACAAAAAAATGTTGCCTGCCGAAGCGCGAATGACCAAGGAAGACATCTACTGGGGAACGATGCTCGGGGCTGCAGAAATGATCGCCTCTGGCACCACCGCATTTGCTGATATGTACGTTCAGATGGATGCAGTTGCTCAAGCAGTCATGGACAGTGGGATGCGGGCTGCTCTGACCCGCGGACTCGTCTTCCTAGAGGACGATGGCGGACGCCGCATGATCGAGGCATTGGACTTGATCGACAACTGGACTGGAGCCGGAGATGGACGCATTACCACCATGCTCGGTCCACACGCTCCTTATACGTGCCCTCCGGAACCGTTGACAGAGGTAATTGAACTGGCACGAAACAGACGCATTCCGCTGCACATCCATCTGGCTGAGACCCTCGAGGAAGTGGAAAAAATCCGCGCACGCTACCATCAGACCCCAACGGAATATTTGCACGAGCTGGGGCTTTTCTCCGGCAATCACGTCCTGCTCGCCCACGCTGTCCATTTGACAAAGGATGATGTGCTCCTATTGCGCGGCATGCGTGGGGGAGTCTCTCACAATCCAGTCAGCAACCTCAAGCTGGGCTGCGGGATTGCTCCTGTGCGGGAGATGATTTCTCAGGGTGTCACGGTCGGCTTGGGGACAGACGGAGCGGGTAGTGCGACGACTCTGGATATGTTTGCAGAAGTGAAAGCTGCGACATGGATGCAAAAGCTGGATTCCGGCGATCCTACTGTACTACCCGCTGAGCAGGCACTGCGTATGGCGACGATCGAGAGCGCCAAACTGCTCGGTATCGATGCGGAGGTAGGAACACTGGAAGTGGGCAAACGAGCCGATCTCATTTTGATTGATCTGGACAAACCGCATCTTTGGCCTGTCCACGACCTCCATTCCTTGATCGCCTATAGCGCCACCGGAGCGGACGTCGATACAACAATCGTAAACGGTCAAATTCTGATGCGAAAACGCCAACTGCTGAGTATGTCCTGGGAAGATGTCAGACGGGAAGTCACTCACCGTTCTGCCCGGTTGGTTGAAGGTTTGTAGTCTAGCAAAAAAGCCGCCTTTCCTCCAAAGGAAAGGCGGCCTTTTTTTGCTAGACTCGCTAGTCTTACGATAAACGCAGCGATTCTCCTGGCTTGAGTGCCTTACCGCGGATGTCTTTTTCAGCCAACTCCGCCACGAATGCCTCGCCGTCCTGTTGAATCGGCGGGAAAGTATCGTAGTGAATCGGAACGACGTAATCTGCTTTCACCCATTCTGCCGCTACCAACGCATCCTCTGGTCCCATCGTGAAGAGGTCACCAATCGGGAGGAAAGCAAGGTCGATGTCATGGCGTTCGCCCAACAGCTTCATATCGCCGAATAGTCCGGTATCACCCGAATGATAAACGGTTTTGCCACCCATTTCGATAATGAAACCGCCTGGCATCCCCATGTACACAATCTGATTTTGCTCATCAAGTACGACGGCAGAGCTATGGAACGCCTGTGTCATTTTGACTTTTCCAAATGGGAGTGTAACCGATCCGCCCAGATTCATCGCGATCGTCTTGGCTCCCTGCCAGCTCAAGTACGTAGCCAGCTCGTGTGTCGCCACGATCGTCGCATCATTCGCCAGAGCCAGCTCAACGGCATCCAGAATGTGATCCATATGCCCGTGTGTCAGCAAGATATACTGCACGTGAATGTCTGCCAGCTTGGTTGTCACCTGCGAATTTCCCGTAATAAACGGGTCGATCATGATGGAATGACCTTCTGCTGACAATTGAACGGAAGAATGTCCGTGAAACTTGATATCTAACATAGTTTCCCCTGCCTTCTTCGTAATCTTTCAATACCTCTACCATGTTACCACGAAGAAGGGTGGGAATAAAATCCAAGTAATTTAACTTTTCCATTCCGAAAAAAGCTGCCGATTGCTCGACAGCTTAGAACACCTTGCATCCTCTTATGAGCAGGCAAGTGCTCTGCTTATTTAACAGTTAGGGTCGTGCTCCGTTACTGCAATGATTTTTGAGTCACGAATGACAATACGGCGATTATTGTCATACTCGCGGAGGATTAATGTCGTCGATTTCACCTCAACCAGCCGACCAAAAAAATTACCGCGCACCGTTTCCACTTTTACATTTTTCCCTTCAAGCTTCTTCACTTGGTCTTTAAATGCCATGGTCAATCCCTCCTTCTATCGCATCCTATGTACACTTGGCCTCGCCCTACTAGAGCAAACGCGGATAAAAGTCGAAAATGTACTTGTACCCCCACTTCATATGTCTTGATTCAACATGTCCATCGACAGTCGGACAACTTTTGTACGAACACTGCAGGAATTTGTCGCACGATTCCATACAGGAAAACCACTGAATGCAAAGAAACCGTATAAAGAAGGTTCTTCAGTAATAGACAGGAGGGATAACCGATGGGGAATGTCATAGAATTGGTAGCGAGAGAACGCACTTACAGCGGCAGGGAAGTAGCGGATCTACTGGGAATTGGAGCGAGTACGCTGCGCAAGTGGAGCATGCTCTTGGAACAGAATGGCTACTGGTTTCTCAGGGATAGTCAAAACCGTCGCGAGTACAGGCAGATGGATGTCGCTGCCCTGCAACGTTTTTATCGCTTGACCAAAGATCAGCTACTTCCTCAAGAGGAAGCTGCTCTCATGATCGTCAGTCACGATGTTGCTTTGCCCGCTCGTGTGGAAACAGCTGTCGCTCTGGCACCTTCTGTCCCTGCCCCTGTCAGCAGCAGCGTCTGGGAAGAAAAGCTGCACGCACTGGCAGTCCATGTCCAGCAACAGGATGCCGCCCATCAGGCGTTGCTCGAGCGGGTCGAAAAACAGGAAGTGTACATCCGCTCAAACCTCAAAGAACGGGATCGACGCTTGATGAAGGCGATGAATGACATTATGGATGCCAAGATGGAACTCTCTAAAATAAAGGACGAGCAGCGGAAGACTTCGATTTGGCACAAGCTGTTTCGGTTGCAATAAATGAAAAGCCTAAATAAAAAACCTCCCGTTTTGGTAAACAGGAGGCCTAGCTTTTGTTTTATTTTACGAACGTTTATTCGTTTTCCATCACGATTTTTTTTGCGGCATAAACGAACATCTTTACACCTACTGCAAGCGCGTCCTCGTCAATCGTAAAGCGAGGATGGTGGTGAGGATAGGTAATGCCTTTTTCCTGGTTGCCCGCTCCTACGTAGAAGAAGCAACCCGGTGCCTTCTGCATAAATGCCGAGAAATCTTCTCCGCCCATATTCGGGCGCATGTGATCGACCCACTCTGCTCCCAAGGCTTCCACCACTACCTCTTCCATCAACTGCGTGACTTCAGCGTCATTGATTACTGGACGATAGCCAAACTCGTAAGTGAACTCATAGGTGGCACCGTGCGCCTCGGTAATCCCTTTGATTACGCGCTCCATGAGCTTTGGAACGCTCTCACGCAAATCTTTGTCAAAGCTGCGTACTGTCCCGCAAATTTCTACCGCACCCGGAATGACATTGTGTGTCGTTCCACCCACGAATTTTGTTACGGAGAGCACCAGATTTTCCAACGGATCAGCATTCCGGGAGACGATATGCTGCAAATTGGTAACCACCTGTGAAGCGATTGCGATACTGTCGATGGTCTGATGCGGCAGAGCAGCATGACCGCCTTTTCCGAATACATTGATCCAGAACGTATCAGGGGCAGCCATCATCGGCCCTGGGCAAATGCCAACGGTACCATAATCCATCGTTGCCCACAAATGCGTCCCGATGACCATATCTACGCCATCCATTACGCCTGCCTGCACCATTTCCTCCGCGCCGCCCGGATAGATCTCCTCTGCGTGCTGGAAGAAAAATCGTACTTCCCCTTTGATCTTCTCCTGCATGCCGGAGAGAATCTTGGCCGTTCCCAGCAGCATGGATGTATGTCCATCGTGGCCGCACGCATGCATGACGCCTGGATTTTTCGAAACGAACTCAAAGTTGTTTTCTTCTGTAATGGCAAGAGCGTCCATGTCAGCTCTCATCGCCAGCACCTTACCCGGTTGGGACCCGATCAAACGCGCCATGACGCTGTTCTTGGGAACTGTGCTGTCTTCTCCTCGTGAAAGGAAAGCTCCGGATGCTGATGCAAATAACGACGCCATTCGATTACTTGCTGCTTGATGTCTTCCACTGCTTGATTGAGCGTTGCTGTTGCTGTCAACTTCGTTCTCCTCCTCCAATTGCCTCTCGCTATCTCCCGTTCGCCAACGACACTACGGTACGATACAGGACCTGAGCCCCGTTTCCGCAATCCTCTTTACTGGTGTACTCCGCTGGATTGTGACTGATTCCATCCCGTGAGCGAGCAAAGATCATTCCTACGGGACAAAGTCCAGTCAGTTGCATACAATCGTGACCCGCACCACTCGGGAGCGTGATTGTCTCCAGCCCTTCAGCCGCACACGCCTCTCGGATCGCGGAGCGGATGTCTTCTGAGCACACAGCCGGATCGATTCGTTGCAGCAACTCGACTTGCAGCTTGACCCCGCGCTTCTCGCAGATCACTTTTGCCTGGCTCATAATCGCTTGCTCTACGATATCACGTACAGCTACGTCCACGTCCCGCAGATCGAGCGTAAATTCCACTCTCCCTGGAATGATGTTCACGCCGCCAGGGAAAACCTGCAGCTTTCCGACTGTTCCGACGCTGATCTCCTGACGAGCTGCTTCTCGCTCGATGACGAGCATGACTTCGGCTGCCGCCGCTAACGGATCGCGCCGCATCGTCATCGGGGTCGCGCCTGCATGTCCGGCTTCGCCTTCCAGAATAAATTTCAGCCAAAGCGGCCCTGCCACACCACTCACGACACCTACTGACAGGCCTCGACTTTCCAGCACTTTTCCCTGCTCGATATGTAGCTCGACGTACGCCTTTACGCTGCCGGGCTCTCTCGCTGCCTTGCCGATTTGCGCTGGATCGATTCCGCTGTTCGTCATCGCTTCTGCAATGGATATTCCCGCCTCGTCCCGACAATCGAGCTCGTCACGCTGCAATAGTCCAGCGATACCGCGGCTACCGATCATACCGTAGCCAAAACGGGTGCCTTCTTCATCCGTAAACGCGATGACTTCAATGGGATTCTCCGTCTCCACACCTTGTTCGTTCAACGTTTGCAGCGCTTCGACACCTGACAGGACACCCAGTGGTCCATCGAAGTTGCCGCCACTCGGAACTGAATCCAGATGGGAACCGACGAGCACGACTGGTGCATTCGGATTTTTCCCTTCTTTTCGTCCGATCAGGTTACCGACCTCGTCTTCTCTCACCGTGAGTCCCGCTTCTTTCATAAAGCCTGTGACCAGATCTTTAGCTGCGCGTTCTTCCGGAGAAAAGGACAGTCGCGTGATCCCTCCGACTTCCTGGGTACCAATGGAGCTGAGCTGCATCAAACGGTCCCACAAACGATCCGCGTTAATCATGGTGAACCACCTCCTATGCATAGTCAACCAATAACGGTTGATTTACGGTTATGTCCTTTAATTGTATAGTAGTCTGTCTATTTTGAAAAGGAAAAACGCCCGACCATTTAGTAGGTCGGACGTGTATTTTCTATTTCCAGCCCCATTTTTGAAAGACCTGATGTGCTTCCTCTGTTTTCAGGTACGCGATAAACTCCAAGGCCGTTTTCTTGTTATCTGTTGTCTGAGCGACGGCGATCGGCGTACCTCGATACAGCTTGTCTGCTTCCGGCAATTGGATGAGGTCTGTCTCTTCCGTCAATCGATAATGCCAAGACTCATACGTAATCCAGGCGTCCAGCTCCGGATGCTTTTCCCAAAGAGCAATCGCATCAGCACTGCTTTTGACAGAGATAGTCATGTTCTGTTGCAAGTCCGGGATCAATCCTTTACGGCCAGCGAGATCTTCCCACAAACCGAGCTGCCCCGCTCCGTTCACGTCAATGATTTTGATGCCTGGCTTGCTCAGGTCCTGTATTCCTTCGATTTTCTTCGGATTCCCTTTGCGTATCAGGATGCCTGCAGCTCGCGGGTACAAGCTTGTTCGCGTTTTTTCGTCAATGAGCCCCGGGTATTTGTGAACCATCTCCTGCAGCATATATTCCGACCCGCCGAAAACAACGTCAGCATCCTTCTTGGCTTTCTCGACCCATTTTGCTTCAGGACCAGCAGTCACTTCCACATTCAGCTTATTCGCTTTGGAAAATCGCTCAGCCAGTTCCTTCATTGGCCCCAGTGGACCTCCAGGGCCATAGACGTAAATCACCTCATCCTTATTCGCGGCACTCGTCGCAGTAGACAGGGTATCCGCCTGTGCGGAATGGGCATATCCAACCGCCCCGGTGGCTAAAAGAATGATCGAAAGCATTGCTGCAATGGATACCGTTTTTTTCATGTGTTCCTCCTCGAATTTCGTCGTTTCATACAAGGTAACGAAAACAGGAATAAAACGGTTCGATTCATAACATAATGCGATACACCTTGCGTGGGCGTCCCCGTGGATTTGGACTTTCTTCACCCACCACCTGCGCCAATCCCTTGGATTCCAGCTCGATCAAAATGCGGCGTGCACTGCGGGGCAAAATCTGCATGTACTGTGCCAGCTCGTGAGCATTGATCTCCTGGGATGCCCGTTTCTTGAGGATCGAATCGAGCTTGGATAGTGTAAGCACGCTCAGTGAAGTCTGCTGGCTGACTTTCTGTAGCCGGCGAGTCGACGAGCTGCTGTAAGAGATTTGCTCCTTGCTGCCGAGAGGTCCCACAATGCTTTTGTCATCAAAGAAAACCATCCAATTGGCTGGCCCGCGCTCCTTGGCGTGCAGCAAAGCTGTTCCGGCATGTATTTCCGCTTCGTAGGCGGTTTTGCCAATCCCTATTCCGCAGGTAACCCAGTCCGCTCGAATCCCAAAGGCTTCCTCCAGATCAGGTATGGTCGTATAATTACTCGTCACGTTCTGCAAGATGCCCCGAGTCGTAAAGATTGCATAGCGACTTGGTCCTGCCGTTTTCAGTGAGCCTTGCAAATGCTTGGCATAGCGCAGCAGCTTTTCCATCGTCTTGATCTCCGCATTTTGCCACTCATCTGTAGCAAATGTGCCACCCGCAAGCTCGCGAAACGGATCGATTTCCATCATCTGCACAGTTATTTGTGTGTCTTTGAAGTGGAGCATTTCATGCGTACGCAACAGCATGTGAATCATGGAGAGTACCCCTGCTCTCGTCGGCAGTACTCGATGCACGGGAACCCCGCGTGCTTGAAGCTCCAAATCTGCTGTCCGCAAGCAAGTGACCGCGGCTTTTGTCTTGCCTTCCTGCCACAGCTTTTCGTGGTAATCTGCCAGCTCCCCCGCCGTGATCGCCCCATCGTAATGCCTGAGCCAGGTGTACCCGCCCTCGATTCCGGCTTCCTCCAGAAAAAGATTCAGTTCCTCCGCAGAAAACGTGTCGAAGCTGAGCTCGTGGACCAATATCCCGCACTGGTGGGACAGATGCAGCAGTGTCCGATACAGGCTCGCTCCCATATGCGGCACGTAGGCCATCGGCACCGTGATTTTTCCCCATTCTCTCACCATGGTGTACGGCACCTTACCTGAAAACAGCCATAAATCCGCGTCATGAATGTGAGGCTCTATCAAATCAACAATGTCTTCTTCCTTCCAGTAGACAATCTTCAAACATTCTAATTCCGCAAATTCCCGCGTGACGGACTCAATGATTTCCAAGGAATCGTCCGCGCCCAAGATTCCCAGTCGCAGCTTCAATGCGCGCCCCTCTTTCATCCGGTGTTTCTCTTACGATAGCAAATTTGCGAGTGCGTGGAAACGGAAGCTGGATTATGTTTTGGCTGGTCTGCACACCAACTGTCCAATCCGATGCGCCCCGTACAAGACCGGAATGATCAAGATCACATACGGCAAGGTGCTGCCAACTATCGACCACGTGATGATTCCCTCTGCAAACATGCGAATGTACGTATATAGGCTGTAGGGCAGAGCCAAGGCTACTGCAGTCACCACACCAGGCGTGTAGGTCCGAAGCAAGAAGCTCTGTCCGATGTGGGTAAAGACGTGGAGAAAAAGCACGTGCAAGCAGACCAGAAAAAACGGAAGAAACGTCCTCTGCTCCCAAGTAGACACGGTAAGAAGAACCGCCGTAGAGAGAACCGCGAAGATGCATGTGACCGCTACAGCAAACTGTTCCGTACACATGCGAAGAGATGGCTCAATCATTCCTCGAAGCCAGCCGGGGGCTTTTTCCATGACGCGCCCCTTGTTCTTCAACAGCCAATTTTCTACCGCAATCAATTCCTCCAGATCGTGCAAAACGAATACGACCAATAGCAACCAGATTACTCCAGATAGCTCCAGCACCCTGCTACTCCCCCTCTGGTGAGTCTGTCTGCAACATTCCATTCGCCAGCAAAGCTACGGCTTCTTCTGCCAGCTGCTCTGCTTTTCTTTCGCCTGTTAACAGAAAACGGATCGTGAGCCGATACAGCATCGCCACAATCGATTCGGCCGTCACCTCTATGGACAGATCCGCCCGCACATGGCCGGCTTCCTGATTGTTCCGTAGATTAACAGAGACCATCTCAGCCAGCTTGCGATGCAATTCCTCGCCCTCTGCCGATTGGGACAACACGATCGTGGTCAGCTCAGGCATTTCCGCGAAAAAGCGAAACAGCTCGAGCAGATTCTCCTGCATTCTTCCCCGGACCTCATGCTTGGCCAGCGGTGTCACTTTGCGTCCTGCATCTGAGAGCTCCCACAGCTTTTTGAAAAAAGCATCCATCAGCTCCTGATAAAGCAATTCTTTACTGGAAAAATACAAGTAGAAGGCTGCCTGGGTCAGTCCTGCCCGACGAACAATGTCGCTGACGCGCGTGCGGTGATAGCCGTTGGCAGCGAATTCGGCAGCTGCTGCTTGCAACAGCCTGGCACGGCTCACTTCCCCTTTTCCCACTTTCTTTCGATTCATTCGCTCACCCCAAAACTAACTCCAGAGTTATATAACTTTGTAGTTAGTTTTACATTTATTGGGATGTCCTGTCAAGTAGCCTCTTGCTTTTTTCGAATTCACTCGGTAAAATGATTGCTCAAAGGGTAACATTTGATGGCAATGAGGAAGAAGAGTAGGCATTTAATGAGACTGCAGAGAGCTGATGGTTGGTGCGAATCAGTGTCGAGTGGATGTTGAATGGGCTTCCGAGCTCCAGACCGAACCCGCTTTTGGGCGAAAGTAGGCTCTGGCGTTACGTCCGTACGTTATCATCGGACACCGTATCATTGGTACGGAACAAGAGATTTTGCGCATGCCTTTTTTCATGCGTGAAATAACAAGGGTGGCACCACGGTTCATTCGTCCCTATCCAGGGCGGATGGACCTTTTTTGTATTTGTTTAAGGCTTTATCCAAACCATATTGATTATCGAAAGGAGCATCATCCCCATGAAAACCATTTTTTCCGGCATTCAGCCCAGCGGCATTTTGACCTTGGGCAACTACTTGGGAGCCATGAAGCATTTCGTTCCGCTGCAGGATGAATTCAACTGTTTCTACTGCATCGTCGACCAGCATGCAATCACGGTCCCTCAAGATCCTGCCGTTTTGCGCGAAAACATCCGTCGTCTGGCAGCTCTGTATCTTGCTGTCGGTCTCGATCCTGAAAAGGTGACCCTGTTCATCCAATCAGAAGTCCCTGCTCACGCGAAGCTGGGCTGGATCATGCTCTGCACCTCCTATCTCGGTGAGCTGGAGCGCATGACTCAATTCAAGGACAAATCCGACGGACGCGGTGAGTCCATCCCAGGTGGTCTCTTGGCCTATCCTCCGCTGATGGCCGCTGACATCTTGCTGTATGACACGGACTTCGTACCTGTTGGTGAAGACCAAAAGCAACATCTGGAGCTGACCCGCGACCTGGCGACTCGCTTCAACAGTCGTTACAGCGAAGTCTTCAAGATTCCAGAAATTCGTTTGCCGGAAACCGGAGCGCGCATCATGTCTCTGCAGGATGGCACGAAGAAAATGAGCAAGTCCGATTCCAACCAGGGCGGGTTTATCTCCATGCTGGATGACCCGGATACCATCACCAAAAAGATCAAGCGTGCACAGACCGACTCCGACAGTGCTGTTCGCTACGACAAAGCGGAAAAACCGGCCGTCTCCAACCTGATGACCATCTACTCCCTCTGCTCCGGAAAAACGCTGGAAGAGATCGAGTCAATGTACGAAGGAAAAGGCTACGGTGCATTTAAAGGCGATTTGGCAGAGGTCGTCGTAGAAACCCTGCGTCCGATCCAGGAGCGCTACACGCAACTGGTCCAGACTTCCGAGCTGGACGACATTCTCACCAAAGGTGCCGAGAAGGCAAGTGAAACGGCCAACAAGGTTCTCCACCGCGTGGAAAAAGCGATGGGTATGGCACGACTGGGTTAATCAAAAGAAAGAAGCGGGAAATGCACCCGCTTCTTTTTTTTGCACTAGGTGAGACTGTAGTGGAGGAGAGGAAAAGGGAGAAAACGC
>JARDZO010000295.1 GCA_029240815.1 Brevibacillus sp.
GCATTGGCATTCGGGCTGTCTATTGTGGCGATGGCTTATGTCATCGGTCCGATTTCGGGGTGTCATATCAACCCGGCGGTTTCACTCGCCATGCTCATTGGCCGTAAGCTAACGGTTGCCGACTTCGTCGGGTACGTTGCTTCGCAAATCGCAGGTGCTATTGCGGGCTCCGCCATTCTGTACGCCATCATCGTCTCCGCGGGCATGCCCGCGACGGGGCTCGGTCAAAATGGTTTCGGCCCCGGCTATGGGATCGGGATCTCATTGCTGATGGCGGTCATTGTCGAAATCATTTTAACCTTCGTTTTTATTTATACGATCCTGGGCGTGACCTCCACTGCAAGCAATGGAAACGTAACCGGCCTGGTCATCGGACTGACTCTCGCGTTCGTGCATATTCTTGGCATCGCCTTAACGGGAACGTCCGTCAATCCTGCAAGGAGCCTTGGCCCGGCACTATTGCTTGGCGGGCAAGCCTTATCCCAAGTATGGGTGTTTCTTATCGCCCCTCTTGCCGGCTCGGCGCTTGCCGTTGCTGTACACCGGTGGCTGAACAGCCATAAGGGGGAGAAAGCATAATATTGTAAACCTCCAATTTTCTTTAAGCAATTCATTAGAGCACTTGAATTACCGAAGAGCGGTCGTCGTATAAATTGACAACCGCTTCTTCGACGTTACTGACTTATATTTGTATTCATAACTTGATGACCCCAAAGATCCGTGCTACGATAAATATGAACATGTTTTTTTCTAAAGACCGCTTCTTCGCCAAGGAGCGGTCTAATTTCCATGATACGCCTGACGTTGTCCAATGTCCCCTGAAGCGTCAACCATTCTCCGGGCTTTTTCGTATAGGGCTCGGCGGTATAAAACGGTTGAGTCAGAAATGCCTCCAGACGTTCTCCGCGATAGTAGGTTTGCACATCCGTTTCGGGTATTTTTTCTACTCCTTGCTTATCGACCAGAAAGCGCAGTTCCCGATAACGACGAAGCAGCTTTTTGGCCCGCTGCTGAATCATAAGATGCGTTGCCAGCAGCTTTTTGGACCGCTGCTGAATCATAAGATGCGCTGCCTCCAATTGGGCTCCCTCCAAAACCGTCGATGTGGACGCCAGTGGGTCCACTGCAGGGAAAAATTTGCGAGAGGCCAAATCCACATCAAAGCGAAGAAGCGTATCGAGCGGACCATAGGGAACTTCCTCGTCCGGCGCGTTGAAGCGGGTGTCGACAAGGGCAACGGTCAAGGGACGGATTCCGGCTTCTTGAAGCCGCTCACGAAGGGCTAATAATTCGCCGGAGATGACAATTTCCCGATCGGCACCCAAGATCACATCACATTCTGTGCCCAGCAAAGCTATTTGTTCGGATACTTCGTCAAGGGATTCGCATATAAAATCGGCTTGAGGCAACACATCTTCCATGCCTTTCTTAATGTTGTACCTGTCCCCGGCATCATACTGGGGTTCCCAGAGAATGGTCTTGTACCCGCGCTGTTTGACCCGATAGAACAGCTCTGCTAACATAACAAGCTGCCCCACCCCATGCCGGGCCACCAGACCGACGGTACCTCCTCGGACGACAGGCGCCAACAAGTCTAAAACTTTTATTCCCGTTTCTATCATGCTTGCCCCACTCCCTCGAATAATCAAGTCGTCGATACTGCAATTCGCCAGAGACGCAAGAATTGCCAGCGTTCGAACTTCAGCCCTACCTACAGGAATTTTTCCTGTACACAGATTTGAAACTGTAGCCGGCCTTATACCTGCGGCGCGTGCCGCCGTTGTAAGATTCGGGACACGACGTCGCAAAAGCGAGACATTGAGATGCAATTCATCATTCATATTTCCTCACCTCCTTTACTTTATATAGTAATTAAAATTACTCCAAGATGCAATACGCAAAGTGGAAAATTTTGAATTTTTCTAAATCATGCAAAATGTTGATTCATCGTCGAAAGTATTCAATCACAAGCATCATTAAAAAATCTTAAAATGGAGGAGATATGAAATGGAACCATCGATCAATACAGAACATTATCCGAACCTACTCCAAACCTATGATTGGGGCAACGTAATCTCAAGTTTTGAAGTATGTAACGATTTGCCTCCGGAACGACTGGTAAGCAATGTAAATATTGTGCCTTTTATCAACGAGAACTGTGTTTTAATCCGATTGAATAATGGCAAATGGGAAATACCAGGGGGAACGTTGGAACCAAATGAGGATTACCTCTCCGCCTTAAAACGTGAGCTAATCGAGGAGGCAGGGGCAAGGTTAGTGTCGTCGTTTACGACTTTCGGAGCGTGGAAATTTATTTCAACAGCAGAGAAACCTTATAAACCCCATTTACCGCATCCACTCTATTATCGCGTTGTCGGGTATGGTGATGTTGAATTAGTGTCCGCCCCATCGATACCGGAAGATGGCGAAAAAGTCGTAGCGGTTGAGGCAATGACCTTGCAGGAAGCAAGGCAAAACTTTATCCATACCGGAAGGCCGGATTTGGCAGAGCTATATGAAATAGCAGACGTTTTTCGAAGGAGGGCTTCAAATGAAGGTGCAAATAGCCGAGCAAGAAGAAAAATCCCCTCCAATTCACAGTGAATAATTGATTCTTCCACTGTTTACCGTGAGGGAGCAATACCATTCGATGCTTTTTTAGGTCATTAGGCTTCGTCGTCGTCCCATTCTCCCTCATCCTCTTCAGGATAGGAGATAATTGCCATTACGCGATCAATAATACTTACGAAAAACTCCGATTCCGGATCAACCCTACCGATCACAATAGCGTTCCTCGCCGCAAGATCAAAGGTTCTAATATTATTGATCAGGACCGCACCGGTCAATTCCGAAAACTGGTTTTGTGGCGGCAGTGCATGCGTTCCCGGCGTCTCAATTCCTGGAGGAACCGGAAATTCGAAGGTGTGTCCCCTGATTTGCGTCGTCACCGGAACGGTTAACGCAATCTGGTTTAAAGTAGGATCGATGATTCCGTCTGATATTACAATTGAGGCCCGGTAGCCATTTTGTTCATGGCCTCTGGTCGGGTGATGATTAAACCACACGATGCTACCTCGTTCTACAGTTCCTGTGATCGACATTAAAAAATTTCATCCCCCACCGAATCGTCAATGAGAATCCCTTGTGACATTTCCGGTTTGTTTTTGCCACGCATGGAAAATAACAGCTTGCGCAGCTCCCGGTTGGATTTGCGCTTTCTCTGAATCGAGGGCTTCAACAATATACCTTGTTCAGGGATCAGTTGAATTTCAACTTTTGAACCCAAACCCAAATGTGCGGTTTCCAAGAATTCCTGCGGAATGCGGACGCCCATGCTGTTTCCCCATTTCCCAATGGTTGTCGTCGTCACATATACCAGTCCTTTCTTGTGGTCTTGAGTCAAGAATACCACATCCTTCTGTTATTGTATATCCAAAGTATATCCAATAAAAACAGAAAAATGATACAAAACGAAAAGTATCCCGAAAAACTGGTGGTCTGCTATCAACCGTCCTACCACTTATATGGGAAAGCTTCCCGCGATCCATGACCGTCAAAAGAAATATCTCTCGTGCCCATTTACAGTGAAAGCATTGAAACCTTCTAAACGAAGCAAGGTCTCTTTAATTTTCAAACCTCCCCGAAATCCCGTGAGCGCCTTATTTCTACCGAGTACACGATGGCATGGGACTACAATGGGAATGGGATTTGCGCCATTTGCCGTCCCGACAGCACGAACGGCTTTGGAATTTCCAATCGTCCGCGCGATATCCGAATAGCTCCGCACTTCTCCATAGGGGATGTTAACTAGTGCCCGCCATACGGAGATTTGGAAATCAGTGCCTCGAAAATCAATGGAAAACGTGAATTCTTTTCGATCTCCATCCAAATACTCCTTTAATTGCCGGCTATATTCTCTCATAGGATCGATGCCTTGGATGAACTCAGCATTCGGAATCCGCTTCTTGATCTCTCTCTGCAAGTATTCAAACGATTCATGTGGAAATGTAACATGACATAAGCCGAATGCTGTAGCAGCTAAATAGATCGGTTTGTTATAGAAAACCGAATGGATAAAAGGATTCCAGTATACTTCCGTTCGTTGTGGATTCAAAGCCTAACGCCCCCCTTAATAGAAGCCATTGACTCGCCCCGCAATCGGTTGATGTCAAAAAAATTCGCTTCGCTCGTGGTACGTGGTACGATTCACCGCCCTGTGTATAGTCATTCATAGCGGCGGCGTTTGTACCCCCATTTGCATCCAACCTTCCCTGGATGGACCATACACCGCAGGTATAGGTAATCCCGCTTGGCGCATAAGAACCGTAACCTGTCCTCGGTGATGAACAATGTGTTTGATCAATCCCATGAAAATTGTAGCATTAGACTCCATTCTTCCGAATGCGTGCTTGATTTGCTTTAAAGTATCGTCCGTCCACTGCTCTTTCAGAGCGTTCGTCACATTGGAACTTACAGTTTTAAAGGTTTCAGCGATTTCTTCCGCAGACGGCACTTCGCCGGAATCGGGCACTTTGTCTACCAACAGTCCAAATTCAGTTAAGTACTCAGGGATGCTCGTTACAAAATGCCACGCAATTCTTCCCAACGTGCGCCCTTCAAGATATACTTGCTGCCCCAGCGCTTCATTGGTCAAATTTTCCAAAATTTGCTGGGTTAATACGGCTTCATTTTTCCATTCCGTGATAAAATTCTCAACTGTACTATACATCATTTCATCTCCCTATAATTAAATTTCAACGCTGGTTAGTACCGCTTATCGTTTAGTCTAACCTTGTTAAAACCAATCATAATCGTTAATAGTGACAGAACTCGTCATAATAATCACAAAGAACCGAACAATATTTATAGGCCTTGTGGAACAAGCCGGTATGTGAAATGTGGAAGTTCCTAGTCCCATACCATCGCTCGAATTAAATAATGGAATCAAGTTTATCATAGTACAGTACTTGAAAATCCCAAAACTTTAATCACCAAATTTTCCGCTTTTCTGTCCGTTACTTCAATAGGCTGCCGATCGCCGGCAGCCTCGTGCTATGTGTTTATGAACTAACGTACTCGTTTAGCTCAATGAGTCGTTTTTTAGATTAACTTTTGTTTTGCTTTGAGACCATATAACCACTGGTATAAGTAAAAGTGCAACTCCTCCGCCAGCAAGCGACAACGTTGCATAGCTTGATTGAGCTACAACCATACCGGACAGCGCTCCTCCCGAAGCCCCGGCTAGTGCAATCGACACATCAATCGTTCCTTGAGTTTTTGCACGCGTTACCGGATTAGTTGCATCTACAATGATTGCTGTCCCACTGATTAAGCCAAAATTCCAACCGATTCCGAGCAATGATAGCGCAACAATAAGTACCAACATTGAATCCGGAGGAGCTACTGCGGCAACAATGCCTGCAAGCAATAGAACGCCCCCTGAGGCAAACGACATAGCTGTACGACCGACCTTATCAACTAGAACTCCTGTAAGGAGTGAGGGGAAATACATGGAGCCTATATGGATACCGATAACTAACCCTACATCCCCCAAGCTATGACCGTGATGTTTCATGTGGATAGGTGTCATTGTCATTATTGCAACCATAACGATTTGGGTTAAAATCATAACTGTAGCACCTACAACCAAGCCGCTGCTATTGCTTTTATCGACTCCCCTATCTTCATTAACTCCATGACTCTGCCCCACTGATTGCTGCGATTTAAACACAGCCTTTGCAACGATGTATGGATCGGGACGCAGGAAAATTAAGAATACCATCCCTGCGAGAATATAAGCTGCTGCAGCTAGGATAAACGGACCTGCTAGTGCGGGAACGCCAATGGAGTTTGCAAAGTTGCCGGTGACCTCTACCATATTAGGGCCAGCAACTGCACCAAATGTGGTCGAAACCATTGCAATGCTAATTGCTTTCGCTCGCTGATTAGGCTTAGCTAAATCTGTTCCAGCATAACGGGCTTGTAGGTTTGTTGCCGTTCCAGCACCATAAACAAGTAGCGATACGAACAGGAGCACCACACTGTTATTTACCGATGCCATTATTACTCCTAGTGCACCAAGGCCCCCTGCGAAGAAGCCTGTTGCAAGCCCTAACCTGCGCCCGTAACGTTCTGAAAAACGTCCTACCAACAAGGCTGCTGCAGCGGAACCAAGGGTAATCAAAGCTGCGGGAACACCTGCATAACTTTCTGTTCCCAACATCTCTTGAGCAATCAGCGCGCCGACCGTTACACCAGCGGCAAGACCCGCACCCCCGAAAATTTGTGATAAGACCACTATGAGTAAGGAACGCTTATACAGCTTTCTTTGCATATCCGTGGAATCAACGTAATGATGAATACTACTGTCTTTCATCGGGGGTTCATGCGTCATCGCTTAGAACCACCTTTCTAATTGTTATTGACTCCTTTAAAAAGTCAGCACCTTGCCGCTCAACTTTTGATCACGGATCCCTTCGCAAGATGATTCCAATTTCCATATTAAATGATCTCCTTTGTTGACATATTGGAGTGTTCCACATAGCGTTTCCACTCGTGTACGCCTTCTTCCAGGCGAGATGCTTTTATCCCCTTGCTCTTCATAATTTCAACGGCTTGGGCAGACATCAGGCAGTAGGGCCCCCGGCAATATGCGACAATCTCCTTATCCATTGGCAAGGAGGCAAGGTGTTTCTCCAACTCTTCCATAGGTATAGAGATCGCGCCTGGAATATGGCCCGTTGCATATTCATCTTCCGGTCGTACGTCCAACAACACAACTTCTTTTCTCTCCATACGTTTAAGGAGTTCTTCTAAAGCTATGGGCTCCATACTGACCTGCTGATGCAATAGGTCGGATTTAAGTCTCTGCACTTCTACTAATTGCTTTTCACTGAGACGATGCAAGGACACCATGAAGTCAGCTACAGAAAGTTCGGCAATTTCGTAAATCACAAAGTTACCTTTTTTATGAAAACGAACCAATCTCGAGTCGTGCAACGTTTGCAAGTGCTGGGATACATTCGCAACACTCATGCCCGTTATCTTAGAGAGCTGGTCTACAGATTTGGGACCTTGAGCAAGCAAGTCAAGCAACTCCAAGCGTTTGGGGCTTGATAAACATTTACCGATACGCGCAAATTCCTGATACAACTGATCTTTCCATTCTCGCTCTATGCTCACGGTTCTTTCACCTCAACCATTCAATTGTTCTATTGAATAGTTAAAATATAAGGGCTCCTTCTTGTAGTGTCAAGAAATACTTCCTGTGGCACTATCGTACCCGTTAGCACAGCAAGGCTGCCAATAGGTTGGCAGCCTTTAGGAATGTGTTCTGTGCCGTCCTTGGGCTGTAAACCCTGGCGTTTGCCAGGTTTCACGGAAGCCTCAAAACGATTCGATTTCTTCCTCGCGAAAAAAAATAGCGAGCTGTTGCCGGAGGCATCAGTTGGCCTCTTACTTTTAAGACATACTTGCCAAATACTCCTCAAGACGATCCATGGTCTGTTCGGCACCTGGGACGGCATATATTTTCACCTTATCGAATACAGCGGCATTTTCTTCAAAGACTGTG
>JARDZO010000054.1 GCA_029240815.1 Brevibacillus sp.
TGCAGAGGACCCAGGAGAGCTGTACTTTTCCTTCTCCTCTTCACTCGCCAAAGACACCATTTCTGCCTTCAGTCCCAGATTTTGAAATCCGTGCAATAGCCCCAGACTAATGGTCTTGTATGCCTCTGTCACGCTGGAAGGCATTTTGGGGTGCTCTTCCGACACGATGACGCTATAGGTGAGCTCTTTGTCGTGGAGAACGGCGCGCCCTCCTGTTGCTCGGCGCACAAAACCCAAACCGCTATCGCGGAGTGCATCCATATTGATTTCCTTCATCGCCTTTTGAAAATATCCGATCGACAATGTGGCCGGATCCCATGTGTAAAAACGGACAGTCGGCGGTACCTTGCCTTCGCTGTGCAATTGCAAGATAGCCTCATCCACTGCCATATTCATCGCGGGAGACATTGCTTCCGTCACAATATAACGCCACTGTTCCATCCTATGTACCTCCTCTTTTACAACGCATTCATTGTAGCCTTCCCGTGCGAGGATCGGCAAGACCCGGATGGGCAATTGTTCAGCTTGCCGCATTCTTGAGGAGGGATATAACCTGTGCCAGCGCATCTGCGTGGGTATCCTCTTTCATACGACGCACCAGATCGGATCGATTTTCTCCGAGCCTTTTTAGGGCTTGCAAAAATGTTGTATCCGATAAATCCTCCTCCAGCAGTACCTCGCAAAAGCCTCTTTTTTCAAAGGATCGTGCATTCAATATCTGATCACCGCGACTAGCTGCTTTGGATAACGGAATCAACAGCATGGGCTTGCGCAGAGCGAGGCATTCAAAGATCGCATTGGAGCCAGCACGAGAAACGACCAGATCAGCCATAGCCATGAAGTCTGGCAGTTCGTCCTTGACATACTCATACTGTCGATAACCCGATTGTTGAAGTGCTTCGTCACGCTGACCCCTCCCACAGATGTGAACGACCTGATAATCCGTGAGCAAGACCGACAGCTGGCTTCTTACCACTTCATTGATGCGGCGTGCTCCCAGACTGCCACCCATGACGAGCAGGACGGGCTTTTGAGACGTAAATCCGCAGAGGGAGATTCCTCTCTCCAGCGATCCATTTAGCAGCTCAGAACGGATCACAGCCCCTACATGGACGCCTTTTGATGGCGGGAGATGATGGACGGTTTCCGGAAAGGTGACGCAAACTTTGCTGGCGAATGGAACCGATAAGCGATTGGCTAATCCCGGAGTCAGGTCGGATTCATGAATCACCACTGGCAGACGATTCATCCAGCCTCCCAGTACGACTGGTACGGAGACAAACCCGCCCTTGGAAAAAATGACATCCGGCTTCCATGTGCGCAAGAAGCGAAAAGCCTCCCAGATTCCTTTGGTGACACGAAAAGGATCCGTAAAATTTTTCCAGTTGAAATAACGGCGCAGCTTTCCAGATGAGATTCCTACATATCGAACGCCAGTCAGTCCCCCGACCAGCTCCTTCTCAATTCCATTCGTCGACCCGATATAGGCGACTTCCCAACCTGCCTCCAGAAAATGTGGAATCAAGGCGAGATTGACCGTCACATGTCCTGCCGATCCACCACCTGTAAAGACAATTCGCTTTTTCATCCCGACACCCCCTGTTTCCCTCCATCATATCATCACCAGGAAAGAAAAACCGCCCTCAAGAATTCAGGCGGTTTTTCGATAGTCATATGATTAGGCTTGCGGCTGGTAACGCAGGATTGGTTTGCGTGCAGCAGTCGCCTCATCCAGGCGTTTTACCACTGTAGTATGCGGTGCTTCCTGTACGATTTCCGGAGTCTCTTCACACTCGCGGGCAATTTGCAGCATCGCGTCGATGAATTCATCTAGCGTCTCTTTTGTTTCGGTTTCGGTCGGCTCGATCATCAAGCACTCGTCGACAATCAGCGGGAAGTAGATGGTCGGCGGATGGTAGCCGAAGTCCAGCAAACGTTTCGCGATATCGAGTGTACGGACACCCAGTTTCTTTTGCAAAACACCGGACAGAACGAATTCATGCTTGCAGACTTGATCAAATGGCAAATGGTATGCCGTTGCCAGACGACGCATCATGTAGTTGGCGTTCAACACGGCATTTTGCGATACCTGCAGCAAGCCTTCTGGACCCATCGTACGAATATAGCTGTAAGCGCGCACGAGAATACCAAAGTTTCCGTTGTAGCCTTTCACACGACCGATCGATTGTGGGCGGTTGCTATCCCAGTAGAACGTGCCGTCTTCTTTTTTCGAAACGATCGGGGTTGGCAGGAATGGTTCGAGTACTTTCTTGACCCCAACCGGACCTGCACCTGGTCCACCGCCGCCATGAGGACCTGTAAACGTTTTGTGCAAGTTGAGATGCACGACGTCAAAGCCCATGTCGCCAGGACGAGCGATACCCAAGATTGCGTTGGCATTGGCTCCGTCATAATACAGGAGTCCGCCCGCTTCATGGACGATCTGCGCCATTTCCACGATATCTTCCTCAAACAGTCCGAGTGTGTTTGGATTGGTCAGCATCAGAGCTGCTGTATCCGAACCAACCGCTTCACGCAATGCTTGAATATCTACCAAGCCACGGTCATTGGACGGAATGGTAACCGTGTCGAGACCAGCTACAGCTGCGGACGCAGGGTTGGTTCCGTGCGCAGAGTTTGGGACGATGACTTTCGTACGATGACCTTCGCCGCGACTTTCATGGTACGCACGGATCATCATCAGACCGGTCCATTCACCTGCGGCACCCGCTGCTGGTTGCAACGTGACCTGATCCATACCTGTGATTTCTGCCAGTTCTTCCTGCAGATTGTAGAGCAGCTCCAAGCCACCTTGTACGGTTTCTTCCGGTTGGTATGGGTGTGTTTGTGCAAAACCAGGATAACGAGCGATATCTTCGTTAATCTTTGGATTGTACTTCATCGTGCAAGATCCAAGCGGATAAAAACCGTTGTCTACCCCGTGATTGCGACGGGACAGCTCGGTATAGTGACGAACCAGCTGTAGCTCGGATACTTCTGGCAGCTCGGCTGGCGTCTCGCGAATGAGGTGCTTCGGCAGCAGGCTGGCTACTTCTACTTCGGGTACATCCAGTGCCGGTAGATTGTAGCCCACACGTCCTGGTTTGCTCATTTCAAAAATCAGTGCTTTCTCCTGGTCTCTATGCACGAGTGATCGCCTCCAATTCCTGCGCCAGTTGGTCAATTTCTTCTTTCGTTCTCAGTTCCGTTACGGCCAGGAGCATATGTCCCGCCAGCTCTGGATAATCCATACCCAGGTCGTAACCACCGATGATTCCTGCGCCCAGCAGCTTTTTGTTTACGTCTGCTACTGGTTGGGACAGCTTCACAGCAAACTCATTAAAGAATGGGGAAGTAAAGACGATTTCCAGCCCTTTTGCTTGTAGCGCTTGTTTTGCATAATGCGCTTTTTGCAGGTTCATCATCGCCATTTCCTGTACGCCTTGCTTACCCAGTGCTGTCATGGTAATCGCAGCTGCCAGCGCAAGCAGTGCCTGATTGGAGCAAATATTGGAAGTCGCTTTTTCACGACGAATGTGTTGTTCACGAGCTTGCAGCGTCAAAACGAAGCCACGCTTGCCGTTTTCGTCCTTGGTCTGGCCGACGATACGACCTGGCATTTTGCGCATCAGCTTGGTTGTCGTAGCGAAATAGCCGCAGTGCGGCCCACCAAAGGAAGCCGGAATTCCGAACGGCTGCATGTCACCCACCACGATGTCTGCACCCAGTTTGCCTGGTGCTTCCAGTACGCCTAGCGCGAGTGGATTGGAGGATGTGATCAAAAGCGCTCCATTTCCGTGTGCGATAGATTCCACTACCGACAAGTCCTCAACGTTACCAAAGAAGTTCGGGTATTGTACGATAACGGCCGCTGTGTTGTCATTGATCAAAGCTTCGAGCGCTTGTGTATCGGTCACGCCCTCACTGTTCATGCCTACCTCGACCAGTTCCACGTTTTGCCCGTATGCATATGTTTTCAGCACGCCACGTGCTTCCGGATGAACAGCACGGGAAACGATCACCCGTTTTTTCCCTGTGTGTCCTGCTGCCATCATCGCTGCTTCGGCCAAGGAAGTCGCGCCATCGTACATAGAAGAGTTGGCTACTTCCATTCCGGTCAGCTCACATACCATTGTTTGGAATTCAAAAATGGCTTGCAGCTCACCTTGGCTGATTTCTGGCTGGTATGGCGTGTAAGCGGTGAAAAATTCGCCGCGCAGCAACATGTGGTTCACTGTGCTCGGGGTGTAATGCTGATAAACGCCTGCCCCCAAGAAGTTTACATGCGTGCTGAAATTGACGTTTTTATTGGCCAAGCCTGTAAAGTATTTGACCAGTTCCGGCTCAGAGAGAGCCTCTGGGATTTGAATAGCACCTTTGAAGCGCACTTCTTCTGGGATATCGGCAAACAGTTCCTCGACACTGGAAATGCCGAGAGTTGCCAGCATTTCGCGCTTGTCCTGATCGGTTTGGGGCAGGTAGCGGTATTTCACGAACGTACTCCTCCTTTAAGTAGGTTGGATGGGTCTTGCCATCAATTTTTTGGACGTTTATAGAAAGGAGCGGCAACCACTTCTGCTTTGAGTCGTTTTCCGCGAATTTCAACTTCGAGTGTGGTTCCCAGAGCAGCATGCTCACTCTTGATGAGGGCGAGACCGACGTTCTTTTTCAAGGTCGGAGATTGGGTTCCTGTGGTGACTTCCCCGATCAGCTCTTCACCAACATATACTGGGTAGTGCGTACGCGGGATGCCCCGGTCGATCATTTCAATCCCAACCAGCTTGCGCGGTGCACCGTTTTCTTTTTGTGCCTTGAGCACTTCTTGACCGATAAACGGCACTTCCTTGTCAACCTTAACGGCAAAGCCAATACCCGCTTCGATCGGCGTAATCGTCTGGCTCAGCTCTTGACCATAAAGTGGAAGCTTGGCTTCAAAGCGCAGAGTATCGCGCGCGCCCAGACCACACGGCACCAAGCCTTCTTCTGCACCTGCTGCCAGCAAGGTATCCCAGAGTTTTGCCGCCTGGTCTGCAGCCAGGTAAATTTCAAATCCGTCTTCACCGGTGTAGCCAGTACGAGAGACCAGTGCTGGAACTCCATCCACCAGAACATCGGACTGAAAGCGGAAAACGCCAATTTGGGACAAGTCTGTTGTCGTCAGCTTTTGCACAATGCTCTCCGCAGCAGGACCTTGAACCGCGAGCTGCGCAGTTTGTGGCGATATATTTTCGATCGTCACGCCTTCAATCAGATGCTCTTGCAACCAAGCGTAGTCCTTGTCAATATTGCCTGCATTAATGACCAGCAAGTAGTGGTCATCAGCGTATTTATACACCAATAGATCGTCGACGGTGCCTCCATCCGGATAGCAGAGCACACTGTATTGTGCCTGACCGACAGCCAGTTTGGACACGTCGTTGGTCGTGACGCGCTGGAGATAAGCGAGTGCGTTCTCTCCTTTTACATCCACCTCTCCCATGTGGGAAACGTCAAACAGTCCAGCTTTGGTCCGTACTGCTTCATGCTCTTGACCGATACTGGAAAACTGAACGGGCAGTTCCCAGCCACCAAAGTCAATGGTTTTCCCACCGTACTTCGCGTAAGAATCAAACAGCGGTGTTCTTTTCAATGTGGACATAAGGGCACCTCCTGAAAGCCAACCTGGTTGGCGTTTTTCCCCAAGTGAAACGGATTTGGCTGATCGCCATTTGTGCTGCGACATCCTAACGAAAGCACAAAAAAGAGGACGAAAAATGGGTACACCAAGTAATGGTGCCCATTTCTCCTCCTCTGTCCTTGGTACCTGAGAGTTACCTTGCGCATCAAGTGAGGCGGGGATCACCTCACCCACAAGTTTCCCCTTTGGTGGCTCCTATTTGAGCTCTCTCCAGAGTTGCGTCCAGTAGAGGTACTTTTGCCTGAGAGATTCACCGTCACCGGTTTGCTCCTTCGGCGCTGCCGTGTCAGGCAGTCTCTCCCTGCTACTATCATTCGCGTTGGATACGTGGTCATACATAAGTTTTTGATATGATTCCATACTAACGAGTGAACTTCCTCTATATCCTACCATGAGAGTAAGCTCTTGAAAATATGCAAATTCACAGTTATCTCAAGAAATACTTAACAAAATGATCAACATAAATAAAAACGTTAAGCTTTATCAGTTTCGTCATGAAAGATATGGCACAGACACGCAAAGGAGTTACACATATGCCGAATATTCCTGTTACCTTTGACACCAGCTGGCTTGATCCGCTGACGGAACGTATGCAAGAGGACGGACCTTGGGACAAATGGGAACTGTTCAAACTGGCGCTGGAAGCTGAGGAAGCCATGGCTGTTCGAGAATTTGACCAATTGCAGTCTTTAAAGTACTTGCCTCTCTTGTCTCCCTTCCCTCATCAACTGCAAACGGCAGAGCGCGTATTGCTCGATATGCGTGGCCGAGCGATCCTCGCCGATGAAGTAGGCTTGGGGAAAACGATAGAAGCTGGGCTGATCATGAAAGAATACATGGTTCGTGGACTTGCAAAAAAGATTCTCGTACTCGTCCCCGCTTCCCTCGTCATTCAATGGACGAAGGAATTGCATCAAAAATTCGGGATCACAGCTGTTGCTCAGAAAAAAGAGTACATGTGGCGTCAGCACGATGTGGTAGTCGCCTCTATCGATACAGCCAAACGCGATCCGCATCGGCGTCACGTTCTCGACATTGATTACGATATGCTCATTATCGATGAAGCACACAAGCTCAAAAACAAGCGGACTCGCAACTACCAATTCGTCAAAGAAATCCGCAAGAAATACTGTCTGCTGCTGACGGCCACACCGATTCAGAATGAAATGGACGAGCTGTACAACCTGATTAATCTGCTGAAGCCCGGCCATTTGGGACATAACGCTACATTCTCTTCGAATTATGTAGAAGGCAAGCGGCAGTCCAAAAACAGCGAGAAGCTGCGGGGAGAAATCGAGAAAGTCATGATCCGCAATAAGCGCAGCGACGGTGGCATTCAGTTCACTAGCCGACGTGTACAATCCGTGCCAATCGAGCTGTCTGCCGAAGAGCTGGCTCTCTACGATGGCGTCACACGCTTTGTACGGGAACAGTACCACACGGGAATCTCAGGTGGCGGCTTCAATTCTCTGTCTCTCATCACCCTGCAGCGCGAGGTTTGTTCGAGCAAGGAAGCAGCATTTATGACTCTTTACAATATGCATCAGCGTACGGCGGAGGACTCTGCCATGCGTGAGCAAATCGTTGAGTTGGTCGAGATGATTAAGAAAATCGAAACCCATTCCAAAGCAGCCAAAACCGTGGAATTGATTCAAAACATCAATGACAAGGTCATTATATTTACGGAATACCGCGCTACCCAAAACTATTTGCAAAAGTACTTGCATGATCATGGCATCACTTCCGTACCGTTTCGCGGCGGGTTTAAACGCAGCAAAAAAGACTGGATGACGGACCTGTTCCAAAATCGCGCCCAAGTACTGATTGCAACAGAAGCCGGCGGTGAAGGGATCAACCTGCAATTTTGCAATCAGGTGATCAATTACGACATGCCTTGGAATCCTATGCGCGTCGAGCAGCGAATCGGGCGTGTCCATCGCCTCGGTCAGAAACGGGATGTCTATATCCACAACCTTTCTACCGTAGGAACAATCGAGGAACACATCTTGAACCTGCTCTACGAAAAAATCGATCTGTTTGAAATGGTGATTGGGGAATTGGACGACATCGTAGAGCGACTCAATCTCAATCACTCTCTCGAAGAAAATCTCATCCAGATCATCATGGACTCGCGATCCTCCAAGGAAATGGCTCTCAAGCTAGACAACATGGGACATGCCATCCGAGCCATTCGCCAGACGCAACCTCGGACTGATTCCGCGTTATCCGAAGCAGCAGACCAATAAACACGAAAAGAGGTTCTCCTATGCAGCAGGAACAGGTCCGGCAATTTGTGGAGCGCTATCTCGCATCCTTTTCTGCCCATATCGTCGAATCCCATCCCGACTACTTGACCGTCAAGCTTCCCGTCGACGTCGACAAGGACATCGGAAATCGTCCGTTTTATTGGAGCTGGGTAGAAAAAATGAATATCGCGTATCAGCCTTTGGTGCTGACGTTTGCCTTTCATCCCGATCGTCTCCCGGAAGGACTGCGTGCAGAATATGTCCATTTGGGAGCAACACGAATGCAACAAATCTTTGAATCCACCAAAAAGCACGGTCGCTTCCTCTGCATGTACGAACAAAAAACAGGAGTACCCAGCGCTTCAAGACGGTCTACGCCACTCGTCCCTTGGCTTGGGCTCAATCTGAAAGTCTCTCTTCTCTGCGATAAGAAGCGAGACATTCTACTCTACTTGGGGATCAACTTGCACAACCCGCGAGTGGTCCACGACTTCACTTCGTTTTTGTTCCGTCTGCCGCTCAGTCCTACCATTCCTGACTATTTTTACACAATGGACCGGCGAATTACGGTTCCTCAGGCGCTGGCAATGGCAGAGCAGGAAGTGACTAACGTTCTAAAGCTGGAGGATCAGACATGGGCAGAAGAGGCTCGGAGTCGCTTGCAGGAAGAACTCGATATTCTTGCCGCCTATTATGAAGAGCTCGCTCGCCGCGAACCAGAATCGGCTGAGAAAGAATCAGAAGACGTAACCACGGAAGAAGAAAACATAGAAGAGGAGCAACTAGAGGAGCAGCCTGCAACTGTACCAGATCAAACCATTCATCCTGCTAGCTCAGTGAGTGTCGAACAGCCGCAGTCGTTTGACGAATATCGGGCTACAGGAGGGAGAATCCTCGACTTTTTACGTGCCAATGGGATTCAGGTGACACCAAGGGAAGAGATCAATCAGAAGGAATGGCGAAAAAGCACACCAGACGAGGAACGACAACGTCGTATGGACGAACTGAGATGGCAGCATGAACCGCGAATTGACGTGCAGTTTATTAACGGAGGGCTGTTTTACCTGTCGTCCACTCCTCCACTCGTATCGACTTCTCAGTTAAAAAATACATCCAAATCCCCCGTATCTGGACGAATTCTGTAAAAGAACTGCGAGAAAAGGTGCGAAGGACAAGACAAGTTGCAACAAATCTTTTTGGCATACCTGGTTACAATAGGATTAGGAAAGCTTCTGCAAAAGGTGGTGCATGCATGTGACCAGACGCTTCGTTCCGATCTTTTCCATACTCCTCTCCCTTCTGATCTTCATGAGTCCTGCGTATGCAGAAGAAGAGATGAGCTGGACCAAACAATTTCAGACGCAAATCCATTCGTGGATAGACACGCTCGCGCTGCGCGATGCCGGGTTCAAGCAATGGCAGAACGCAAAAACGGATGTACAGACACTCGGAGCCAATCAGCATCAATGGCTCGTCAGCATTACCCAATCAGGAAAGCAAGTCGGTTATTTGGTAGTTGGCGAATTACCATCTCCCAAAGGGGCAGAGAAATTCGTTCTTTTGGAATACGGAGTCGGTGAGTATATCCTGTTCGATGACGCTTTCGCTCCGCGGGAAATCGCAGCAGAGCCGGTCTACGACGGTTTCGCTTCCCATTGGTTGCTCACTCAAAGCCCTGCCTCGCAAATGGTCAATGCCAAAACAGGGGAGTCATACCCCGCCAATTTTACTGCGAATGATCCTGTCATGAACACTCTTTCAGCCGATGAGCTGGTGCATGATGGAGAACGGCTCACACAGACTCGGGTCCTTACACAAAATGAGGTAAGCCCCTTTGATCAAATCAGCTGGGTTCACGACTTGTACGATGCAACCGATGTGACATGGTCACAGCTTTGGCAACAAAAAGAGTCGAACCCAATCACGCTGACAGTCCCGATGCATCACTCGCAAGTGCTGGCACCCTTTGTCGTCAGCTCTCTGCATCTATGGAATGACCAGTACGCTTACGTCGGCGTCTGGGATGAAGGGCTGCGTTTCGTTCCCTACTCGTATGCTCACAAAGTTGGACAATTTCACGTAAACGAAACAAGCTCTCCTTCCGAATAAACGGTGGAGAGCTTGTCTGTTTTTTTGTGAGGATCCCTCATCGGTGATCCGTTGGCGACAAACGAACGTGTACCTCATGGAAAACTTCACTCGCCGTCATGCCTTCCGCATTGATAATGGGGGCACCCGTAATCGTTTTGCTTTGATCTCCGAGTACATTGATATCCTGGCCGGTGATCACAATCGCGTCGACCACTTGCTGCCAGTTACCCAAATCGACGACATCATACCCGTTATCCCGCAGCATTTTGCTGATTTGGGATAGAGATTGTTCAACTGCGACTCTCGCCATATGCATCCTCCGTCCACATTCCAGGTATGGGTTTATTTACGCCATAACAGCCGAATTGACATGGGGATCGCCCCAAACCAGCGGGACGACCAGGATTCCCGCGGGATCTTCCGCTGACGCCGTTCGTCTTTCGGGGTCTCCATGTACTGGACAAACAATCTGGTCAGATACTTTAAATACTCCTGAAAAGACATCGCACGCGCCTCCTTCATACTTGCGGATTCACGCCGTCTTCCCTGCGGCGGAGCGCTTCCTCCCTAGCCTTCCCCGAATTCCTCGCTCTCAGTCAGTTGGTTTGAAATTTCCGCCACGATTGCACTGAGGCTTTTTCCTGTCGTATCGATTTGAATGGGAGCAAAATCGTACGCTCCAGCACGTTCTTGCAGCAGGGTGTGCACGCGTTCAGCCACTCCTCCCGCCAACAATGGACGTCCCGTGTCGTTTTCCAGTCGTTTGATCAATTCCTCTTCAGAAGCGGACAGTGCCACAACCTTCCCTTTCCTCAGCATAATCTCGACATTTTGTGGGCGTAAAACAGCGCCGCCACCTGTCGTGAGAATCTGTGGGCCTTCATCGAGCAATTCGTCCAGATATTTGCTCTCCGCATCGCGAAAGTATGCTTCTCCCCGCTCTGCGAATAACGCAGGAATACTGCATCCTTCCCTGGCGACGATCACCTCATCCAGATCCTTTTGCACAATGCCCAACGCTTCTGCCAGTGCGGCTCCCACCGTTGTCTTGCCTGTACCCATAAAACCAACCAGCACCACGTTCTTCATGGTTTATTCTTCCGCCTTTCCTGTCGCTTTTCGCGTAACGATTTTCACAGTTCTCTCCTGCGCATCATACTCCGTATCAAAACCCACCGCTTGTGGGAAAAAGGCCATGGGAACCATGGTGCGTTCTTTTACAGACAGGACCGGCTTGCCCAGATCCAGTTTTTTTCCGTCAACGACAGCTAGGGGGTCCCCTTCTTTGAGGTACACCTCACGTCCATTACCCTTTACCAGGATCATCTGTTTTTCTTTGGACCATTCTACTGTAAGCCCCATCCGTTCGCCAATTTCTCGCAGCGGGATATAGGCGGTCTGATTTGTCACCCGCGCTGGAATCACGGAGTAATAGCTCATTCCATTGATGATGGTCGTTACATACGGCTCGAGCTGAATCGGCCCAAAGGCTGTCGTATTGAGTGCCCGTGTATACGTACGGAAGTAGACAGCTTCTCCCCTCAGCGTCTGCCCCAACGCCTGATCGAGGTGCTCTGCTCCAATCACACTACCGTGATAATTTTGCTGGACTCTGTGCAGAAAGCGCTTATATGCATCATCGCCAATCTGATGGCGCAAATTGTCAAACAGCAGTGCTCCCCGTGAGTACCAAGTCCAATGAAATTCTTCTTCTGTGGCGAACTGCTGCAGGGGCTTGTCCAGCTTGCCTGAAGGATAACGCTCACGCAAGCGCTGACCGTCTCGTGCGTATTCATCCAGCAAAGCCGATGCGGACTGGTTCCCGTAACGATTTTGCAAATAATGGGAGACACTACTTTCTACCAAACCTTCGTCCAGCCATCCATGAGATGCCTCTAGTGTAGCCACACTGTTGTACCACCACAGATGGGCGATCTCGTGTGGGAGCCAGTGGTCGATCAGATTCCGCTGATACATGTCCCGCTTGAATATAGCGAGGTTGGCATACTCCATTGCGTAGGTCGTGCCTGTACCTGTCTCCGCAATGGAGACATGTGGATATGGAAGCTCACCATACCAGTCAGCATACGTAGGAAAAACAGATTGAGCGATGTTCTTGATCCGTTCAATATTCCCTTTATCTACAGAAGCGATATCCACAGAAAGATTGGGTCCGAGCTTGACGGTTTCCACATGGTACAGCGGGCTTCCTACCAAGGCAAAATTCAGCAGCTTGTTCCCCTGATAACGGACCTGCTGTCTGTTCCCGTCAAGCGGCGAACTGACTCCCCGTCCCCAAGAACTGACCCAGTTGTAGCCTTGCGGGGAAGTAAACGACACATCGTAGTCCGCGTAGTGATAAACGAACGGATCCCCATAATCAATGCGCAACGGCGGGTCGTACCACTTCCCTTGCTGATTTTGCGCTCCCAACATGGGATACCACGTCGTCAAGGTCCAAATATCATCTTTGACCCCAAAGCGTGTCCCTCGTCGCGGAACCGGATTTTCAAATTCAATCGAAATCGCTCCGCGAACTTCAGATCCAAATGGATTGGCCAGTTTCACCATTGACGTATCGCGCTCAAACGTTAGCGGTTTATCTTTATAGCGAATGGATTTGACTGCCATTCTGTTCCATAAATAATCGTATACATACAATCGTAAATCCTTTGTTTTCGGATTATCGAATTCAACAGTCATTTTCCCTGTGATCTTTGCATCAGATGTATGTAATTCTGCCTGTATCGTATATTTGGGATGCAAATCTTTGACGTAGGATGGCACTGGCGGATCGTAAGAAAAGGGATCTGCCCCTGTCTGAGCCGTGTCAGATGATGAATTCACTGCCATTGCCAGCATCGTGGATATGGCTGGCCAATAGACGACAATACCTGCTGATCCAAATAAAACCAGAATCGTTATACATACCAATAAACTCGTTTTTTGAAGTTTTTTCATGACTACCCTCAAATCGCTCGGCGGCAAGCATTCGTTTTTTTTATAATAGCAAATCCTTGTCTACCTGAGTAGAAATTCGGGAGATTTTGTCATAAAACGAGATCGAAGTTTGTCGATCAACAAAAAAACCGTTGCCACCACGATTGGAGTCTCGCAGAGGCCACGACTTTTCATTTACCACGTCTCATACATGATTTTGCCGGTATGCGTCAGCTCATAGCCTCCGATCGCGTCCAGCTCCTTTTGAAAGAAATCCGATCGCAAAATTTCCAGAACGCGAGAAATCAGCTTTTTGTTTTCTTCGTTCTTTAAAATGACGAGATCGTAGCGCTCCATCACCAATGGGAGGAAATCGACCCCCACCATGCGGGCTGCTTTCTCTATCCCGATTCCTACATCCGCTTCCTTACGCGCCACTGTTCCTGCCACAGCGAGATGATTGGCTTCTTCGCGTTCGTATCCTGCGACATCGCAGCCTTTTATGGCATGCAGGCGAAACTCTTCTTCGATCAGGGTGCGTGCTCCCGAGCCTATCTCCCGATTCACCATGCGTATACCCGGTTGGAGGAGGTCAGTCCAAGCCTGGATTTCCTTGGGATTACCTACCTGCACATAAAAGCCCGCCCACCGTGACAAAAGATTGACGATCATGTAGCGATGTCCAGACAGTATGCTTCGGACATAAGGAACATTGTACTCACCGGTATTTCCATCAAATAAATGCGTACTGACGATATCAGCCTGGCCTGCGTACATGGCGATCAGACTGTTCATACTTCCTACATAGGAGCGGAGTGGTCGATAATCCTCGTCCTGTTTTCGCAAATGACTCGCGAGCATGTCCAGACTGATATCCTGCCCACTGATAATAATGTCCCGAGCAGTTCCTGTCTGCTTGGTCACTGTCACCTGCACATCTGCTGAGGGGATAACCGTCGCCGGCTGTTGCTTGTATTCCCCTTTTGCTTTCACTTTATAGGCTTCCAGATCACTGGCATCCACGCGCATCTGTCTTCCGACTCGATATGCAGGCAGCTCCCCTTTTTTAATCAAGTCATACACGGTCAGCTTAGAGATCCGCAATAGCTTTGCGATTTCTTCTGTCGTATAAGAATTTTCATTACTCATGGCTGACCCCCCTATATCCTTATTCTCACTTTTTATTTTCTTTTACTTTTCGTAAAATGGCAATTGATTAATGAGATGATAATAATATAATCTAGTTATATCTAATTATGTCTAATTATAATTAAATATAGTTATGGAGGTTCCATTCATGAAAAAGCAATTATTCGCGCTGTGCACTTCCTTAAGCTTGCTCCTCACCGCGTGCTCTGGCACTCCAGCGGCACCTCAAACAGCGCAGCCTGCACCTGCAGCTCAAACTGAAAAGGCGGTAATCATGGTTTCTGCGGCCGCCAGCCTGACCGATGCTCTGAACGAATTGAAAACGACATTCGAGGCAGACACCCCTGGCATCAACGTCACCTACAATTTTGGAAGCTCCGGAAAATTGGCGCAACAAATCGGACAAGGTGCCCCTTCTGATGTCTTCTTGTCTGCGAGTGCCAAAGATATGAACGGTCTGGAAGAAAAACAACTAATCACAAAGGATACTCGCCAGAATTTCACCAAAAATGAGCTTGTCCTGATTACCAGTGCATTCAGCTCTATTGACATCGATAGCTTTGAAAAGCTGACGGATCCCACCTTGAAGCATGTTGCAGCAGGTGAGCCTGAAGCCGTTCCTGCCGGTCGTTATGCAAAAGAAGTCATCGATACACTGAAAATAGGCGACAGCCTCAATGGTCGACTCGTATATGGTAGCGATGTGAGACAAGTATTGACCTTTGTCGAGTCGGGTAACGCAGATGTAGGAATCGTATACGCCAGTGATGCAGCCATCTCCAAACACGTGAAAGTTTTGGCAACCGCGAAATCCGAATGGCACAAACCCATCGTCTATCCTGGTGCAGTTGTCGCTGCTTCCACGCACCCAGATGCTGCAAAATCATTCCTCTCCTACTTGACATCTGACAAAGGAAAGGCGATCTTACAAAAGTACGGTTTCCAATAAAAAGTGAAACGGAGGTGGCCAGCGTTGATCGAAACCAATTTTACACCGTTGATTCTATCCCTGAAAGTAGCTGCGCTTTCCACCTCCCTCGTTTTTGTCATCGGCTTGTTGATGGCCAGACTCATGACTCAACGGAATTTCTTCGGAAAGAACTTGCTGGAGTCTTTCTTTTTACTTCCGCTGGTTCTCCCCCCTACCGTTGTCGGGTTTGGCCTTTTGCTTTTATTCGGCAAAAACGGATTTATCGGAAAGCTCTTGAGTGACTGGTTTGGGATTCAGGTCATTTTTACTTTAACTGGCGCCGTAATCGCCTCTGTAGTTGTCTCGTTTCCCCTCATGTATCAAAGTGCAGTCGCTGCATTTACGAGTGTCGATCGCAGGCTAGAGGACGCCGCTCGTACATTGGGTGCCTCTGAGTGGAGGCTGTTCTGGACCGTCGCCTTTCCATTAGCATGGCCGGGACTTCTCGCAGGGTTTGTGCTTTCTTTCGCACGCGGGCTGGGCGAATTTGGTGCCACCCTCATGCTTGCAGGATACATCCCCGGAAAGACGGATACCATTCCTGTCGCTATCTATTTTGCAGTCGAGGCAGGCCAGATGGAAAAGGCATTATTCTGGGTCATCATCATCGTTTCGTTAGGTATGGGTACGACCTTTTGGCTGAACTGGTGGAGCCGCAGAAATGTCCGCCGGTATGCTAACCAAAAATAAGGCAGGTGAATCGTATGTTGACTGTTTCCATCCAGAAGCGTTTGCCTGACTTTTACCTGGATGTCTCCTTTTCTGTTGAGCAGAAAATCGTTGTTTTGTTCGGTCCATCCGGTTCAGGCAAGACGACGATTCTCAACAGCATTGCAGGTCTGGTACATCCTGATGGCGGGAAAATCATGCTCGGGGAGCAGCTCTTTTACGAGCATGGAAAAAAATCGATGCCGATACAAAAGCGTAAGATTGGCTATTTGTTTCAAGACTACGCTCTGTTTCCGCACATGACTGTGGAAGGGAACATTCGCTACGGTATGAAGGCTGGCCATGAAATCGGGCTGGAGACTCTTCTCGCGACAGTCGGGATCGATCATTTGCTGGATAAGTACCCTCACCAGCTATCCGGGGGGCAAAAGCAGCGAGTCGCTCTCGTCCGCTCATTGGCTACAGAACCCGACGTCCTGCTGCTGGATGAGCCTCTATCCGCCCTCGATGCAGACACTCGAAGACAATGTCAGGATGAGCTGCTGCGCATACATGCCATATGGAACATTCCGTTTCTGTTAGTCACCCATGACAGAGATGAAGCGGAGAAACTGGCCGATACCATCCTGATTATGGAGAACGGAAAAATAAAAGAAAGCCATGCGTCGACATCCATTTCCCGTTGATCGGAGTGAATGTCTCATGCACGGCTTTTCTTTTTCCAACGAGTTTATCGAGCGCTAATCGGTTCGATTGTCACTCCATTTTGCTTCGCCCAACGGTGCAGTTCGACCAAAAACTGCAAGACATCGTGACTTTCATGATGGACACATAGTGTATCTGCTGCCAAATCGATGTGCTGTCCATCTACGGTCAAAACTTTTTGCTTGAGGACAAGCTGACGAGTCTGCTCCATGCGCTCTTCTTTGCTGATCAATACGCTTCCTTCCAGCTCGCGCGGTGCCAAACGCCCATTCGGCAGGTATGCCCGCTCCGCAAATACCTCTTCTGCAACCTGGAGTCCGTGCTCCAAGCCAGCCTCCACCAGCTTGCTTCCAGACAGAGCATAGAGAATCAGGTCTTCATCAATGTCTGCGATCGCCTGTACGACTGCTTCTGCAAGCTCAGGTCTCTCAGCTGCCTCATTGTAAAGGGCCCCATGTAATTTGACGTGATGTAATTCTCCTCCGATCGCCCGGGTCATCCCTGACAGCGCCGCTACCTGATAAAGAACCAGTTCGTAGACTTCGTTAACGGTGAGGTTCATGGAACGACGACCGAATCCCTGAATATCCGGATAACCAGGATGCGCTCCGATTTTCACTTCGTGCTTCAGCGCCGCTTCAATCGTCCTGTAAATGATATGCGGGTCACCTGCATGCAAACCGCACGCGATGTTGACGGAGGTGATCCACTTCATAATGCCCAAATCCTCAGATTGTCGTCCTCTGCTAAAGCCCTCGGCCATATCGCAGTTAATGTCTAGATGAATCATGGATGTACGCCCCACCTTTCCACACCTATCTATATTCCATGAAAACGCATTCATTCTCGCAACTCATGTATTTTACTCTCTAAGCATACCATGTACGCTTGGTAAGCAAAAGGAAAAAAGCTGCCGAAATCTGGCAGCATTTTAGAGGTTATGTCGAAACTGCAGTTGGTTGATTCCCTTCTTCCGATGTCAACGTTTCTGCCAGAGCCATCAACTGATTTTTCTCTTGTTTGTAGTCGTATTCCTTTGCCTTATCCGGTCTCGCATTGTTGTACTCCACCGGAATCTCATGGCGATGGGAACGCTCAATTTTCGTGACAAAGTGCAGTTTTTCCATCGTACGAATCGTTTCGTCGATCAGATTGGCATCTACGTACATCGATACGTAATTCAACCGCTTGGAGATGTAATGAATGGTGCCAAATTTACGTAAATTTTTAGCGGCACGCGTGTTTTTGACCCACACGGCAACCCCCAGACGTCGCTCTCTCATGTTTTGGCGTCGGTCTCCTTCCCAAATCGTGGTATAATGACCTGTGAGCTTTAGAAGAAAGGAATCGTGGTCTCGTATGCTGGCTACGTTTTATCAGCAATTTGAAAAAACGTTACTCCAAGAAGGAACCATAACGGCAAGCAACTGGCGAACTCATGCAGGCCAGCTCTTTTTCTATGTAAGCAGCACGCTCCCCGTCCACAGCCTGACCACACAGCTCATGGAGACAGGAGAGCGCCTGACTACCGGTACAAAATTGAAACCTGAGTGTATCTACGTACGCTCAGATGAACGTCAGCATGTCTATCGCTTCCGCTTTCTCGTGCCAAACGAGAAACAATTTTGTTGCGGGAACCTCTGCGAAGACTGCTTTTTGCTGCGGGAGTCCCGCTAATACGATCCGATCAAGAAGGCTTTTTCACGCTGCAGCCGCAGCTGCCTCCTGTGCCACAACCACTGCTCTGGGCTTCGAGGAACGGATTGTTGCTCGGAACCTTGATGGTATCTGATACGGCATTTGCGATCGTGCGGCTCACTTGGTACAAAAGTTCGTCAAGCGAGTCCTCCGCTCGTTTAAAGGCCTGAACAGAATCCATGAGCTCGATTGTCCGCTTCAGCTCACGGACTTCTTTCGATATATGGTTGTAGTCGGGATGGTATTTCCCGAACCGTTGCACATCCTCGTACTGTTCTTTCTTCTTTTCAAAGAGCGCTAACAATCGCTGCGCCTCCACATCCGCTTCCATTTGACGCTTGGCCAGCAGATAATCTGAGACCTCGCGCGACTGGTTAATCATCGTGGAAAGTTCTTGAGACTCCATCAACAGCTGTGTCATGTCCGCTGTTTCCAATGCTTCCATTTGAGCGAGACCTCCTTTCTCAAGTAACTAACTACTCTTCGATTGTACCACGATCATACCCCTTCGTACAGATAATCGGGCACCACAATGCGCACCCGGGAGATCTCATCCAACCGATAACGAGCTTTCCCGCTCTCATTTGCCAGCGTAACCGTCCAATACCCCATATCGACTCGCACCTCCGTAGGCAGCCCTCGCAGCTTGTCTTTTCCCGCTTGCGCAAGCTCCACCTCGAGCTGTAACTCACTTGCCCGTTTCAACAAGTCTCGCAACGATTGCGGATGGTACGATTGAAAATGCTGCGTCCACATTTTGGGCAAGGAAGCCACTTCCTTCATCCCTTCCAGTGGATCAGGGAACGTATTTTCCACAGCATACCCGTCCCAGGGACGTTCAACGGCAAACCATCCAACGGGTGCTTTTTCTTCTAATTTGTTCTCAATCAGCGGTGACGAATCAGGTGTATGTGCCAATACTTGCGGCTCGTACCCGTACTCTCTCAGCAAGGCGACGAGCTGGGCTTCCTGCGAGAGAGAAATCAGGAAGTCTGTTGGTGATATGATCTGCGACAAAAACGGTTGGAAGTCGGGTATATCTTTCCACTCTTCTATAAAACCAGTGTGGGCAGTCCTGACTCGGTAGTAAGGCTCGATTTGAATCTGCCTTGCAGTCTTGGCCCAATGATGGATGGATTCCACTAGCGCTTCCGGCAGCGGATGAGCACAGGCCGAGCTAAGGAGCTCAATCACCTGATCCTCTGTTCTTCCCGATGCAAGAAAAGATTGCAATTCTTTTGCCTGTACTTCGCCTCGAATCAACGGTCCATCGAAATGCAATGTGCAAAATCTGCTGATCTCCCATACATGCAACAAGGGAACGAGTGGCGGAATCGTGATGGATCCGGCAGGGTCAACAAACCACCCTTCTTCCGTTGTCAGATGAGGCAAGCTGTTCCAACGCCAAAACAAGCGCTCTTCCCCATCCATGCCAAGCTGAATCCATCCCATTCCGGTCAATAAATGGAGCCATTTTTCAACGATGAGATTGTCCGCATCAGGAGGGAGGGTAAAGCCAGCTTCCTCTAGCATGCGCATCTGTTCCGCAAACGAACTCCACTTGTCGAGCGGAACTTGCCGCATCAACAGGGAGAATGCCTCCCACCAATCACCATGTGATAAATACTGCTGCTCGACACATTCGTACGTTTCCTTCCACCGATCGGGAGGGGATTGAGCCAGCCAGCGTCGCACCTCTTTCGGGCGAATGGAGAGCATCTTGTTCTCGATATAGATTAAACCAAGACGCATGGCCAGATCCAAAGCGACTGTCAAAGCAAGGCCTTCCCTCTCTTCCTGATCCAAAGGCGGCAAGGTCAATCCAGCACAGTGCTCGTCCGACAAAGAGAGCAAGCTTGCCATGCGCAAAGACATGCGACGATGGATGGTACCTTTCTGGGTAACGGGTACCTGGTTGTCCCGAATGAACAAGAGAAGCCCAAAAAGATCCAGATGTATACCTCGTCCTGCCGTTATATAATAAGGGAGCGTTTTTGAAAGAGAAACGAATGCCCGGGATGGTTCAGGGAGGAGATACGCTGTGATTTGCTCACGGATTTCCTGTGGCATAAGATAACCGATTTCGCTCCACATTTTGCGGACGGTCATAATAATACCAAGCCGTCTCAGCCTCGTTAAGCCGACGGCCATATGTCTTTGGTCTGATGGCACTATTCGCTCCCACGAGCGTTTACTCAAAAAACCTCTGGTCGATGCGATGACAAATCGCTTCATGACTTCTCGTTCAATCTCAGTTGCCTGTTCCCACACACGCTCCAGAAAATGTGGGTCTTGCAGCCGTGTAGACAAGTCTTGATCATCAGCGAGACCGAATCGATTCGTCTGCTCTACCATGATTGCTCGCTGAGTTGTTTCGGACAGGTATTCCAGCGAATCCTGGACGCGCACGACTGTCACCTCTGCTTTTTCTTATAGATTATATCCAACAAATGGAGGGATGTATGATGTTTACCATGTTTCCCGGTTTGTTGCTTTCTGCTGCCTTGACTTTGACAGGAATTCAGCCAATGTCTACTCCACATCCTACCCCAACTGCGACTTCGACGGAAGAGGTCACAGCGGTGGATGCTCCATACGAAGCTGTTGCTGCTCCATATCCACCTGCCGTACAGGATGCTCTGACCAAAGTACGGAAAAGCGGCGGTCATACGATCGTTCGTGCCAAAGGTAAATCGTATGTCGTGATCGGAGCAGGTCAACGCCCAACCGGCGGGTACCAACTGGTTGCTGATCAAGTGAGAAGGACTGGCCCTCATGGCTTTACGGTCTCCGTTCACGTGAAGGCTCCTGCTCCCGGCGCGATGAAAATTCAGGTCATTTCCTATCCGACACTGGTGATCGCATTGCCTGATCAGCAAGCGAAAGTCACGGTACAAATGCGATAATCGGGTTCCTTACAGAAAAAGCCGACTTCTAAGTGCGCCAAACGGGCACTCGGAACGTCGGCTTTCTGCATGAAATGCCAAGGTTTTTAGCGATTCACGGCTTTACTTCAATGGGAATACGCTGGGAAACACCATAAGATTCATGGTTGTTGTTCGCCAGCTCCACCATGACTTCATGCTTGCCGCTCGGAATGTCCTTTAAGACATACGTGGGTTCAAACACTTTTGCCACCTTTTTTCCGTCCAGATAAAGGTGGACATGCCCTTCACCTGGCTTGTTCTCTTTCCCCATATTTTCGAGGGAGAAGGAGAAGTTCGTGACCGCGATCTTGAGTTCCAGATCATCCTGGTTGAGTGCATGCGTGACAGCCAGGGTCGGGGCTTGCCCGTGGTTATGCCCTTCCTCTACCGTAGCTTCCGTAGGAGTCACATCGTTATTCGCATAAACGAAGTACTCTACGCATGCCGCAATTCCGATCAACAGCATCAATCGAATGACTAATCGTTTGGCCTTCATCGGGACACTCCTTTCCATAATCAGTCATCCCCCAGTGTGCCCGATTGGCCAGCCATTCATTCGTATGGTAAAGGTCAGAAGAATTTCTTGCGGCCTTGTTCTTCTTTCAATATTTCCACGGCTTCCCGGAACCGTTGGGAGTGCACGACTTCCCGCTCCCGCAAAAACTTCAAGCTATCCTGAATATCCACATCATCGGTCATGTCGATAAGCCATTGATAAGTCGCGCGAGCTTTTTCCTCCGCTGCGATGTCCTCGTACAGATCGGCGATGGGATCGCCTTTTGCTTGAATATAGGTCGCTGTAAAAGGAACGCCGCCTGCATTTTCATAGAAAAGGGCACGGTCGTGGTTGGCGTAGTGGGCGCCCAGTCCCGCAGCCTTCAGTTCTTCTACCGAAGCATCCTTGGTCAATTTGTATACCATTGTTGCGATCATTTCCAGATGCGCAAATTCTTCGGTACCGATATCTGTCAATAGTCCAATGACTTTATCCGGAATGGAATATCGTTGATTCAAATAACGCAGGGCTGCAGCCAGCTCTCCGTCTGCACCGCCGTATTGCTCCATCAGGAATTTGGCCATCTGGACATCGCACTTGCCGACACGAACCGGGTATTGAAGTTTTTTTTCATAGATCCACATCGTCGCGTTTTCCCCCTCATTTCTCTATGTTAGACTTGCCACGGCCAGGGAGTGTCGTTCCACTGCCATGGGTACCCAGAATAGCTGTGTCCAAAGTTCATTAAGGGACCGTACAACGCTTCAAATTCATTTGCCATCTGCCAGCGTTGCTGTGTGAGTTCATTGAATTGCTCGATCGCATTCGCATCAGTGGGGTGTGTATCGAGGTAAAGATTCAGTTCAACTAAAACAAAGTCAATCGCTTGCAGTTGTTTGAGCAGCTCTACGTACTGCTCGTCGCCTGCTCGGGTATTCGGGTTAACGTTCATGATGCCCCTCCCCTCTTTCCCGCTGTCCTGTCGGAATGTAAGGGCTGTAGAGCGCGGGCCACAAAACGCCCCGTTTCAAAGCCTCCATGGGAGAATATTGCGGCAGGTTTTCTGGCTGAAAACCCATAAATAACTCAGGGGGAACCGAGTAGGATTTGACGCGAATCGGGGGACATGGATCGAAGGGACTTACGTATGGAAAATAGACCCGTGTTTGAGAATCCAATGCAGACATCCTCCTCCAAAATAGGTATCTGACCAGTCATGATTACCTTATGTCGCCCATTCATCCTGTGTGATGGGCGAATGCACAAAAAAAGCAGGAGCGTGAATGCCCCTGCTTTTCTGACTTTCATTCCTATTATCTTTTCGAGATCTGTAATTCCTCGATTACTTTTTTCAAACCAGCAACAGTGCTCTCACTCGGACTAACCAGAGGAACAGCGACATCACCTACCGGTAGTCCGATCAGACCTAATGCCGCTTTCAACGGACCGGGGTTCCCCTCTTTATAGAGTGCTTTCATCGCTGGGAAATACTTGCTGTGAAGTTTCACTGCTTCATCAACCTGTTTTTCCTGCACAAGATCATAAATTTTCACCCATACATCCGGGAGAAAATTGGAGCTAGCGGTAATTGCCCCTGGAGCACCTAGGATAAAGGACGAAACCGCACGATAATCCTCTCCGCAAAGAACGGATATTTTGTCCCCTACTGTGCTCAAGAGTTCAATCACATCACCGATATCGTGGGAGCAAACTTTAATCGCAACCACATTGGAAATCTCGTTCACTAACGCTT
>JARDZO010000296.1 GCA_029240815.1 Brevibacillus sp.
CCGAATCAACGATCATCCAATACGTTTCCTTTTTATCAATTTCGGGGAACCCACCGCCAGATTGGCCAGCAGCACGGGGAAGCGCTCGCACCATTGGTCAGGCTGCATCGAGACTATGCCGTTGAGCGTTTGCAGATGATGGCGCACATACCATCTCGGGAAGCACTGGAGGAAGCGGTGCTGAGCTATCGGGCCTTTGTGATTCGCCATGCGGCATTTTTTGACGAGGAGATTCTTGGCATCGCAGAGGCTGCGGGCATTTCGCTTGCGGAAGCGTATCTTTTGCAGCTGCGGGCCGAGCTGTATCAGGATTTCGCGGCAAGCGCCGAGTGCACGACCTTCATGGTCGCATCGGAGATGACCACAGACGGAACAGCCCTGATTGGTCAAAATGCTGATCTTCCGGCGTTCTACTCCGAAATTGGGGTCGTGGCGGAAATTGTGCCGGATGATGCACCAGCCTGCCTGATGTTGACGCCCGCAGGCCAAGTATCCTATATCGGGATCAACAAGCTGGGGCTGGGCGTCTTCGCCAACTTCCTCACCTGCGACGGTTGGCGTTCCGGCTTCCCACGCTATTTGTTTTCCCGGTTTGCGCTGACCAAAGATTGTGTGGATGAAGCTATTACTGCGGTACGCAGCCTGCACCGCGCCTCTTCGCGCAACCTGATCATGCTGGACGCGGCGGGCCATTCAGCCATCATGGAAACGACGGCAAGCCGGGATACGATCCTTCGCCCGGAGAACGGACTGTTGGTTCACTCAAACCATTACATCGGGGAAGAACTGTTGGCAGAAGAACGGCTGAGCGGAAAGTTGCTGGAGAATTCGCGAGTGCGTCTCGAGCGGATGCGCAACCTCCTTGAAGAGTATGGCAACCGTCTGAACACAGAAGTAATGCAGGATCTGCTGCGCGATCGGGAGTCGTATCCACATACCTTGTGCGTGATGCCGGGGGATACCTCCTATCTGCCGACTAGCGATAGTCGCTCCGATATCATCACTTTTGCCTCAGTGATCGCAGAGCCGGCCAAAGGGCAATTGCACGTCGCGATCGGTCCGCCGAACCAGTACGAATACACATGCTACAGCTTCTCGTCTTAAGAAGGAGAGAGCGTCCTGAGTAAAACTAGTAGTACGATAAAAGACAACAGCTTAAGCGGCTGCTGTCTTTTTATCGTTCGATCAGCTCCGGTGTAGAAAAGGAAAAGCATTCATATGCTAGCCGCAAATTGCGAAAAAAGGAAGGAGAACGTACCGGGTTTGTCGAAAAACATGGGAGTTCATGCCAATATTCGACGAAACCTGAAGGAAGGGAAGGACAATGGACGACATGTGGAAGAAATGGATGGGAAAAGTCCTTTCAGCGGGTCTGATGTCAGCTGCACTTCTCGGGGGGTACACGCCAGCAGAAGCAGCGGGTAAAAACATCCGAGTGGCTCTCTTTGTGGATACAGGACAGGGGTATCGCGGTGTGGTGCCAGCTGTCACACTTACGACTGAAAAAGGAATGGACGTGACGCTAGCAGGTCCAGAAGGCAAGGCGAAGCTTCCGAACCTAGATGGCGACGAGGCCCGTTATCGGGTGGATGAATACCATCTGATCGTGGCGGAAACAAGCGATTGGAATCGCGCGCAGCAAGTGGCCCAGCAAATGAGCCAGCGCAAATACGAGGGAAGTATTCAAGTGGCGAAACGGGGCGGTCAAACCGTTTACCAAGTCGTGAGCGGCACGTACGGAACCTATCAGGCTGCCGCAAATCAGGCAAAAACTGTGGCTCAGGCTACCGGTCAACAGCCTATCGTCAAAGGACCTCTGCGGCTGGAGGCAGGACGTTTCAACAGCTTGAAGGAAGCACAGGACTGGCAGGCAATCTTCGAGGCTTCCGGAATATCTGCCTACCCGGTATTAGTGGGTGGCAAAAGCAAGGCCGCGTACGCTGTATGGATCGGGGATGAAGTCAGTCAGGAAGCGCTCACCGCTCTAGCGAGAAAGGCTACAGCGGAGATTCCAGGTTTTTCGTACAAGCAGCCTTCTACCCAAGCGTATGTCGTGCTAAAACAGGATGCATTCGGCTCCAAGAGTGATACAATATGGAAGTACGTGTTTTCGCCAAAGGTCAAGCTGACGGTCGAACCGAAAAAAGCCGGATCTGTTTCGTTAATCGGCGTTGTCGAGCGGCAAAATCGCACCTATCGCGGAGAAATGGAGCTGTCCGAGTACAAAGGGAATTTGACCCTGGTCAACGAGCTATCCATGGAAGAGTATTTGTATGGAGTCGTAGGTTCGGAAATGGCACCTGGCTGGCCTATCGAGGCACTCAAGACCCAAGCGGTTCTCGCCCGGACCCGAGCAGTAGGGACAGGGAATAAATACGGCGTAGCAAATTTGTCAGATACGGTGTATGAGCAAGCGTATTACGGTTATACAAAAGAATCAAAGGATATTCGTGAAGCTGTAGACGATACTGAAGGCGAAGTTATTTATTACAAAGGGAAGATTGCGGAATCCTTATTTTATTCCAATGCCGGCGGGATGACTGCGGATGGAACAGAAGTGTGGGGGAATCCGGTGCCTTACTTGCACCCTGTAATGAGTGATGATACCGAGCCGTTGGTGAAATCTAAAATTTGGTATCTGGTTTCTATGGCTGACGGTTCCCTCGGATACATTCGGAGTGACCTGGTAAGAGTGACAGGCGGGACGAACCCGGTGGGACTGAGACAGGCTATCGTAAGCACAAATAGCACCAACTTGCGATCCGGTCCGAGTACAGCCTATCATCGAGTACTCTCTACGCTACCGACTGGTGCAGAGGTCACGATCGTGGCGGAAGAGGCAGAAGAAAATGCGTATTCCTGGACAAGAGGCCCGTATACGCCTGCAGAAGTAGCAGGGATGATTAACGCGACACAGGCTAAAAACAACGGGCAGCTCGTATCCACCAATTTGAAAAGCTTGCGTGTGACAGAAAGAGGGCCATCCGGTCGAGTCTTGGAAATGAAAGCAGATGGTACCGAGATCGCAGCATCCTCTCCAGACGCGCATCGCTCCATTTTTCAGCAAGGTGCCAGCACCTTGCGCAGTACCAAGTTTGATGTGGAGGAAATGGGGACATTCTCCATTTTGGGAGCAGGAGGCAAGCGCACGACGTATCCTGTGGGCAGTAGTAATGTACAGGCTGTCGGTGCAAATGACTATGGCTCCGTTTCGGCGAACGGCTACAACGACCAGTTCCTGATTTACCGCGGAACAGATGATTGGCGTGTGGCCAGCAAGACTCAGAAGTTCCTCTTTAGAGGGACAGGCTTTGGTCATGGACTCGGCGTCTCTCAGTACGGAGCAAAAGCGATGGCAGAGAGTGGGTATGACTACGAGGAGATCTTGCAACACTACTACCAGGATGTGACAATCGAGCAATAGCGCCGAGGAAACACATGAACTGTTTAAAAGGAGTAACGACTCGTGGATGTGCAACAATTTGATTTTGAACTGCCTGAGCATTTGATTGCCCAACACCCGTTGGAAGAACGGACGTCTTCCCGCCTGCTGGTATTGCAAAAAGCGACAGGTGACATGATGCACCAGCGTTTTACTGACCTGATCGACCATCTCGTCCCGGGTGATGTACTGGTGATGAATGACAGCCGAGTATTGCCCGCTCGGCTAATCGGAGAGAAGGCGGAGACTGGAGCCAAGATCGAAGTGCTTCTGTTAAAGTCTCTGGGAGAGGACCGCTGGGAAACACTCGTGAAGCCGGGAAAACGAATGAAGCCAGGGACAGAGGTCGTCTTTGGCAATGGACTTTTGAGTTGCACTTGTGAAGAGGTGACGGAGACAGGCGGGCGTATCGTTCGATTCCATTACGACGGAATCTTTTACGAGATTTTGGATCAGCTTGGCTCGATGCCACTCCCCCCTTATATTCATGAGCAACTCGACGATCAGGAGCGTTACCAAACCGTCTATGCCCGCGAACGCGGTTCTGCTGCAGCTCCGACTGCTGGTCTCCATTTTACCAAGCCGTACTTGGAGCAAATTGCAGCAAAAGGGGTACACCTCGCCTATGTCACTTTGCATGTAGGTCTTGGGACTTTTCGACCAGTCGCAGCCGACACGATCGAAGAGCATGTCATGCATGCCGAGTATTATGAGATCTCCGAAGAGACAGCACAGATCGTCAATCTCGCGAAGGCAGAGGGAAGGCGAGTGATTGCGGTGGGAACGACTTCCTGCAGAACACTGGAGACAGTCGGAAAAGCGAATGGTGGCAAGCTCACGCCGTCATCAGGCTGGACGGACATCTTTATATATCCAGGGTATTCGTTCGCGATTCTCGACGGATTGCTCACGAATTTTCATTTGCCTAAATCGACGCTGGTCATGCTCGTTAGTGCTTTAGCAGGAAAAGAAAATGTAATGCGCGCCTACAAGAGTGCGGTAGAGGAAGAATATCGGTTCTTCAGTTTCGGCGATGCCATGCTCATTCTGTAGACAAATTGTGGACATTCGTATTTGGTTATATATCCGGTAGGTCATGTGGGTTTACTTCATGTTGAGATTTTTTTATAATAGGAAGGACTTACATACATAGCTTGAGGAGTGCAAAGAGTTGGCTGTACGCTACGAATTGATCAAAACATGCAAGCAAACTGGTGCACGTCTCGGCAAACTACATACGCCGCATGGGACGATCGACACCCCTGTCTTTATGCCGGTCGGCACCCAGGCAACGGTAAAAACGATGAGCCCTGAGGAGCTCAAGGCCATGGGTGCGGGAATTATTCTCAGCAATACGTATCATCTGTTCCTTCGTCCTGGACATGAAATCGTTCGGGAAGCGGGCGGACTGCATGGATTCATGAACTGGGATCGTGCTATCCTCACAGATTCTGGGGGATTTCAGGTCTTTAGTTTGAGTAATTTGCGCAAAATAACGGAAGAGGGCGTTTCCTTCCGTTCCCATCTCAATGGGGAAAAGCTGTTTCTCGGTCCGGAAGAGGCAACCCAGATTCAAAATGCATTGGGTGCCGATATTTTTATGGCATTTGATGAATGCGCTCCCTATCCGGCAGAGTATGACTATGTTCAGAAATCAATGGAACGTACGACTCGCTGGGCGGAGAGATGCTTGAAGGCACATACTCGTCCAAATGAACAAGCGCTGTTTGGAATTGTTCAAGGAGGTATGTATCACGATTTGCGGGCACAGAGTGCACGCGATCTCGTTTCCATGGATTTCCCTGGATATGCGATTGGCGGGTTGAGTGTGGGAGAGCCTTTCCCCTTGATGTACGAGGTGTTGGAAAGCACGGTTCCACTCTTGCCGACCAACAAGCCCCGTTATTTGATGGGAGTAGGATCGCCTGACGCATTGATTGACGGTGCAATCCGCGGCATTGACATGTTTGACTGCGTGTTGCCTACACGTATTGCCCGTAATGGGACATGCATGACGAGCCAAGGACGACTGGTGATTCGCAATGCGAAGTACGCCCGGGATTTTACACCGCTTGATCCGAATTGTGACTGCTACACCTGCAAGAATTACACCCGTGCTTACATCCGACATCTGGTCAAGTCGGAGGAAACCTTTGGCATTCGGCTGACGACGTACCACAATCTGCACTTCCTGGTGAAGCTGATGGAAAATGTGCGCCAGGCTATTGCCGAAGACCGTTTGCAAGATTTCCGCGACCAGTTTTTCGCTCAATATGGATTGGGTGAAGATAGATCTTTTTAATCGAGGGGGATTTACATGGAAGGCTTAACTAATTTTTTACCGATTATCATCATGTTTGCGATTTTCTACTTTTTGCTGATTCGTCCGCAGCAAAAGAAGGCAAAAACACGTAATGCCATGCTAGCCGCTGTGAAAAAAGGCGACAAGATCGTGACCATCGGTGGAATGCACGGTACCATTCAAGAGCTGGCAGATGACACCGTAACTTTGCGTGTGGCTCACAACGTCAACATCACGTTTGACCGCGGTGCCATCAACAGCGTTGTTTCCGTTAGCAATGCAGCTGCCCCAGCAAAAGCAGAACCAGCAAAAGCGGAGCCTGCAAAAACAGAGCCTGCAAAAACAGAAGAAGCAAGCGAAGAAGCGAAATAATACAGGAAAAAGCAGGTGGGGTAGCCCGCCTGCTTTTTTTGTTTGGATCCTGTTCAAGGGAATTACCTTCTCGGTTTGATTCCTTTTGGCTTATGACTGGAGTTGATGGAATTGACACCGAGGATGCCACCTATGCCAGCCAGTGCAAATGCACCGACTAAAAAGAGGAGCGTTCCCCATTGCATGGGAGCATCAAACCCGAGAAAGCCGATGAGAAGGACAACGATGAAATAAGTGAGCCCAGTAAGTCCGCCATAGTACCAACCTTTACCACCGCAACGCCGCCCTGTTACGTAACCACCGATGAGAAGACCGATGGCGTTAATGACATACGTAAAATAGGGCAGGGAACTTTCGCGCAGATTGGTAAAGCTAAGAAGAAAGGTAGCGAGCAGCGCTCCGATCAAGACGAGACCGAGCGTATACAAAAGACCTGTTAGTACAGAGGTGGAAGCACTCCGCACGGTATTACCCCCT
>JARDZO010000297.1 GCA_029240815.1 Brevibacillus sp.
TTCAGCTGCGGGCTCTGTTGCGCGCCAGTGCGTTCGGTCGCTTGCTGATCATGTTCCCGATGATTTCCCATTTGGAGCAATTACGACAAGCCAAGAGCATTCTGGAACAGACCAAAACGGAGCTGCGTGCTGAAAATATAGCATTTGATGAAAACATTGCGATCGGCATGATGATGGAAATCCCAGGGGCATGCCTCCAAGCCGATGCCTTTGCCAAAGAAGTACAATTCTTCAGTATTGGTACGAATGATCTCGTGCAATACACCCTGGCTGTAGACCGTATGAATGCTCATATCGCTGACTTGTACAGCTACTATCACCCTGCGGTGTTGCGCCTGATCTCCCATGTGATTGATGCATCCCATCGCGCCGGTATTTGGACTGGATTGTGCGGGGAAATGGCTGGCGATCCTTTGGCAACAGAGCTGCTGCTGGGGCTGGGACTGGACGAATTCAGTGGAGCAGCCTCGGTCATGCCAAAAGTAAAAGAGCGTATACGCGCTACAACAATGGAACAGGCAAAACGCACGGCCGACCACGCCCTGACACTGTCCACCGTGGAAGACGTCGTCTCGTTCCTGAACAACAAAGCAGACTGACTGTTTTGTTGTTTTTCTCTCCCGCTTGTAAGCGATTTCAATTCATTTGATCAGAATAGTCATCTCCGGGCCATTCTTCGTGCTCTCATCATCTGCCATTCATCCGGAGAACGACTTGCTGATATACATCTCATTCCAAGGAGGTTTTTCTTATGCTCGCCTTTCTGCAAAAGATTGGGAAAGCACTGATGCTCCCAGTCGCCACGTTGCCGGCCGCAGCGCTCTTGCTTCGCTTCGGTGCCATCAACCCTGCTCGCTGGCGGATCTGCTATTTTCGATAACTTATCTTTGATCTTCGCCGTCGGTGTTGCAATCGGTCTGGCTGGTGACGCCGTAGCCGCCTTGGCAGCTGTGATCGCCTACATGGTACTGACTGCCGTCCTGTCCAAAGTACCTGCCGCCATGCCTTTCATCGCAGACGATGCGAAGCTGAACATGGGTGTTCTCGGCGGTATCCTCGCAGGTGGTGTAGCGGCTTACTGCTACAACCGTTACCACAATATCAAGCTCCCCGAGTGGCTAGGCTTCTTCGGTGGAAAGCGTTTCGTACCCATCATCACTTCGCTTAGTATGGTTATCATCGGATTGCTCTTCGGGATCGTTTGGGGTCCTATCCAGGACGCTCTGAACAGTATGGGTAACTGGATCGTGGGTCTAGGCGCTGTGGGTGCAGGTTTGTTTGGATTCTTCAACCGTTTGCTCATTCCGTTTGGTCTCCACCACGTGCTCAATGCTATCGCTTGGTTCCAAATCGGTGACTTTACGGATGCCGCAGGAAAAGTGGTCCACGGTGACCTAAATCGTTTCTTTGCCGGTGACAAATCAGCTGGTATGTTCATGACTGGATTCTTCCCGATCATGATGTTCGCACTGCCTGCAGCCGCTTTCGCTATCATCCACACAGCAAAACCGGAAAAGCGCAAAGCAATCGCATCTGTGTTTATCGGTACCGCTCTCGCCTCGTTCCTGACAGGGATTACGGAACCGCTCGAATTTGCGTTCATGTTTGCGGCACCTCTTCTTTATGTCATTCACGCGATCTTGACGGGTGTATCCGGTTATATCGTGACTGCGATGGGAATCAAACACGGCTTTGGTTTCTCGGCTGGTTTGATCGACTACGGATTGAACTTCCCGCTTTCCACCAATGCATGGCTGATCATTCCGATTGGCCTGGCGTTCGCAGTCGTTTACTACTTCCTGTTCCGCATCTTGATTGTGAAAATGAACATCAAGACCCCAGGACGCGAAGATGACGATCTGGAAGTCAGCACATCTGGAGGATCGAGCACCATGCAGGAAAAAGCACAAAAAGTACTGACCCTCATCGGCGGCAAAGAAAACATCGTCAACGTCGATGCGTGTATTACTCGTCTACGCCTCGTTCTCAAAGACGACAAGGTCGTTAACGAAAAGGGCCTAAAAGATCTGGGAGCTGCTGGCGTCATGAAGCTTGGAAAAGGCAGCGTACAGGTTGTTTTTGGTACTCAATCAGAGCTTTTGAAAGACGAAATCACGAAACTGTAAGCAAGTAAGCAAACGTTAATCAAAACAAAAGTTGCCCGGTAACGGCATGTCCGTTCCGGGCTTATTTATGAAAGCTCCAGGTGATCCTGGCGCTTTTCTATTGGTCATCGTTTTTTATTCATCACAGCTTTTCTCTTCGCAACAGCCTATCGGTTCTTCTGCATCTAATTCGATCCATGTCTGGGCCCAATTCTCAATGCCTTTCAAGACCGGTTCCAGAGCAAGACCCATTTCAGTCAGAGAATACTCCACGCGAACGGGAGCGGAATCCGTATATACTTGCCGATGCACGAGGCCTTCCTTCTCCAGATCCTTCAGTCGTTCAGAAAGCAGCCTTCCACTCACAGGCAAAGCACCTTCCAACGCACAGAAACGCTGTGGTCCAGCCAGCAACTGATATAAGATTAGCCCTGTCCATCGTTTTCCTAGTAACTGCATGCCTTTTTCAAATCTTGGACAGAGAGAGGACTGTTTCATAGGAATCACCTCATTCTCCTTTCAGTATAACGCTCTTTCGCAAATCCTTCAAAAAGAATGATTGGGTATGGACAGTTTCTGTACAAATTCATCCATTGACTCATTCTATTTATTATTATACACTAACTAACGAAAAGTAACCTCGTTACTTAACATCTATTTATTCCGGAGGTATTTATACATGTCTACACGTTTTGAATGGAGTGCTCTTGTTTTACGTTTGATTGCTGGTCTCACCTTCCTCATCCACGGTATTGATAAATTCCAGATGGGTTTGGGAAATGTAGCTGGGTTCTTTGGGACGATGGGGCTTCCTGCTTTTATCGCTTACTTTGTCGCATTCCTTGAACTCATCGGTGGGATTGCACTGATTTTGGGATTGGGTACTCGCATTTTTTCTGCCGTTATGGTAGTTATCATGGTAGGTGCAATTATTACGGCTAAACTTTCTATTGGGTTCTTGAGTGGACAAGCTGGTGCCGGCTATGAGTTGGATCTGGCTTTGCTGGCTATGACGCTCTCTCTCGCTATCAGCGGCAGCTCCAAATACAGCCTGGATGGCGCACTCTTCGGCAAAAAGAACATCGCGTAATTTCCTTTTCAAAGGCGCTCAAAGCCACGCACTTGTGGTGAAGGGCGCTTTTTTACATACATAAGCAAACCTCTACCAAGGCCTATCCAAGATGAGCGACCGCGTTTTAGCGGTAAGTTTACATGCGCTCGGAGAACTGTAGACGTTCACTTTCCCTGCGCAGTTTTTTGCTGGTTGCCCGATGATACAGGCTGTAATACACGACTCCTGCAAAGGCCACAATCAAGGAAGAGATCATGTACATCGAGCTAAAATTCATGGCCGAAGCAACAATCCCTAACACAAACGATCCGACCCCCATACCTAGATCGAACAACAAGTAATAGGTGCCAGTCGCCAAGCCTCTTCGTTCTGTCGGAGACGACTTGATAGCAATGGCCTGAAAGCTGGGAAACACACTTCCATAGCCGAGGCCAATCACCGCACTGGCGGCGAGGAACATGATCGGACCATGCGCCTGACTGAGCATGACGAGCCCAATGGCGTACAAGATGATGCTCGGATAAATCACGACATGCTCCCCCAGCCGGTCAAACAGCTTTCCGGTAAAAGGGCGTGATAGTACAATCATAATCGCATAAATAACAAAAAAGTAGCTGGATACCTCAGACGCTCCAATATCCTTTGCATAGACGGGAATAAAGGATAGGAGTCCACTATAGGCAAAGGACATGAGACAGGCCGTCAGCGAGATCGGCATAGCACCTGGCTCAATGAAGTTTTTCCAGTGAAATTTCTTACCTGGTCGCGTCTTCACAGCTGCCTGTGCTTCCTGAACTTTCGTCAATCCTCCACATACAAAGGAAATAATGGCAAATACGGAAAGCAGCATGCACAATACGGAGAAACTGTACTTGTTCATGATCATCAAGCCGACAAACGGACCGATTACCATCGCCAAATTCATAAATAGAGCATAGTAGCCGATTCCTTCCCCTTTTCGCTCTTCTGGAACGAGATCGGTAGCGATGGCGGCCATGGCGGTAGTAGCAAAACCAAAGCTCAACCCGTGCACAAAGCGTAGAGCCAGCAGAAAAAAGAGACTTATTACACCGAAATACGTAAAGGTAGAAACCATAAACAAAGCGGACGCCAAGATGGCCACCTTTTTCTTGCCCAGCTCATCTACCCATTTTCCGGCAATGGGCCGAACAATAACGGCTGCGATAATAAAAGATGTTAAGGCCAAGCCTACTTCCTGCTCTCCCCCGCGCAACGTATCCATGATATAGACAGGCAATGTTGCGACAAGCGCATAATACGTAATAAACAAAAACAAACTGCTCAAACAAATCTTTATAAAGTCCCTGGTCCATAGGGGCTGCTTTTGCAAGTGAATCTCTCCTATCCACACGGCACCAAACTCTCTCTATTCCGCGCTCACGTTCTCTCGTATTTTTGACAGTACTTGCTTCAGAAACGTAATTTCCCGCTCGGATATTCCACGCAACGCGATCTCATGGACTTTTTCATCGATCGGAATCAACTGGCTGGTGATCTCTCTTCCCGCTTCCGTCAAATAGACCAATGATGATCGTTTATCTTCTGGATTTGGCTTTCTGATCAGGTATCCTTTACGTTCCAGCAGATCTGATATTCTCGTTACGTTAGCTTGGTCTTTTCCTACCCTTTTGCTCAGCTCCTTTATCGTGATGCTGTCTTCTTCCTCCAAACATTTCAATACCGACCATTGTTCAGGCGTGACTTCCAAATGACTAAACTCGCTTGTCAATAATCGAGTTAAGCTACGGCCCGTGTTATTGATCGAAAATCCTACCGCATCATCAAGATTCAAGATGCTCCCTCCTGATCGCAAATTACATGTCATGACATATATGTTGCAACAAACAAAATGATAACATAGGTAATTAATTGGAATCAATCTTAGAAAAAAAAGACCCTTATGCGTGATAAGGGTTCTTTAGTTCCAGTGTGGAGGGCGTGTAAACGACGGTGGCAGCTTCGTGCTGGTATCGCCCTTCGCAGCGTTTAGTTGGGTTTGGGTTAGAAAGATGCAGTCAGTCAAGTTGGCTCCTCGTAAATCTGCATCACGGAAATCTGCCCCGATCAAGTCAGCCATTCTCATATCTGCTTCTCTAAGATCAGCAGCAATCAGGTACGCCCCTCTCAAGTTAGCCCCTCTGAGGTCTGCTCCCCTGAGCTTTGCCCCGATAAGATCAGCTCCTCGGCCGTACGCCTTCTTCGTGCCCTTTTGTTGATGACTGACTTTTCCCCGCACGAGTTCGCTCGTCCGCAGGAGCAGTTCATTGACCTGTGCTCGATGCCCGGCAATATCCAGCTTTAGGAGAACCTCTGGACTAAGGTCAGTGAGTCTTTTCGTTTCGTCGAGAGTGTCTCTGAGAGAATTGTGGATCGAACGAGCTGATTCCAATGTCAGTGCCTCCGTCAAGTACCAGAGCAGCTCATGAAGTTGCCACATGATCGGAAACACTTCGAACATTTGCCTGGCTGACTCTGGAGCCTGGTGCCAGTCGCGTCCCTCGAACGTGCTTTGGGAAACCTTCTGCCCCGCACCAAAGCAATCATATACTGTGCAGCCTCGGAAGCCGATTTCTCTAAGCGTCGTATGAACACCGCAGCGAAAGTCGGATTGTAAGCTGCGACAGGGCTGGCCGGCATCTTTATTGATAGCGAAATCAGAAGAAGCTGCAAAAGGCAGTGCCACACAGCACAAGCCGAAGCAGCTTTCGCAGTCACCTTGCAGATGGTGCCGCCCTCCATTCGGGAAAGGTTCTCTATATGGGTGATTCTCTGACATGCAGACCTCCTAGTGATCGTAGTTACAGGAAAAAACACGATTCCCTCGCTACTTATGGCGAAAGGAATCGTGCTGGTTCTTACTTATACGCAATTTGTGATTCCAGCATATAGTTGACGAACACGTCCGCAAAAGCCTCAGCAGTATTGTAGCATTCCTCTAACGTATTGTTCGTTCCACCAAACTCCAAGAGCAGGCTTCCCTCGGAAACAGACTGATTGTATACGCCGTTCCCTTCGTTCTTCCCTTTCAGTATAACACCGCGTGACAAGCCAGGATAAGTCGCTTCCAGTCGTGCATGCAGATTTTCCGCCAGCTTCTTGTTTTCCAGATAGGCCGGGTTGGCAGTCCCAATCACAAACAAAATGCGTGAATACGTTTTCCCATTCAAAGTGAGCGCAACCTTGCTGCGTGGCTCATCGCTATCCCGATGGATATCGAAAATGTATTTCAGGTTGGGGCTCGTTGTCGCTGCTGCCATGACTGCTTTGTACGATTCCGTATAGGACATCGAGTAGCTTTTCTTTTGCTCCGCCAGCTTCTGGGCAAAGTCGTCCTGATTTACCATGGACTCAATTCCTTTGCCTTGCAACAGCTCTCCCAAGCGTTTTCCAACCAGAGTGATATTGATCTCAGGGTCATCCACGGAGCTGCCTTGCGTATTTCGTGCAACATTTCGCCAAGATTCACGGTTATGTGTAGAGTAGATGTAGACCTTTTCATTCCCGATCATACCGTTGTTGTATCCTACCCCTGATGGGTCAACTTCACTTGGTGGCAATGGGTTGGCTGGCTGAATGCGGTCCACAATCCAACCGGCGATGTAGGCCGTAGAATTGTCAGGCATCCGGATTAAATACCAGTCTCCCTCCGCTTGCACGATGGGGAAGACCTGTCCTGGCTGTACATTCCCCACGACCGGATAAGTTGTTCCGGGGCCACTCCTCAGATTGGTATCTGCATTTTTCACGCGAATCGTCGCTTCTTGTTGTACAGGATCCGGAGTAGTCGTCACGGGTATTTCACTCGGCTGTGTCTGCCCAGGCACTACTGGAACGATCGGTTTAAAGATATAGGCGTAGGTGCCGTTAAAGTTGATCGTATACCAACCGTCTGCATATCCATAATGGTTGATAATGGTACCTGCACTTACTTGTCCGATCACCGTGCCCAAAATGTCTGGCGCCGTATACACTTCGTGGCCTTCCGTTAATTCAATGGTTCCCGTCCCTACGCTAGCATCGGAAGGATAGGAAGGAAATTCTGGCAC
>JARDZO010000298.1 GCA_029240815.1 Brevibacillus sp.
TCCTGGCTGAAAAGCTGAGCCGCCTGTCTGGATTGGATCAAGCATTCTTTTGCAACAGTGGGGCCGAGGCGAACGAAGGGCTGATCAAGATCGCTCGCCGCTACGCACAAAAAGTAAAAGGAACGGATCGCTTTGAAATCATTACATTTGAGCAATCCTTCCACGGACGGACACTGGCGACTCTAACGGCTACCGGACAAGATAAGGTAAAAGACGGATTTGCTCCACTGCCGCAAGGTTTTGTCACAGTACCATACAATGATTTGGAAGCAGTAAAGGCAGCAATCACGGATAAGACCTGCGCGATCATGCTGGAATTGATCCAGGGCGAGGGTGGCGTGCATCCTGCTGAAGAGGCGTGGGTAAAAGCACTGCGTGAATTGTGCGATACGCATGGCCTGCTCCTGCTGGTCGATGAGATTCAGACAGGCATCGGTCGAACTGGCTCCTGGTTCGCTTTCCAACAGTACGGAGTGAAACCAGATGCGATCTCGCTGGCCAAAGGCTTGGGAAGCGGCTTCCCGATCGGAGCAGTCGTGGCAACCAAGGAAGCAGCGGAAGCCTTCGCTCCAGGAACACACGGAACCACATTTGGCGGGAACCCATTGGCGACAACGGCGGGTATAGCGACTCTCGATACAATGGAAGAGGATAACATTCTGGGTCAAGTAGCGAAGATTCACTCGATGATTATCCAAGAGCTGGAGCAGCTCAAAGCCGCACATCCTGACAAAGTGGTAACCGTACGCGGAAAAGGCTTGCTGCTAGGTGTAGAACTGTCGATTCCAGCAGCGGCTGCCGTCACCTATGCTCGTGAACAAAAAGGCGTCATCTTGCTGACAGCAGGACCAAATGTCGTCCGTCTGCTCCCGTCTTTCATCACCACAGAAGCGGAAGTGAAGCAGGCAGTAGCAGCTCTCGGCGAAGGGCTGTCGCAGTCGTAAGAAGCAAATATTGTGTGCATTGGAAAAATGCAACGAGTGGGAAAGGACAAAAAACTCGTTGCATTTTTATAATCACGAATGTATATTAATACAAAGAGTTGCATAAATTCTCGTTAAGTGTGCCCTTTTGGAGAGGAGTGGCTTTCATAGATGAGTAGAGAGAAAAAAGAAATAGGTGTAGGTTATCTCACGCTGGAGAGCGGAGAAGTGTTCACAGGAACCTTGTATGGTGCCCCGATTACCGGCTTTGGCGAAGTGGTTTTTCATACAGGAATGACAGGTTATCAAGAAGTGATGACAGATCCCTCCTTTGCAGGGCAGATCGTTACGTTCACATATCCATTGATCGGGAATTACGGGATCAACGAAAGAGATTACGAAGCAGCGCAACCAGCTTTGACTGGAATGATTGTTAGCGAACTGAACATGGAACCGAGCCATTACGAATCAACCAAAACATTGGCGGAAGCAGCTGAGGACTTTGGCTTTCCGATTCTGGCTGGCATCGACACGCGGACGATTACCAAGCGGGTTCGTCAAAACGGCCCTGTGTTCGGAGTCATGTCCGATCGTCCACTCGAGGTGGAGGAAGTCGTAGCCATGCGTTACAAGCACGCCAAAAAATCGCTCGTGGCAAACGTATCCAGCCAACAAATCGAGCGTTATCCAGGAACAGGAGAGCATGTCGTACTGGTCGACCTGGGCATGAAGCACTCAATCCTGGATTCGTTGCTCGAAATGGGATGCCGCGTAACGGTGGTTCCGTTCGACACGACGTTTGCTCAGATCAAGGCACTGCAGCCAGACGGCCTGATGTTCTCCAATGGCCCTGGCGACCCGGAGCACTTGCTTGCCTATTGCAGTGAATGGCGCAAAGCGGTGGAGCAGTACCCGACTTTAGGCATTTGCCTGGGGCATCAGGTGCTGGCTCTCATGTACGGCGGCAAGACCGAAAAGCTCGCTTATGGCCACCGCGGCAGCAACCATCCTGTCAAAGAGCTTACAACCGGTAAAGTGTACCTGACTTCACAGAATCACGGGTACGTAGTCAAAGAAGAGGCGCTGGATAAGCGATACCTGGCTGTGTCCTATCGCAACGTCAACGATGGATCGGTCGAAGGACTCCGTCATCTCAGCCTGCCCGTTTTCAGTGTGCAATTCCATCCGGAGGCACATCCCGGACCTAGCGATACCTCTCACATTTTCCACCAATTCTTGCAGTCGATGCGCGTAGTAGGAGCGAAGAATTATGCCTAAATTGTCCCACATCCAAAAAGTATTGGTTATCGGTTCAGGCCCGATCGTCATCGGTCAGGCAGCAGAATTTGACTATGCGGGCGCACAAGCATGCCTCTCTCTGAAGGAAGCAGGCGTGCAAGTCGTCCTGGTGAATAATAATCCGGCTACGATCATGACAGATGAGCAAGTAGCCGACAAAGTATATCTGGAGCCGCTGACAGTGGAATCCGTGACAGCGATTATCGCGAAGGAGCGTCCAGACGGCCTCTTGCCCACTCTGGGCGGTCAAACCGGTCTGAATCTGGCTGTTTCCTTATCAGAAGCGGGTGTTCTCGAAAAGTACAACGTAGAACTGTTGGGTACACCGCTCGCTGCTATTCAAAACGGGGAAGACCGTGAGCTGTTCAAGCAACTGATGCAACAAATCGGCGAGCCTGTCCCTGAAAGTGACACGGTGGAATCCGTGGAAGCAGCGATTGCTTTCGCCAATTCCATTGGCTATCCCGTTATTGTGCGCCCTGCCTACACCTTGGGTGGTGCAGGCGGTGGGATCGCCGAAGATGAAGTGACTCTGCGTAAAGTGGCTGCAGGCGGTATCGCTGCAAGTCCGATCGGCCAAGTATTGATCGAGCGCAGTGTAAAAGGCTGGAAGGAAATCGAGTACGAAGTCATGCGGGATGCCAATGACACCTGCATTATCGTTTGTAATATGGAAAACCTGGATCCGGTCGGAATTCATACGGGAGACAGTATCGTCGTAGCTCCTTCCCAGACATTGACTGACCGCCAATATCAAATGCTGCGCAGCGTTTCCACCAAAGTGATCCGTTCCTTGGGCGTCGTCGGCGGCTGCAACATTCAGTTCGCTCTGGATCCTCATTCTGATCGTTACGTCCTGATTGAGGTAAACCCGCGCGTGAGCCGTTCCAGTGCACTTGCTTCCAAAGCAACAGGCTATCCGATTGCTCGTATCGCAGCGAAACTGGCTCTCGGCTACGGCTTGGATGAGGTGCTGAACCCGATTACGGGGTATACGTACGCAAGCTTTGAACCGGCGTTGGACTACATCGTGGTCAAAATCCCGCGCTTCCCGTTTGACAAGTTTCCATTGGCTGACCGCAAGCTGGGCACGCAGATGAAAGCGACAGGAGAGGTCATGTCGATCGCACGCAATTTGGAAGCGGGACTTTTGAAGGCAGTGCGTTCCCTTGAGCAAGGGTGCACACATTTATCACGCCCTGAGCTTGCTGCTTGGTCCCGTGAGGAGATTTCCCGCTCTCTGGAGGAAGCTACAGACATTCGCTTATTTGTATTTGCTGAGGCAATCCGCAAGGGCTTCACGGAGCAAGAGCTGCACAGTCTGACGGGCGTTGATCCGTTCTTCCTGCGCAGTCTCCGCAAGATCATTGATCTCGAAGTAGAACTGGCTTGCTGCGAAGGCAACGAGCTGCCGATGGATTTGCTCATGGAAGCAAAACGTCGCGGCTTCGCTGATGAAACGATTGCATCACTGGCAGGCCGCACACCAGCAGATATCAAAGGGTTGCGCCAACAGGCAGGAATTACACCAACCTACAAAATCGTAGATACATGCGCGGCAGAGTTTGACGCGCAAACACCTTACTACTATTCCGACTGGCAAGGCGTCGATGAAGTTGCTACCTTGGCTGGTCGCAAAGTGATGGTACTCGGCTCCGGCCCGATCCGTATCGGACAAGGGATTGAATTTGACTACTGCTCCGTTCATGCCGCCAAATCGCTGCAAAAGAACGGCATCGCCGCAGTTGTCGTAAACAATAACCCGGAAACAGTGAGTACGGACTATGAAACAGCAGACCATCTGTACTTTGAACCACTGCATGCAGAAGACGTGCTGCATATCGCTGAGCGCGAGCAGGTAGAGGGTGTGATGGTGCAATTCGGTGGCCAAACAGCCATCAACCTCGCTGCCAAGCTGGAAAACGCGGGCCTGAAAGTAATGGGAACGTCTTTGTCAGCCATCGAGCGTGCAGAAGATCGCGAGCTGTTCTATGAAATGCTGCGCAAGCTGGACATCCCGCATATTCCGGGGAGAGGCGTTTCCTCCCTGGAGGATGCTACCGCCATCGCGGAAGAAATCGGCTTCCCTGTTTTGATGCGCCCATCGTACGTAATCGGTGGCCAAGGCATGGTCGTTGTGCACGATCTCGAGGAGCTGGCTGCTACGATCAACGATTGGTTGAACCATCCGGATAGCAAAACGTTCTTCCCGTTGCTGGTGGATAAATACGTTCCAGGCAGCGAAGCAGAAGTGGATGCAGTCTGCGACGGAGAAAGCGTCATTATTCCAGGAATCTTCCAGCATGTCGAAAAAGCGGGCATACACTCCGGGGATAGCGTTGCTCTGTTCCCCGCGCCAGGTCTGTCTGACGAAATCAAGCAAAAGATCGCGAGCTACACCGAAGCGATCGCGAAAGAAATGGGTGCTGTCGGCTTAATCAATATTCAGTTTGTAATCGATGGCAGCACAGTATATGTCCTGGAAGTGAATCCACGTGCATCCCGTACCGTTCCGATTACGAGTAAAGTAACGGGCATCCCGATGGTTCAACTGGCTGTTCAAGCACAACTGGGTGGAAAGCTGGTGGATATGGGATATGGAACAGGCTTACTGCCGGATATCCTGTTTGCTGTCGTGAAAGCTCCTGTGTTCTCGACTGTGAAGCTAAATGGTGTCGATCCTGTATTGGGACCAGAAATGAAATCTACAGGTGAAGTGCTCGGCTTGGGCCGCTCCTTTGCAGAAGCGGCAGGCAAGGCATTCGCGTTTAAAGATCATTTTTACGGTGATTGGCAAGCGGGCCATCTGGTCATCGTGTCACTGAAAGACGGTGACAAGCAGGAGGACGTCAGCAAGACCCTTGCGCAGCTCCAATCCGAGGGTGCGGTTCTGGTGGCAACATCAGGTACAGCAGCCTGGCTGCAAACGAACGGGGTAGCTGTCAGCCATGTGATTGAAAATGAACTGAAGCTAATCGAACTGCTGCAAAAGGAAAAAGCAGCTTTTGCGTTGATTACAGCGACAATCGGAAACCGTCAAGGCCGTACAGGTTTCGCGCTCCGTGGTCGTCTGGTGCAACACGGTGTACCGCTATTTTCCGCTGTCGAAACATTTGATTTGTACGTGAAATCCATTCTGGAGAAAAGAGGTGGCTCGCATGCAGCCAGTGAAGATATTGGAACACTTACCAAACTTGCCGCTCAGCAAGCATAAAGGAAAAGATCTGCTCAGAATCGACGAGTTCAACGGAGAAGAATTGATGGAGCTGCTGCATCTGGCTGCCCACATCAAACAACTGCAAAAGCTGGGACAGCCGTTCCAGCCGCTGCAAGGCAAGACGCTCGGTATGATTTTCGACAAGGCTTCGACACGCACGCGTGTGTCTTTTGAAGTAGGGATGTATCAGCTGGGGGGCATGGGTATGTTCCTCAGCGGGAAAGAACTGCAGCTGGGACGCGGCGAGCCCATCAGCGATACAGCCAAAGTGCTCTCCCGTTATGTCGATGCGATCATGATCCGTACATTCTCTCACTCTTATGTAGAAGAGTTGGCAGAGCATGCATCCATCCCGATCATCAACGGACTGACAGATCTCTATCACCCTTGCCAGGCGCTGGCTGACATGCTCACGATCTGGGAGCATAAAGGAAAGCTCCAAGGGATCAAGCTGGCTTACGTCGGCGACGGAAACAACGTAGCCAATTCGCTGGTACTGGCAGCTGTCCTGCTGGGCATGGACGTACGTGTGGCTACTCCGGCTGGTTATGAAATGGACAGTGCAATCGTACAGAAAGCAAACGAATATGCACAGCAGAGCGGCGGCAAAATGATGGTGACCACAGATCCGGCCGAAGCAGTAGCAGACGCGGATGCGGTATACACGGACGTATGGACCAGCATGGGCTTTGAAGCAGAGAACGAAGTGAGAATGAAGGCATTCGAAAACTATCAGGTAAACGAAAATCTGGTAGCTCACGCGGATCCAAACTACCTTTTCTTGCACTGCTTGCCAGCTCATCGCGGGGAAGAAGTGACCGCAGGTGTGATCGATGGAGCGCGTTCCTTCATTTTTGATCAGGCAGAAAACCGCCTCCATGCTCAGAAAGCGATTTTGGCAGCTCTCGTGTGAAGATAGTGCTGGTTCTTTAGAACTATTTAGGAATTAAATCTAATAGACTATGAATATATGATTGCCGAATTTTGTCACTTATGTGTAAAATATAGGTATGAAAGTCGCAAAGAAGTACGGACTGTATTTGGTCGCTTGGTCCGTATGGAGCCAGTAGCGAATCCACCCTTTTCCACTAGAAAAGGAAAGACGC
>JARDZO010000299.1 GCA_029240815.1 Brevibacillus sp.
CGCAAGGTAAGGCGGGCGGAGTCGATCCGGTTTCTTATCTGGAGTTGTTTTTTCCCAAGCAAAAGTCGTCAAGGCCATACCCGCTCTTGCTGGCTCAGCTGGAAGATCCAAATAGACACCCCGAGCTCTTGCGTTTCTTGGAAGCGTACCCATTTCGTGAACCACCGATTTTGCTTCCGTTGAGTGATGCGATTGTCGGGATATTTTCTGTGGATGATTCTGATCCCTTACCACATCTGCAACAGCTGGGAAAAAGACTGCTGCGGGATTGGGAGGCTGCTTTTGACGACCCGCTGTCACTGGTGATGTACCACTCGGATACCCATATGGAAGATTTGAACAGAACGTACACAGATGCCAGTCAAGCTCTGCACATTCGTTTCTTTAAAGGCTACCGCCAAGTCTCCGTTGTCAGGAACCGCATCGCTTGGACGATAATCGATCCCTTCTTGAGTCCTTCGGAGCAGCGCGCCTGGATCGATATGCTGCACGATGGAAATAAGGAAGAGCTCAAGCAATGGATGTACCGTCAGTTCTTTTACAAGCAAGAGCCATATCCGGAGCCGGGGTTGTTGCGTATCCGACTGACGAGCATTCTGGCACAGGTGAGGCGCTACATGAAGGCGCATGGTCTGGATCACGGGAAGGTAGAAGAAGGCTACCACCGCGTATTCGAAACCATCCTGTATTCCCCGATTCTGTATCGAATCGTGCAGGAGCTGCTGCTGTTTATTTACTCGCTGATTGACTCTGTTCATCACCAAAAGGAAGAGGCGAGAGTAGATTTGATCGAGCTGGCGATCCGTTATATGGAAGGACGCTACACCGATCCTGATTTGCGACTGGAAGACGTAGCGCGTCATGTGGATCGGAGCCCTGCTTACTTCAGCTCCCTGTTGAGTAAGAAGCAAGGCATTTCGTTCCGTCAATTGCTGAACCAGTTGCGGATGAAGGAAGCGCAGCGGCTTTTGCTGGAAACCTCTTTGTCTGTGCAAGAAGTAGCCATGCGGACTGGCTTTGTGAACCCGAATTATTTCAGCAAGATTTTTAAGGAAAAAACGGGGACAACCCCTCGTTTATTACGAAATCAAAAGAAAGTATAGAAATCGAAAGAAAAGAGTGATTATTCTCGGCACTGACCGTCCGCTGACCCTCTTTTATCGAAAAAACTGGCACCATTTCGAAAGGAAGGTGCCTTTTTTGTGCTTTTTTTCTTTTCTATACTGAGTGTAAGCAAGATTCTGGAGAAAAGCAGGTGGACAAGATGACCATGACACAAACGCAAACGATTCAACAGATGATTCAAGACTACTCCGGTACAACATTGCACACCAAGGGCTGGGTACAGGAAGCAGCATTGCGGATGCTGTTAAACAACCTCAATCCGGACGTAGCCGAGCGTACGGAAGATCTGGTCGTATACGGAGGGATTGGTAAGGCAGCTCGCAACTGGGATTGCTTTGATGCTATTATCAAAACATTGAAAAATCTAGAGGGCGACGAGACCCTCTTGGTTCAATCGGGAAAACCTGTTGCGGTATTCAAAACTCACACGGATGCCCCGCGCGTATTGTTGGCGAACTCCAATCTCGTCCCTGCTTGGGCTACGTGGGAGCATTTTCATGAGCTCGATAAAAAAGGGCTGATGATGTACGGACAGATGACGGCTGGTAGTTGGATTTACATCGGCAGTCAAGGCATTGTGCAAGGAACGTATGAGACCTTCGCCGAGCTGGGCCGTCAGCACTTTGAGGGAACGTTGGCCGGTACGATCACAGTCACCGCAGGCTTGGGTGGAATGGGTGGCGCACAGCCGCTGGCGGTTTCTTTGAACGGCGGCGTCAGCATCAACATCGAGGTCGACCCGACTCGGATCCAGCGTCGTTTGGACACCAAGTATCTTGACGTGATGACTGATAGCCTGGATGAAGCGATCCGATTGGCACAAGCAGCCAAGCAGGAGAAAAGAGGAATTTCCATCGGTTTGTTAGGCAATGCCCCGGAAGTGCTAAACGCTATGCTGGCTCGGGATTTTATCCCGGATGTCTTGACGGATCAGACGTCTTCGCACGATCCGTTGAATGGTTATATTCCTATCGGCATGAGTCTGGAGGAAGCGGCAGAGCTGCGCACTCGTAATTCGAAAGAGTACGAGGCGCGGTCGAAAGCCAGCATCGCCGAGCACGTTCGGGCCATGCTGGCCATGCAGGAAAAAGGGGCCGTCACGTTTGACTACGGCAACAACATTCGGCAAGTGGCGAAAAACGAAGGAGTGGAAGACGCATTCCGTTTCCCTGGCTTCGTTCCCGCATACATCCGACCGCAATTCTGCGAAGGGAAAGGACCCTTCCGCTGGGTAGCGCTGTCCGGCGATCCTGAAGATATTTATAAAACGGACGAAGTCATTCTCCGAGAGTTTTCCTATAACAAGCATCTGTGCAACTGGATTCGCATGGCGCAGGAACGCATTCAGTTCCAAGGCTTGCCTTCCCGTATTTGCTGGCTCGGCTATGGAGAGCGTGCGCGATTCGGGAAAATCATTAACGACATGGTCGCACGAGGCGAACTGAGCGCTCCAATCGTCATCGGACGCGATCATCTGGACTCGGGCTCAGTGGCGTCTCCGAATCGCGAGACAGAAGCGATGAAAGATGGCAGCGATGCAGTGGCGGACTGGCCAATCCTCAATGCAATGGTGAATGCGGTAGGCGGAGCGAGCTGGGTATCGGTGCACCACGGTGGTGGTGTCGGAATGGGGTATTCGCTGCATGCAGGAATGGTGATTGTGGCGGATGGTACGCCAGAAGCCGCGAAACGCCTGGAGCGAGTACTGACGACAGATCCGGGCATGGGCGTCGTCCGTCACGTGGATGCAGGCTACGATTTGGCTATCGAGACCGCAAAAGAAAAAGGTGTACACATCCCGATGATGAAGGAGTGATCACAATGACCAGACCCGTTTGGATTCGCCATGCCAGTCAGCTCGCCACGCTGGCTGGCGGTTCTTCCTCGCCAGTCGTGGGTGGACGAATGAATGAATTGTCGATCATCGAAGACGGCAGCGTATGGCTGGAAAATGGTCGCATTGAGTGCGTCGGAACGGATTCGGAGCTGGAGGCAGTGTACCGTGACCGCGCAGGGGAAGCGGAGATGATCGATGCGTCTGGACGGCTGGTAACACCAGGGCTGATCGATCCCCACACCCATCTGGTGCACGCTGGCACTCGCCAAAATGAATTCAACATGCGGCTGGGTGGCGCCACCTATATGGAGATCATGAACAACGGCGGCGGAATTCATGCCACGACTGCTGCGACGCGGAATGCTTCTCATGCGCAATTATTTCTTGAAAGCAAAAAGCGCCTCGATCTGTTTCTCCTGCATGGGGTCACAACCGTCGAAGCGAAAAGTGGGTATGGGCTGACGCTGGAGGATGAAATCAAACAGCTGGAAGTGGCAAAACGATTGCACGAAGAACATCCGGTTGATCTTGTCAGCACGTTCATGGGAGCGCATGCCGTCCCCAAAGACTATCGGGAGAATCCGGATGCTTTCGTCGATCTGGTGATCCGGGAAATGATCCCGGAAGTGGCCCGCCGCAAGCTCGCTGAGTTTAACGATGTCTTTTGCGAGCGGGGCGTATTCACTCCGGAGCAGTCGCGACGCATCTTGGAAGCGGGTGTCCTGCACGGGCTTTTGCCGAAGATTCATGCGGACGAAATCGAGCCGTATGAGGGGGCAGAATTGGCTGCAGCGATCGGAGCGGTATCTGCCGACCATTTGCTGCGTGCATCGGATCGAGGGATTCAGCGAATGGCTGAAGCAGGCGTCATAGCGGTCCTCTTGCCGGGAACAGCCTTTTTCCTGATGGCGGAGTCTGCGAATGGGCGCAAAATGATCGATGCGGGAGTAGCCGTCGCGATTTCCACGGATTGTAATCCAGGATCTTCGCCTACCGTTTCGATGCCACTCATCATGAACCTCGGCTGCCTCAAGATGGGGATGACACCGGCAGAGGTGCTAACAGCTGCAACCATTAATGCGGCACATGCGATCAAGCGTGCTCATGAGATCGGCAGTATCGAAGTAGGGAAACGTGCAGATATTACGATTTTTGATGTGCCAGACTTTATGACCCTGCAATATCGGTATGGGGTGAACCACGTACATACCGTGATCAAAAAAGGTGCGGTCGTTGTGTCGGGAGGATCCTTGGTGTGAAGAGCTATCCCTACCCCCTCCTGAAGCCTCCCAGCTTTGCCTGGGACAGAAGCGGTTCTCCTGCGGAGCCAAAAGTAAACGAATGGATCGAGACGCTGGACGTGACGCAAGCGGATCAAACCGACTGGTCGACTGTGGACGTAACGCTCGTAGGGATACCGTTGTCACGATCGTCCATCTCGGCTTCCGCCGCCAGTGAAAATCCGGATGCGATGCGACGTGCGTGGAAGTATTTTACGACCTACAACCTGGATCATGATGTAGATCTGAGCGAGATGCGTGTGGTTGATCTGGGCGATGTCCGTCAGCACGTCACGGATATTGCCCGGTGCCACCAAAACATTCGAGAAGCAATGCAGGCGATGCGCACCCATCATCCGCAAGTACTACCCGTGATGATGGGCGGCGATCACTCGATTACGGCCATGCTGATCAAAGGCTACAAGGATGCTCACCCAAATGAGCGAGTCGGTATCCTGCAGCTCGACACGCATTTTGATCTGCGTGATTTGGCAGATAACGGGCCATCCAATGGCACTCCCGTTCGCAACTTAATCGAAAGCGGTACGGTCAAGGGTGAGGATGTCCACAACATTGGTCTGCACGGATTTTTCAATGCACGTTCGCTCAAGACGTATGCTGATGAAGTGGGGGTTTGTTATACGACTCTGCGAGAAGCGCGCAAACGTGGTGTGGCCCAGACGGTCAGGGAAGGGCTGGAGTCACTCAGTCATCGAGTGGATATGATTTATTTGACTGTGGACATGGATGTCCTCGATACTAGCTATGGCCCTGGTGTTCCCGCATCGACACCAGGTGGGATGAGCAGTGATGAGCTGTTCGAAGCTGTACATGCTGCCGGCTTGTGTAACAAAGTGAAAGCGATGGATATGGTTTGCCTCGATCCTTTCAAGGACCGGGGAGAATCGACGGTCAAAACAGCTGTCCATGTGATGCTTTCCTTTTTGACGGGGTACAGACAGCGAGAGAAGTGAGAGATAGAGGAACTGCCTGAAATGGCGGTTTCTTTTTTATTTACAAGAGGCTGCCCACATAAACGGGGCACCAGGTGAAAAAATCCCGCGTAAAGGTGGGCAAGGCATGATAAAATCAGATTTATTCCTCATCAATAAGACGGATTTGGCACCGTATGTAGGCGCGAGTCTGGAAGTTATGGAAGTGGACATATCATCTTATCCGTCGAGAGTGGTTGGGGCGGGAAGCGATATTTTTGCAAAAGGATTTGAAATGATCAGAGGAAAGTGGGTGTACTATGGAAGCGAGCTTCCTTACCGTATTGTCCATTGGTTTTGTCGTGGGGATCAAACATGCGATGGAACCAGATCACGTGATTGCCGTATCCACGATTGCGAGTCACACGAAGAAGCTCGGAAAGGCTTCGTTGGCCGGAATCTTTTGGGGGAGCGGTCACACCTTAACGCTGTTAGTCGTAGGGATGCTGCTGATTTTTATGAAGGGTGCCATACCGGAAAAATGGGCCATGTCCTTGGAATTTATCGTTGGGATCATGCTTGTTTACCTCGGTCTGACCAGTATCCTTTCGTTCCGGAAACGGAAAATTCAGTTGCATAGTCACGCGCATCATGGAAATTCGCATCGTCACTTACATACGATCGGGCAGCGCGAGGACTCGAGTCATGAGCAAGGCAGGACCTCCTTTACCAAGTCAGCCATTATTGGCATGGTTCACGGCTTAGCGGGAAGTGCCGCTATGGTGCTTCTGACGATGTCTACTGTACAAACGGAGTGGGAAGGGCTCCTGTACATCCTGGTTTTCGGTGCTGGTACCATTGTAGGAATGCTGTTGTGCACTACCATCATTGGAATTCCTTTTGTGCTGAGCGCGAGTAACATCAGCCTGAATGCTGCATTGACCCGGATTACAGGCATCATCAGTGTCGCTTTCGGATGCTATTATATGTACAACTTGGGAATATCGGAAGGTCTGTTTCAGATGTGGATGCAGGCCGTCTGATGGCAAGGATACAGGGCCGGATGTCTTTATGAATCCGGTGCTTTTTTATGCTTTCGGATAGTTTGAGTTCGATAACGCGATAAAGGGTGAAAGTATTTTCGGGGGCTCATTATCTGATAGTTCACTCTTGCTAGAAATCACTGAAGCATTGTACGATGACTGTATCTTGCATCCTTTCTTGATCAGAGGTGACCCGATGAAAGTGTCTGTCAACGAAACTCTATCCATTCCCATACATGTTCAACTGAAGGAACAGATTAA
>JARDZO010000300.1 GCA_029240815.1 Brevibacillus sp.
ATCCCATTCCCGATTTTGACAAGAACATGATCTCATTCCCGACGGGTTCCTGCGAGTGGAAGAGGAGGATAAACGTAATCGGGGGCACCGCGGCATGCTCATTAAGCTATAACGGGCAGGATAGTTGAGCAATACTAACGAAATAATTAAGTAATAAAGAGTTAAGAGAAGTTTAACTTATAATCACGTAAAAGGAGGTTTACGGCGATACGATGATAATTATTGGCTTCGTTCAAAATCTAAACGATAAGAAGTGGCTCCATGCAAAGTCTAAACTATGAACAACGGTGGTTGTTTGTATGGAGCTGGAAATAAGTTGCCGCCATAGTGAAATGATTCTCTTTTGTTTATAGTATAGACTTTGCCCCTTAAAACTAAAATTTTTAAGGAGCAGAGCTAAAATGAAATATGCGAATGCAGTTACCATTTTTCCAGAAAAATTACTAAAGGAAATACAGAAGTATATAAAAGGTGGAATAATATATATCCCCTCCCCCGAGGAAACGCATAAGAAGTGGGGGCAAAATTCAGGAAGCAGAAAATATTTGGATGATCGAAATGAAGAAATCCGCGAAGGGTATTTAAACGGTTCTTCGATTGATGAATTATCAGATACATTCTGTCTTTCTTACCGTAGTATAAGAAAAATCATTTACTCTAAAAAATAATGGATACTAAAAGTCGCATCGGATCCGGTGCGACTTTTTGTGTAAAATTTATTTTCTAGTTGATTATTAAACATTAAAAAAGTTCCGACCTTGCTATAATGTTATTAACAAATTATTGAAGGTGGGTACCTAGATGGATAATGTAAAAGGAATATGGAATGAATGGTCCGAAACATGGTATCAAAGGTATAGAACAGATAAGGCGATAGCAAAAATAATACAAACCCCTGAATCGGCATTTCATCGTACAACATATTCAATAATTAATAAGGCCTTGCCGAATTTGGATGGAAAGAAAGTATGTGTTCCTTCGAGTGGAGATAACCATGCAGTCTTCGCTTTTCATTTAATGGGGGCAAGGGTTACATCGTGCGACATATCGGAAAGACAAATAGAAAACAGCTCGAACTTGGCTCGAAAAAATGGATGGGACATTGAATTTATATGCGATGATACAATGCAACTAAGTAACATTAAAAGTGATGAATATGATTTTGTATATACATCGAATGGAGTCCATGTATGGATTAATGATTTAAACTCCATGTACAACAATATAAGAAGAATTCTTAAAAGCAATGGTGCGTATATCATGTTTGATATTCACCCATTTAGTCGCCCTTTTGCTATAGAAAAAGAGAAAATAACTGTAGTAAAGCCCTATGACTCAATTGGACCTTTTCTTATAGATGAGGTTCCAAGACTTCATTGGCGTGTGCAGGATATAGCGAATGCTATTATTTCATCAGGTTTATGTGTTAAGCATATCGAAGAAATGTATGCAGAGGATGGCTCATTTTGGATCGATGAGTCAAAAGATAAAGGGAAATCTCTCTCAAAACAAGAACTAGATGACTTGTGTAACTGGAAATTAAATCCCATGGCAGCCCTTCCTCAATGGTTTTCGATACATGCAGTTAAGTAAACCGGTTCAGGTAACTCATTAACCTAACGGGACACGAATATGGTATGTAACGGAAGGGCCGTCCTTAGCAGGACGGCCCATTCCTGGTGTGCCACGCATGACGATTAACTAGGTGGTGAAAGTCCACTGTGGGGGTTTGTAGTTACCAACCACTAGCCAAGAGCAAGGGTGTCCATCGTAAGGCGGAATCTGAAGGAAGCTGGAGGCAAAATTCCGACCCAAGGAACACGAACATCATCAGGCATAGGACATGGGATGAGTCTGCCAGACAAGACGAAGTCCAATTAACTACACGGACATACTTATGTAAATGATGTGGGTACATGGAAGGAAAGTGAATCGTCTTACCGTGGGAGGTCTCATGGACGTGAGGAGATAAGATTCAAACCACGGTTGAAACAAGATTTGTCATGAGAAGTCAGCAGACGCCATAGTACCTCATGTAGTCGACAATATGAGGGAAGGGCTGAACCTTAGGAGGTGTTAGTCAATGAATGTTACCAATACAGGAGTCAAGGGCAGCCAACTTCCAACGGAAGGCTCTACGCAGAAAGATAGTGCGGAACACGAAGAATATGCGGGAGTGCACATTCCTGTAAGGATAGCTGAAAACAACAACACCAACGCAAACGAGTCGAAGAAGGGATTGCTTGAGGAAATTGTGAGCAGAGACAACATGAACCAAGCGTTCAAGAGGGTCAAAGTGAACAAAGGCTCTCACGGGATCGACGGGATGAAAGTAGATGAACTTCTACACTATCTCAAAGAAAACGGAGAAACCATCAGGCAGTCCATTTTGGATGGAAACTACCGTCCGAATCCCGTTCGAAGGGTAGAGATACCGAAGGAGAACGGAAAGAAAAGAAACCTGGGAATCCCAACCGTTGTTGACCGAGTCATCCAACAGGCAATCGCCCAAGTACTCACGCCAATCTATGAGAAGCAGTTCTCGGAGAACAGTTATGGGTTCCGCCCAAAGCGGAGTGCACATGATGCCATCGAGAGAAGCCAGAGCAACATAGAGGAAGGGTACAAATTTGTGGTGGATATGGATCTGGAGAAATACTTCGACACCGTGAACCAAAGTAAGCTCGTCGAGGTATTATCGAGAACCATTAAAGATGGACGAGTTATTTCGCTCATACACAAGTACCTAAAAGCAGGCGTCATCGTGAAGCATCGCTTCGAGGAAACCGAAGTCGGCGTGCCACAGGGTGGAAACCTGAGTCCAATACTTAGTAATATCATGCTGAACGAACTGGACAAGGAACTGGAAAATAGAGGTCATAGGTTTGTCCGCTATGCGGATGACCTGCTCATCTTCTGCAAGAGCAGAAGGAGCGCCGAGCGTACGCTGACGAATATACTCCCCTTTATCGAGAAGAAACTACTTCTCAAAGTAAATCGTGAGAAGACCGTAGTGGACGATGTGAGGAGAGTTAAATTTCTCGGGTTCGCATTTTACCAATTCAAAGGTAAAGCTAGGACCAGAATCCACCCAAAATCGATTGCGAAAATGAAAGGTAAGATAAAAGAACTTACCTCAAGAAGCAATGGAATGGGCAACGAAGACAGAGCCATAAAGCTCAGACGCTATATCATGGGGTGGATCAACTACTTCAAGATAGCTGACATGAAGAAGTTGCTGCAAAATACGGACGAATGGATGAGAAGGCGAATTCGCATGATCTACTGGAAACAATGGAAACGAGTGAAGACAAGGTTTAAGATGCTGCAATCATTCGGAATCCACAAATCGAAAGCATGGGAATACGCTAACACAAGAAGGAGCTATTGGAGAACTTCCAATAGCCCAATCCTCGCCACATCCCTCGGTAACAACACTATCAAAGGACTAGGATTCCTCTTCTTTTCAGAATATTATCGACAAGTAACTGCGTGAACTAAGGAACCGCCGTATACCGAACGGTACGTACGGTGGTGTGGGAGGTCGGCTACTCAAGTAATGGGTAGCCTCCTACCCGATTGACCATACTCTCTTATGTAGGGCAGAGCAAAGCGCTTCCTGGCGGCGTTTGTAGCCATGGGTGCGCTTGTCAATGCCTTCCATCATCCCGTTAATGCCTGATTTCACGGAACTGATTAGAGCAAAGTCCATGGGGATAAACGAATGGCCGTCCGACCAGCCCATCGTCAGCATGCGAAATCCCTTATAGAACGCACCCGTAGCATGATCCTTGAAGCGCGCCAGCATCTCGACAGCCTTGCTCCGGTTACGTTCGAACATGGAGTCATCGAAAAAAATAAAAGCCGTCTCTCTGCTCGCTGAGGTCAGTTTCTCGATTCGCTGTATCGTCTCACCGCTCAGTGACAGCAAAAACCGCCGCCATGCGTATCCGCCATGATTCAAAAAACGGTAGACGGCATCCTTACCGGGAATGGCCTCGCCTTTACGGCTCTCCAGCAGTCGGAACCAGTTCTTCTGGTGAAATAACAGCACGAAAACAAGGCGAAATAGGTAGGCGCAGGTGAACCCGAACTTTTTCTTGAGTCCCGCGCCGTTCAAGTGTTTCAGCACGTTTAGTTCCACAAAGGCTGGTTTAATTTCTTTTGGGAGTTGATCGAGAGACTGCTTTTGTTCTATCATGTAGAGGACACCTCTTCTGTGTGGTAGTGATTGCTCGACACTCTCACTTTACCAAATGAAGGGGTGTTTTTCTATTAAGTCAAGTTGACGAATAGATTTGTCTCTAGGCCAAGCTACGCATACAGTTACGCTGATTTTTCAGATGCGAAAATTGAGTTATCATGAATAAGTTATGTACAAATATTCTCAGGTATTGGAGGAAATTCATGAAACTTAGAAGGGACTATTACAGAACAGGCATAAGAATTACAAGCCTCAAGAATTCGTCTTTTCGATGATAGATCTATGGCGAGGGTTTTAAACATTATTAGAGTGGCAGTCTAGACCACTCAAGACATGCTACTCCGTTATTTACTGCCTAGAATATATGTTCTTGTCCTCGGCTCACGACAAGAACATATATTCATATCCGCATTGGCTATAAACTCTGGCTCTAAGAAATACAACATAATTGAGGGGCAGCAAGCGGTCGCCGTCAACCTGCACATTTGCGGCTTTTTTGTCGTTGGCCTCTAAACTGCTATGGCTAAATTAGGTTTGAAGACATGCTTTAGTTCTATCCGAAAGTGTTTCGACCAGTAGATCTTATTGCGCTTATGATTATCGATATCTCATGTCACAAATCGTTCGCACCCGCGAATATCGATGTACGTAACGGCTGCCTGCTCCGCCGATTGGTCTCGGTCTTGCTCAGGTATCCTATCGTTATTTATTCTTGAACGCGGCGATCGCTTTGACCGCTTCTTCCTCGGCGGCACGCAACGCGCTGTTCAGATCGGTCTGTCCGAGGGAGGCCGCTATGAAATGCTTCTGGTAAATCGCATTGAGCTGCGAGTAGTAAGCCGGTCTAAGGGCAAGCCGGGCAAACTTGTATTGGACGAGCGCACTCCAGTTGCGGTCCTTGTATACGGAATCTTTGCCCAGCTCCTTTTTGACCGCACCGGACGTGACGATCGGCGTGATGCCTTTGCGTGCCAACTCCTTCTGGTGTTCGTCGGACAGCAAATACTGGATGGCAATCATCGCTGCGTCCTTATCCTTGGCCATGGACGTAATCCCGAACAGCTTCGGCGTCGCCATACTGCCGACGCCCGGCTGTCCAGGCAATGGCGGAAGCGCGACTATATCCCAATTCAACGCTTTCAGCTGCTCCTCCCAAACGTTGATCAGCCCGGATTGGTAGGCGAACATCGCTACGGCCTGGTCTTTGACGAACATATCGAGTGTAGGGAAGCCTTTGATCGCCTGAATCGCATCCTGATAGCCCGGTATATTGTTCGGCTGCTCGTAGAAATAGTCATAGAACCGTTTCCACCGCTCATCCTTGTTGATCGTCGGCGTGTCCGTCTTCGGATCGGCGAGTGGGATGGAGAGCGGGTTCATGCCCTGTATCGTGCTGGAGTTGGTACCGAAGCCGAAATATTGCACCCCGCCCTCCGTACGCGTCAGCCGCTTCGCCTTGTCCCACATCTGCTCCCACGTCATCCCGTCGGAAGGGTAGGGGACGCCGAATTTGTCAAACAATGACTTATTGTAATAAAGCACCATACCTTCCAACTGTATGGGCAAAAAATAAGCTTTGCCCTCCGAGCTTTGCTTGACGTACTCCACGGACGCTTGGTCCAGTCTGCTCAAATCGAGCTGATGCGTCTCGATCAGAGCCGACATATCGTACTGGATGCTGGCCGGATAAGCTTGCGATTCGAAGAAACCTGGACCTTGCATGAAGACGTCGAACCGGGTTTGGGTAGCGAGCAGCGCGTCCAATGACTGGCCCTTGGCGCCGCTCATAATGTATTTGATCGAGTATTTCGGAAACTTCTTGCGCAGCGCGTCGCCGTACAGGCGGTTGAAGTTTTCTTCGGAGTCACCGTTGGACGTGTAAAAGACGATCTCTGCGGGACCTTCTGCCGCTTTTTTTGCCGCTTCCCGCGCGGCGTAATCGGTTCCGGCGCTTGGTTGTGGGGCGATTTCACGGCCGCAGGCGGCCATTACCACGGCGAGCGCAAGGAATAAAGCAATTCCGTTCATTTTTTTGGCAAGCATCGTAATTCCCCCTTGATTGAATATGATCCTTATTCCGTCATCCGCGCAAATCAGGCAAATCGCAATGCTGCAGCATGCCGGGCAACACATATTCGCCGATGCCGGTGTTGTCGTAATACTCCGAGCGCACCCATGAGGCGATGGATTCCCATTCCTGCGCGATCTCCAGCGTGACGGAATCGCCCTCGAGCAGCGCATGGGCCCATTCCGCGTATACGCCGAAGCGCCCC
>JARDZO010000301.1 GCA_029240815.1 Brevibacillus sp.
CAGGACGATCTGCTCCCCTTGAACGAAAACTTCCACCGGATCGCCTTCTTTAATTCCAAGCGTCCTCCGCAATTCTTTCGGAAGAACAATCCGACCAAGCTCGTCAATTCGTCTCACAATGCCTGTTGCTTTCATATTGATAGGATTCCTCCTTGATTAGTTGTCTTCCGCGCTTACTTTCTTGGCGCCGATCCCCTCGGCCAGATGCTGCAACGTGCAATACACGTCACAGCCGAACTTCCAAACCTTCTCACCGGGGTAAATCGGCTGCTGACAGCTGTTGAGCGCACACTCGTCGATTTGCTCATACGTCTCACCATTTTTCGGAAACATACGTTCCTCCTTGCTCCATTGAAGCGTTGTGCGTTACAATGAAGCTAACAATTTTATTCTTTTCTGAATTAGCTGCCCTGGCCGGCGGCTTTTTCGTTTTCCCCATAAAATACTTCGTAGTCCTCGACTGCATCCCCGATCGAAATCACCCGGGCTTCGTCCTGGCGATCGCCGTCACAAGCATCGGCAATCCATTTAACCGTTTGCTGAGCCTCGCGCATCTGCTGTATCACCTCCTTAACCATACTTTTCTTCAATCTCTGACCAATTCGTTGCGGCAGCTCGCAGAGTCACTTTTGCTGATTCCTCTCGCTCTTTCGCCGCTTCAAAGGCTTCCAAGTCGCAATATTGGAGCACTTTCTCCCGAATCAGATCTTCGATGACTTCAGGTTTCAAAGCGTCCAGTTCCCAGCACTCATGGCCAAATTCTTCGATATATTTGGTTGCACGGCTGTCGGTAAGTTTCGTCGGATTCGGCGGCGGGCTGTACTGCTCGATCTGATTGAAATTTAAGGCGATTCGTTCAAACTCCACGCTTACCCCGAACAATTCAAGTCGGTCTACGATATCCCGGCTCATGTCTTTGCCACTTGGATCATGGTCGCCAAGGTGGATAATGTGAATTTCCTTCTGCCCGGCTACATCTTCGAGCCGTTGCGCCGCACTCCACATTTCGGATTGGCTGACGTAGCCACGGCAGCTAAAGTACGGTACATCGAGTTTCTCGCATATCTGACCGACTATGCCAACGAGAGCATCCTTCTCGACCCATACCTCGACGTAGTTGTCCTGGTCCTCCCATTTGTCGATCGCATAGCTGTAGGCAGCCGAGTGGATAATGCTTCCCGGTGAAGACCAATGGCTGTTTTTCCGAAGATTTCGCGTCCGGTCTTCTATGGCGTCCCAGTCAATAAGCCCGGACATCCGGCCGTCTGAAATTAGATTTCCGAGGTTCTTATAAGACCGCTCATTGTTTGGAATCACGTCCCGAGCCACAAGCTGATAATATACCTGCCGGAGCGTGAGGCTGTACCCTTTCGCCTGGTATTCGGCGATTATCCCGTTGACGCGTTCGATTAACCGTAAGCTTTCTGGTCGAAAGTTAATTTCCCGGTAGCAGATTTTCATGGTCTTTGTTCCCTCCCCCTCTCAATACAGCTTCATAACCTTGTCGTACTCAGGCATCAGCTGCTCGAACCATGCCCAGTCCCTCGTTTGCCTGGCCAAGTGGAGTTTGTTCAAAACTGCCGCGTATCGCCACTCCCGGTACACAATAAACTTGTGCGACTCGCGCAGCTCGTGAGCCTCCGTTGGGGTTAGCTCCCGTTCAAACATGACGCCTACGATCTCCAGCAGCCGCTTGTCGACGGTGCTCATTTGGCAGCACCCGCATAGTTTTCTGCTTCTCGATCCTTAATCCATTTGTCCAAGCTGCTGGAACTGAATAGGTAACGCGGGTTTCTGCTTCCGTCAGATCCAACCGTCCGATAAGGAACTTTCTTAGTACGACAAAGATTCCGGAGTGTGTAATCACTCATTCCCAGGTAGTCACAAGCTTCTTGAAATGTCAGCGTTACATCGGACTGGACGTTCAAACTTTCACGAATCCGACGTTCTGCTGCGGCGACTTCCTCGACAATGATGGCTCGAATGGCGGCTTCGATTGAAACGTTCATGACGCTACACCGTCCATATCAACTTTGTTTTGAATCGCCATTTCTTTCACGATTGCAAAATAAATCTCTGTGAGTCTGCTGTCATCGAAAATAACGTCGATCTTACTTACCTTGTCGATCTTGGATTTCGCAACACCTTCCAGCGCCATCTTCTTGCGCTTGTTGGTCTGCCGGATCGAAAGATTGCAGTCGGCTCTGCTCTCTAAACGTTGGTAGCTATCTGAGCGAACATCTTGGTACGAACTCCCGCCGCCAAGCTGCTGAGCGATCTTGTTCAAAAGTGCTGTAACCTTTTTCCGGCCGTCGATCGTATTTAGGCTCATGATCTCTACCGCGTCGTCGAATTTCTTTTCGACCGCCGAAAGCCGTTTTGCTTGTTCGGCCTGTTCACGTTCGATATTGACCAGGTGAGCGATCGAAGCCTGCAAGATTTCGAGCTGTGTTTGCGGCGACTTGGATTGCTCCCTTTCCATTTCCTCAAAACGAGTAACATATGCTGCGGTGAACAAAACGCCTTTTTCTCCGGTCATCTTATTTGCTACCATGTCGCAGCCTTTTCGGGTGAGCAGGTAGCATGGTTTAACCCGATTTAGGTTGTCTTGATAGGTGCTTTCAATGAAGAAATCAGATGAACGGAATTCTCCGTTTAACAAATACTGGATATACCCCTTAATCTTTTCAAGAAGATCGGAATGGCGAACATCGGTCATTTCAGCAACGTTTCGGCTATCTACGAGAAGTTGACCGCTTTGATTGACGATTTGCAAGTGGGCCAATGAATTCCCCTCCTATAGTTTTTTAAGGATCGCTAAATAAACGCTGTCAATTTCTATTGCGTTAATTTAGATAACGGTATATAATGGTTATTGTTGGTGGACGGGCTGGACAACACTCTCTGCCATCAATACCAAGTCCGGAAAAAGCTCTTCTGGCGGTGCGTCAAAGAACTTTGCTAGTTTGAAAAGCAGTTCAGCACTTGGGTTACTACGAGCCGCTTCAATCTGGCGGACCTGGCCTTCGCTTACACCAAGGGCAAGAGAGACATCCCTTTGAGAAACGTTAAATTTCTTTCTATAAAGCTGGAACCTCTCCCGCCGTGGATTGACCCGGGTTTGCTGATTTGATTGGGGCAACATTGACTGGTCCTCCTTTCCTTTTGTTTTGTTTAGATTACGTACTCAGTATATTCGTAATCTAAATAAACGTCAAGGGTTATTTTAGATTACTTTTTTCGGAGGTTATTTATGAACGTCGAAGAAAAGAAGGAAATGGGCCGGAGAATACGCGCAGCGCGGGAAGAAAAAGGGCTGACTCAAGACGAGCTCGCCAATAAACTCGGGGTGAAAAACAGGGCTAGCGTGGCTAATTATGAAGCCGGTAGAACAGTTCCTCCAGGAGATGTTATTCGTGAATTAGCTAATATCTTGAATATCGATTCTGACTACATTCTCGCTAGGGACTATGCATCAAAAAGTCATATAGATATTAGTGACGCCATAAAAGAAGAACGGTTAAAACATGGATATTCTCAACAGCAATTAGCGCAGATAGTTGGTGTAAGCCAAAAACAGATATCTAATTATGAGGCTGGACTGGTAATGGTCCCCTTTGATGTAATTGATAAATTAATGGACGCTTTTGACATATCGTATCAGGCATTTTTGAACAGGTATAATATGTGGGACGGATACGTCCATCCGGAATTCGATGGTGATGTAGATAAACAAATCGCATTCGAGAAAGCACGGGATGAGGATGCTATGAGCGAATCTCCGCCTCAAACCATAGCGGCCCATTTTGACGGGGACGATCTGACCCCCGAAGAGTTGGAAGAGATTAGAGAATACGCAAAATATTTAAAATCCAAGCGAAAGGAATGAGCTATTATTGACGTTACCGCTCGATAATTTACTAGCAGAAGCTGAGCAAGAAGGCGTAGAAATTGTTGATAGACGCTTAAAAGGGCGTTACCGCGCCCTTTATATAGACAGTACTATTACGATTAATACGCGCTTCCGACGAACGCGGAAGAAGCTTACAGAGTTAATTGCGGAGGAGCTCGGTCACCATTACACTAGTAGCGGCAATATACTTGACCAGCGAGATATACGCAAACGAAAACAAGAGCTGGTTGCCAGAGCATGGGCATACCAACGCCTCATCCCCCTATCTGGACTAATAAACGCTTACTGCGATCGTATTTCTGGGCGCACCGATCTTGCAGATTACTTTGACGTTCCAGAAAAGTTTTTTCAAGAGGCCATAGATTACTATAAGAGCAAATATGGAGTGTATAAACTTTACGGGGAAAGATTCTTAATCCGCTTCGATCCTCTAGGAGTTGTAGAGATGCGACACTTCGAATAACTTTGCGCTTTCCAGCTGCAAGGCTGTTTATCATACATAAAAATAGAACATATGTTCCCAGTAGGAGGGTGACAACTTGGCAAAAGGTAGTATTGAAAAACGAGGCGAAAATTCTTGGAGGCTACGGGTTGATCTCGGCTACCACAGCGACGGCAGCCGAAACCGACCATCAAAGACGATTACGGTAGACGATCCGGCTTTGCTCCGGACGACGAAAAAATTGCGAGAATACCTTGAGGACCAACTACACGAATACAAGCGAGAAGTCGAGTCAGGCGAATACATAAAGCCGACCAAAATGACATTCAAGGAATTTTATGAAAATGAATGGAAACCAAAACATGCTAAAATTGAGTATAAAAACAGCACAACCTTGAAAACGCACTGTTCAAAAATCGACAATCATGTGCTTCCAAAAATCGGACACAAAGTTTTAGAAGAAATCACTACCATGGCTCTTGTCGAATTATTTGCGAACATGCACAAACCGGGGCACAGGGTTGATAAGCGCGGCGGGAAAGAGACTTTAAAAACCCGTACAATTCAGTACACTTACGATGTTACGATGAATATTTTTAAACGCGCTGTTGAATGGAATGTACTTAAAAATAATCCGTTAGACGGAGTTAAACGCCCCCAGATCAGCAAGGAGGATAAGAAGGCCCGTAAGGACCGCAAGAACTATTTCGATGAAGATGAAGCCGCCCAAGTGATCGAGGCGCTCCTTAAGACAACATCGAAGTGGAGGCTATATTTTCTTGGGGCAATTATAGGCGGATTCCGGCGCGGAGAATTAATCGCTTTGGATGAGGACGATTGCGATTTTGAAAATTACAGGTTACGGATCGATGAAAGTATATCGGGTACCGAGAATGGGAAAGCAGACATATCAGACACAAAAAATGAAGCATCGAATGATTATGTTGATATGCCCAAATGGTACATGGATGAGCTTCACATACACATAAAGAACCAACGGAAACAAAATCTCAAGATCAAGGCCGAGGGGGTGTGGAAAGGCGGGGATCGAAATTTTGTCTTCCATTCGGGGTACGGGAAACCATACTACCACACTTCGCCGACGCAAATGTGGAAGGAATGGTGCGAGAAAAACGAATTCAGATATGTAACGCTTCATGGTCTGCGTCATACGAATGCAACATTCTTATTGGGTCAAGGAGTGTCCATCAAGGAGATTCAGCATCGACTCCGTCACTCAACAGCTCAAGTTACTTCGGATACCTATGCGCACGTTACTAAGAAGCTGAGTCGAAAGACGACCTCCCACCTCGATATGTTCGATCCGAAATCTCGTCCCCAATCCGTCCCCAATGAGAAGAACAGCACTCAATCGTCGTAAATTTGCCGAAGTAAAACTGTTTGTAAAAATAACAAAAACCCTTGCGTATCAAGGGCTTTCGCTGTTCTTCTTATACTGCCGAGGACGAGACTCGAACTCGTACGGGGTTGCCCCCGCAGGATTTTAAGTCACATTCAACGCACTATGCATATACTTGCAAATCCTCAAAACACTTGATAGATAAGGGTTTTGAGGATTTTTTTCTTTGTACTTGCGAATCAATTCTTGGGGACAGGAATAACGAACGTCCCCAATTCGTCCCCGTACGATTATGCGTTGAAATGCTGGTACGGTTAGATTAATATTGTAGGTCGACCTGAAACTTCATCGACTTATACTTCTCTACCCCATCATCTGAAGTCATAAACTGTAGTGTCTTGGACTCTCCAGATTTGAGGTTCTGAACGCTTCCCATAGCCGTTCCGATCCTCTTATCGTCTGCACCGTAGAAAGTAATTGTGAATGTCGCACCTTTTACATCCTTAGAGGATTTTACTTCTGCAGCAATTTCTGGACCAATAATCCCACTTTTTACGGTTACATCAGTAAAGGTAAAATCCCCCACCTTATAAGATCCTTCTGGAACCTTTTCAGCAGGCTGCCCCTCACCAAGCACTACCGTCTGCGTTTCAGCGTTCCAGCCGACCTTCAGGCCAACAGCTTCACCAACGGCACGAACCGGAAGATATGTA
>JARDZO010000302.1 GCA_029240815.1 Brevibacillus sp.
GCCTCCACCGCATTGGCTACCATGTTGTTGATGAGCGAAAGCACCGTGAACACATGATAAGCTTGATGATAGCCTCTCACCGTGCTGTCAAAGTGAATGTCTTTCCCTAGCAGCCCGGCGTATTTCTTGTTTGATCGGACGATGATATCCACGAGCTGGTGTACATCCATGTAATCCGTCATGCTCTCTTCGGAAATGAGCTTGAGCAGACCCGCAAAAATCCGTTGGTTATCTTTTTTGATCTCATGGACTTCCCCTGAAATGATGAGTGCCTGCCTGACAAACTCATCGGAAATGTTAGGGGAGTTGTGGCGAAGCTCTTGCAAGCCTTGGTATAAATCAAAGGATTTGACCGTGATGTTTTCTGCGTTTTGCAATGTTTTTTTGAGGTGAATCGATTCCTCGTACAAATTAGAGATGAGCAGCAGCATATGCTCATTTTGCATTCTCGTCTGCTTTTCCCTCGATTGCGATTCGTAGAGCTTCATCATGTTCAAAAAGCTTAGGACGATAAAGCTGTGGGAAAGCGCGATTACCAGCATTTCCTGGAGAGCCGCCCAAGTGATCATCGTATGGAATGCCCATTGCTGCACGAATAGTTCCGTCAAGTCTGCCAGCACTTCGATGACCATTCCGATGCATGCAATGAGCAAAGTCCGGTTGTAGAAGCGTTCCATTTTCACCAAATAAAACAAAACCGAGTACGTGAAGTAAAAGAAAAAGCTGGAGTAGTGGGCCTCGATGGAAGCAGAGAAATCAAACGATGCTATTGACACCAAATCAAGCAAGATACGGAATCCTACCACGACGGTTCCAGTCAAAAAACCCGGTACAATGGCCGGAGTATTTTGAAATAACAGCAGAAAAAAGAAAAAGGTAGGTGCCCCAAAGCTGATCCGGAATGTTTCGTTGACGGGATAAAATTTCAATTCCCCGGCCACGGGTACCATCACCATCATGAGAGCAAGGATATAAATATCTTTTTTTGCAAGGGAACTGATTTTCAATCCTTTCACTTCTCCATTTCTTTCTAAAAATCGTCTCCTCTCATCCCTATTATTCTTATCTAAAAAACATAGGAAGAACAAGCGTAGAAAAAATATTTATATAACTACCGAGGATAATCTGTGACTTCTCGTTTGATTCTGTAGGTTGGGTGATACTGTGTACGTATGTGCGCTAAAGAAAGAGTGGAAGCGCTTTCGCTTCTCTTGTCAGCATGCAAAGGGGCGGGTTTGGGGAGGGAACGAACATGGTTCAAGCGGTACGGGAAGACGGCACAAAACAGCATGTGCAAAGACTGGAGAGATTAGAGCAATGGGTGGCTGAATGTCGTTCTGAGGCTGCGAGGGGACGATGCGCGAGCTATATACCTGCATTGCAGCGGGTTGATCCCGCACAGTTGGGTATCTGTATCATCGAGCCGACCGGAAAAATGACGGCATCCGGCGATTGGGAAACACCATTCACGATGCAAAGCATTTCAAAGGTAATCAGCTTGATTGCCGCGTGCTGCCATCATGGCATTCCCTATGTGCTGGAGCGAGTGGATCTGGAACCGACAGGTGACGCGTTCAATTCGATCATTCGTTTGGAAATGCACAAGCCGGGTAAACCCTTTAACCCCATGATTAATGCGGGAGCTATTACAGTCGCTTCGCTTCTCCCGGGAAAATCTCCAGAACAAAAGCTGGCTTATGCAAACAGAATTTTCCAAAAGCTTACAGGCACACTTCCCATCGTGAACGAGGAAGTATTTCGCTCCGAATGGACAACCTCCAATCGGAACAGAGCCCTCTCCCACTATTTAAAAGATACTGGCTTTCTGGAATGCGAGGTAGAGGAAGCGCTGGAAGTCTATTTAAAGCTATGCTCGATCGAAGTAGATTCCCAGCAAATCGCCTTGATTGGATTGATCTTGGTCCTTGACGGTTTCCATCCGATCCGGCAGGAACAGATCCTCCCGAAACAGGTAGTCAGGCTGGCCAAGGCCTTGATGCTCACTTGCGGGATGTACGATGCTTCCGGCAAATTCGCGGCTTATGTGGGGCTTCCTGCCAAGAGCGGAGTATCGGGCGGGATTCTGACCATGGTCCCTCCCAAGCAATATGCCGCTTCCCCCTTTCCAGACGGATGTGGGATTGGCCTGTTCGGGCCTGCCATAGATGAGTGCGGGAATAGTGTTGCCGGCGTTTCTTTGCTGAAACATATCGCGCAGGAATGGGATCTCAGCATTTTTTAGACAAAATCATCAATATGAGGTGACATCATGCAGCAAATCCTTCAAGATTTGATCGGTTCTCTGAACGACTTTTTGTGGTCCAATGTCCTCATCATCATGCTAATCATTGTCGGCTTGATATTCACCTACAAGGGCAAATTCTTGCAAATTCGCATGTTCAAAGATATGGTAGAGGCGATTAAAGAAGGAAAAACGGGTTCAAAAGATGGGATATCCCCTTTTCAAGCCTTCTGTATCAGCATGGCAGCACGCGTCGGCACCGGGAATATTACGGGGATTGCGATTGCCGTGTCTTTGGGGGGACCTGGCTCCGTATTCTGGATGTGGATCATTGCGATTATCGGATCAGCGTCCAGCTTTGTGGAGAGCACGCTTGCCCAAATCTATAAGATCAAGGACAAAGATGGCTTCCGCGGCGGCCCTGCATACTACATGGAAAAAGGATTGAAGAAACGCTGGATGGGCGCTCTGTTTGCTATTTTGATCACCCTGTCCTTTGGCCTCGTCTTTAATGCGGTTCAGTCCAATACCATTACCGTAGCTTTCGAAAACTCGTTTGGCACAGACCGTTTGACGCTCGGCATCATCATGGCGATCGCCTTCGCCGTCATCATCTTCGGCGGCGTCAAGCGCATCGCGAAAATGTCTGAGTACATCGTCATCGTCTTAGCCGTTTTGTACATCAGCATGGCGTTGTTCATCATCCTGATGAACCTGGGCAAGATGCCCGAAGTCCTCTCCCTCATTGTGAAAAATGCATTTGGGTTTGATCAGGTAGCCGGCGGTACACTGGGCGCCGCTGTCCTGCATGGGGTAAAACGCGGCCTTTTCTCCAATGAGGCCGGGATGGGGAGTGCGCCGAACGCTGCGGCGACGGCAACGACCAGCCACCCTGTGAAGCAAGGACTCATTCAAGCATTTGGCGTTTTGACCGATACGCTGATCATTTGCACAAGCACGGCTTTCATCATTTTGCTTTCGGATGCCTACAAGCAGCCGGGGTTGAGCGGGATTGAGCTTTCCCAGGCAGCCCTGAGCACTCATATCGGCCCGTGGGCTTCTGCATTCCTTGCCATCATGGTTTTCTTGTTTGCGTTCAGTACATTGATCGGCAACTATTACTATGGGGAGACTAATATCGAATTTTTGAAGACGAACAAAGCATGGCTCATGCTGTACAGAATCAGCGTGCTTGGCATGGTCCTGTTCGGAGCGGTAGCAAAGGTCCAGCTCGTGTGGGATTTGGCCGATTTGTTCATGGGCTTTATGGTGATCGTCAACCTAATCGCCATCTTCTTCCTGTCGAGGGTTGCCTTTGCTGCCTTGCATGATTATGTGGTGCAGAAAAAAGCGGGGAAAAATCCTGTGTTTTATCAAGACAGCATCCAAGGCCTCGAAAATGCGGAAGCGTGGGATCTCTCTCCTGTGCCCGACTTTTCGCCCAGAAAGAGCGAAATATCATAAAGACAGAGCCCGTCCGCTTGACGTTAATGAACTCCTTCCAAATGGATTGGACGATCGTTTCTGCCAAATAACCGATCGTCTATTCCAGGAAGGAACGCTCTCATGAAATAGAAATGGAAACAGCCAAACCGGAGCATGTCCCGGCTTGGCCTTCTTGATTCATCTTTTCAACATTTCATTTTAGCAGAAGCAAGTATTTGATTAACGCCTCTTGCTCCTCTCGTGTAAACCCAGTGGTCTCGTCCACCCAGAATTCATGACCGATGCCTTGCACGTGAACCTGCTGCAAGTTGGCAGATCGGTTGGCGACAATTACCTTTTCTCTCAGCTTCTTATCCATGAGCGCACGCAAGCTGTTTGCCGGATCGGGCTGGATCCCCTTGGCCAGGGTTCCCGGATAACCGAGCTGTTTCTTCGCGTCTGGTCCTACCATTACCCCTCCGTCATGCAAATAAGGCGCAGTCCAGTACAATCCGATCAGACTGGGTGTCTTGTATCCCCCCGGAGAGTTCCCTTTGGCAAAGGCCAAGTTGATTTGCTCAGGATCAAGCATGTCCGTGGGAACCTTCAAGACTTTGGCGTTTGGCGGCACGGGAACCGGAGTATCCGGCGAGTAGATCGTTGCTTCTCCCCAGATTTTTTCCGTTGCCTTCAGCGCTTGCGCCCGGGATGGATCGGTACCGATTTCCGGCGCCGGAACGATCCGATTGTTGGTGTAAAAATCGCCTGCATGACACTTGATGCACGACGCTCGTTGGAATACGTCACGGCCTATTTCCAGTGTAGCCGCATCAGCCGTTATAGGCGGTTTAGGCGGCACGAGCTTGTTTTGCCAGGCGGACATCGCGTTGTTTTGTTCGTTTACCTTGGTATTGGGCGAACTGACGATCAGCCCGTCAGGAGCAATTAGCGTCGCTTTCGGAAACGAAGGCGGCAAGATCGCCTGGTTTACTCCTGGCGTTCCCGGTGTCGGGTCCACTTTTGCGAAGAACTCTGACGGTTTTATCCCTTCCGACGGCGAATAGCGGTATTTGGGATTGGCTGCATTTTGCAGAATCGTTCCGATGTACACTTCCTTGTCGATGCCGAACAGCTCACGGCTGACTTCCGACTGCGAAAGAGAATCCGAATTTTGCGCATGTACGTTGTTGTTGAAGGTACTCAATCCTTTAAACGGCCCAGCCATGGCATGTCCACTCCAGCCGTACGGAAAATCACCCATCGTAAACGAATCGGGAATTTGCGCCGGATTGCTTTTCATGTCAATCGTGGAATCGAAATTCCCTTTGGGCCATTTCAACGCATTCGCGTCTACCGCTTCTTCCAACGCTTTCGGATCAGGCAAAGGTGCCTTTTTCCCATCGCTGGTCTCAACTGTCCGATCCAGATTGTTCAGGTACTTTTGCAGAGACTCGATATCCGTATGCGTAAAGTAGGCTGCCGAATTGGTTCCCATGGCTATGAACAAGCCTGCGTTCAAGTCTGCATTTGGCGCCCCCTCGATGATCTGTCTGGTATCCCGATCCACCGTCGCGTGACAGGCGGCACACGAAATCCCGGCTTTCCAGGTTCCTTCCGATTGCTTGAGCGGCATGCCAAGAACTTGATTCCACCCTTTGGGAACATCCAATCCCGTATCCACTTTCATCCCTTTTTTAAAGGTTTGGCCTCCGATGGTTACGGTCTTTGCAAGTTCCACCTGCAGGTTGGTTGTCCCTTCGCCGTTCAGTTCCTCTATCGCCTTTCTCACGTTGGCAAGTGTAAGGGGGCCGTTAAAAGCTCCCATGATGTCGGTGATGAACACTTCGTTGCCGAACGTTTCTTCATAGAACGCTTTTTTTCCCAAATCAATGAGCGCCTGATCTATTTTCACGGCTCCGTTCTGCCCAGACAGCATCGCCCGTCCTTGTTGGGTTTTCAGCAACTCTGCCGCTTCTTTTTGGCTGATCGTCCGTCCCCATAGGTCATAAGCGGGTTCGTTTTCACCAGAGTTTTGCTGTGGATCAGCAGATAGACGCAGACGAGCGCTCGTGGCTTCGGCCTGTTTTTGCTTTGCGTAGGTGATGCCCAGATTGACCAATATAACAAAGGAAACGATAAGGAATGCGATCCAGTACGTTTTTATTCTCATGATTGTTCTCCCTTAAGTTGGAATGCGGAATCAATCATATTTTTGTATATTGGATCAAAATTATTCCTTTCGTTTCCTAAATTCTCCATATAAGATGTTTTTTACATTTGTGGCCGGGGACGTGCCGGACTGCACGAAGGTTTTTAACATCCGTCACTTCCGATAGCTTCATCAGGTAACAGCACTCCTCCCTACCCATGTGGTCCGGGATCAGCGGAGTCAAAGTCCCTATCAGTTGCTCGCTCAAGCGCAGCTCTTCCAATTCTTCGAGGAACTTGGAAAACAATAGTATTTCCCATTCCGCCTCTTGATCAAAACGCGTCAAAGCGGGAAACTGCTGCATGTTGGAGCGCTTGCATCAATAAACGGTCGTAAGCGGAAATGAAAAAGAACGCCTGATGGCTGTCCGCTTCCGCTTGCCGGGGGAACATATTGTAAATCATGCGGGCGTGATCCCCGAGAATTTGCAGCCAAAATCGATGCTCAAACAATGCCGTCAGCTGATACGTTCCTTCCAAGACCTTCCCTCCGGTTTCAGC
>JARDZO010000303.1 GCA_029240815.1 Brevibacillus sp.
GGAGACAAATCCCCCGCGATCATCCACAGACGTAGAAGGCCCGAGTATACGCATCGCCTGGAAGGATGATCATTCTATCCAGGCAGAGTGGAACATGACAAAGGAGTTCGAGCAGGAAGTGGAGAAGAAATTTTCTATCCCTTTTGCTGAACTGCCGTTTGTCCTACGCCTTTTCGATCTGACTGATCGCAAAGAGATCCGTGATGATGGCACTGACCTTTACACTGATTTTGATATCAACCACCGTTCGTCCGAGTGGATTCTTTACGGAGTTACCCAAGGATTGGAATATTGTGTTGATTTGGGCATTCGGATGGTGGATGGAAGGTTCTTCTCGCTATCGAGATCTCAAATGATTTGATCAACGTGCTCATGTATAAGAGAGACCCTCTGAATAGAGGGTCTTTTGTTGTACAGATAGGAATTTATACGTTTCCTATCCTGAACGATAGTGAGAAGGCGAGACTTGTGCCCTTTGGGTACTAAGGCTTCGCTAAAAGCTTGGCGTAGCCAAGTTTTCTAGTTTCTCAGGGCATTTGCCGTTGCTTGTCGAGCAAGCGAAGGGCTATTGCAAGGACGGCCCAGACTGGCATGGGTTCATCCAATTTGCTGAGCCACTCTGGGGACGTGAGCAACCCTTCTTTTAGTGCGCGTGTTCCCAGATCGAGCTTCCAAGCAGGGTAGATTACGGGCTCTTCAGTAGAGAATTGATCGTATTGACTCAGATTATAGGTTGTGATGAGCGTCGTCAGTTTTTCCGCGTATTGCGGGTCGGTAGCATAGCCTGCCTTTTCCAGCGCTTGAACTGCCTCTTGGGGAGTGGAGGCTGTGATTACTTTCTTATAGAGAGGCTTAAGCAAAAAGTCGGCATGGTCATCCATGGACTGCTGGAAATTGTAATACGCTTTAAATTTGGACGTACGTGTGACAGTCTGACCATTTTCCACTTCTTTGCTATCGACGCTGACGGATCCGGCTGTCCCAGTCCCTTTGATGCCAAACAGATTATAGGAGGATCGTCCTGTCGCAGAGTCGACAGGTATTTTTTTTCCCCATCCAGACTCCAGTATCGCTTGAGCGATGGTGACGGAGGGGAAGATGTGGTGCGTCAAATACGTTTGTCTGGCCGACCCTGCGACCAGATCAATAAACGCTTGTGTCTCCATATGAGTCACACCTCTTTCGCTGGATTCGTTCTGTTACTACCTTATGGGTATGAGCGGGCTGAGGAAATAACTCAAAACAAAGAAAAACAGCCGAGAATCTCGGCTGTTTCCTTTGGAGCGTGTCTATCGTTATGGCTTGCGAGGCTGAAAATACTGAATTCGTTTGTTAAACAGGTGGAGCTCCGCCTTGTAATCGCGGGCCAAGTAGCGACAGTATTCATTCGCTTTGTTTTTATCACCATGTGTGGCAGATCCGGGTAAAGAAATCTGAATGTAGTGCTTTTCTTGTCCATTTGCTTCGGTGGAGCCGACACCTACGACAATGGCCTTATACATATCCGGGTCTTTTCCTTTGAGTAGGAACCAAGAGCCTTTACCTTCCTCGCGTTCCTCCAGCGTGTAGGGAAAAGCGGCCTCTGCATAAGACCAGCCGAGCTGCTGGCCAGTTTTGGTAGTCATGTCGATATATCGGGTAAACTTTGCCTTCACGTCTTCAATATTTGCTTGTGTGGCGGTGGAGCCATCTACGAAATAAATGTAGGCTGATTGAAGTTTCACGATTGCACTCACTCCTAGTACCGAGAATATCTGCGTTTAGTGTAGCATTGCTTCCACTCTTTGACAATGCGGCAATTCCTAGCCGAAAATAATTGCGTGTCTTTTCTGAAAAGTGTAAAATATAGATAATATTTATATGGTAGATGAAAGAAGATCAGAATCACATGGAGGAATAGATGCTATGCAGGAGGTCTCAATTAGAAACGTTTTCGAAGCGTTAAACACAATGCGCGCCATCGACGTGGTGAATAAAGAGGACTGGGAGCGAGCAGCGAAGGAAGCGGAGCTGGATTCCTCCGTGCAATTAAACATCCTTTGGATCATCTATTGCTACGAAGGCGTACGCGTCACACAAATTGCCGACTGGACCTTCTGGCATCCTTCATCAATTGTGATTCATATCAAGAAGTTGATGGAAAAAGGGATGGTAACCATCGAAAAGTCGGAGTTGGATGGGCGTGTCGTACATGTATATCCAACGCAAAAAGGGAAAGAAGTCATTGAAGCAAGCCGTCGAAGTGTACCATCTATTTTTCGATTGACGTATGCATTGGAGAAAATGGAGGAACGCTACAGTACAGCGGTGGTAGAATTATTCTTTGAATGCCTGTCCTTTGTCGCGCAATCTTTGCACGGTGCTGAGAAAGTTCGTTGGATTCAAGAGGGCGAGGACCGAATTCCTAATTCTAGACATTTAATCAGTTAAGTGCCAGTTGTAGCAAAAAAGTGGGTTTTCGCGTATACTAGTAAATACTCCGAATATTTACGTAACAACTATTCGGAGTCATACTTTAGATGAGGAGGGATTGCTGATGGAGCACTACGACCACTTATACGAGGAGTCGGAGAATGCCAATGTGCGTTTTCTGGGATTTGTATCGGAGGGAACTCGCCATGACTTTGGGATTGTCTTTACGCACAAGTTTTACGGGAAACCATTGGTGATCTGTATGCAAACGGGGCAATCGACCCTTCTCAGTTCAGAGGATGCCGTGAGCCCGGGGTATCTGCAAAAGATCTTCCGGCTGGATTCTGAAAGCGAAGCGGAAGCCCTCGCCCTGTTCTTTCAAGACTATTTGCCTACTATCCCATTTGAAGAAAATCAGTACTAGCAGGCGAGCAGAAGATTTTCTTCTGCTCGTTTTTCATTTACGATAGGATATGCCAAAAGAAGATTGGAAAAGCTCTGCGCAGTCGGACGAGCTGAAAGGAGGAGAGAAAATGATTCGGCATCAGTGGCTGTCAGCTGATCAAAAAGGTACCGTCGTGCTTGTCCATGGTACCGGAGAGCATTATGGTCGATACGAGCACGTAGCAGCATTCCTGAATGCACGAGGCTGGAGCGTGTTCACGGGTGATTTGCCCGGCTGGGGACGGTCTCCTGGAAGGAAGGGGCATGTCGATTCGTTTGAGCAATATGTGGAAGCTGTAGACGAGTGGAGACGTGCAGCTCTAGAAGCTTCGGGAGAACGGCAACCTCTATACATACTGGGGCACAGTTTGGGTGGATTGGTGGCCACCCGATATGTCCAGTATTACGAGCGGAGTAAGGAGGAGGTGGCGGGACTTATTCTGACATCCCCATGTCTTGCCTTGAAATTGGCCGTTCCACCATGGAAAGTGAAGCTTGCGGGATGGCTGGACAGCATTTGGCCTACATTGACAATGCCAAATGGCATTACACCAGATATGGTGTCACGGGATGAGCGGGTCCAAGCAGCTTATCAGAGTGACCCACTCAATTATGCAAAAGTAAGTGTACGATGGTTTCAGGAGTTGCACAGGGCGATGGACCTGGCGTGGAAAGAGCGCGACCGCATCTCGCTCCCCGTCCTCGTCCTGCAAGCAGGGGACGATTCCCTGATCGATGCTGAAGCCATCGAGCGGTTCGCTGCTGGCATAGGTTCTGACGTAGAATTTCACCGATGGCGAGGATTACGCCATGAAGTGTTGAATGAACCGGAAAAAGATCAAGTGATGCTACAGGTAGAAGCGTGGATGAACCAGACGAGAGCGTCAAATGTGACATACTAATCGTTAAAAAATGTGTTGAATTACCGTATTGACTCCCAATGGTGTGGCATATTAAGATGTATGTAACATCACATTTGCGTTGATATGACCATCATTCACACTGCGATCAGCAATGTGAAAACGGAGGGGAACATATATGGGAACGATTGTATGCCAAACCTGCGGTACGATTATTGAACATTTTGAATCCAATCAGGTGAAAACGCTTTATGCGGTTTGTAACTGTGATTGCCAGTTGAACGAAAAACAAGAAAGAGAATAGTTTACCTACGATAGGCCTTTTGCGCAAGGCCTGTTTTTTTTGACAACTTTTCCATCATGGGGGATAATAGGGAAGAGTGAAAATCGTTGCAAGAGGAGGAATTGTTTCATGAAGCTTACACCCAAGCAGGGTTGGCTGGCCGCAGCAATATTGGTCACCTCTCTGTGGAGCGGGACACCGGCGTTTGCTTCCAGCATTGGCGACGAAATCAAATTAGACGTGGGCCAACCTGAGATTGCTAAAACCGGTTTTGACATTTCTGCGGACTATGCCGTGTGGATGGTAGAGGGAGACAAAACCATCACTCTATATGACCTGGACGACAATTCGGAACTAAAGATCGGGGACAAAAGTTCCACAAAGACGAGCCCTCGCGTAGATGGTAATTACGTCGTTTGGCTGGATTCTCGTGACGGCGGATCTGACGTGTACATGTACGATATTTCCAAGAAAAAAGAGACTCTTTTGTCGAGCGGTTCAGCTAAGGTCTCTCATGTGGAGATATCCGGAAAAAATGTTGTGTGGGATGACAATAGCCAAGGTGGTTCAGATATCTACCAGTACAATATTACTTCCGAGGATGTCGAACAAATCAGTACGAGTGGTAAGGCTAGCAATCCAACTGTCAGTGATACATATATTGCATGGCAAGACGAGCGCAATGGCAACGCAGACATTTTTTATTACAACCTCAAAACGAAGAGTGAAAAGGCTGGCGTGACTACCCGAGGCGATCAACTGAATCCTTCGATCTACGCTGATCAGATCACATTTGAGGAAGATAATGATGAATACAGCCAAATTAGCACGTACTCGATTGCAACAGGTAAATCGAAAAAGCTGACAACCGATTCGAGTGATAAACAATCGCCGCATATTTACAAAGATTCAGTGGTGTTTATAGATGATGGTGATGTGATGCTGGGTGACGTTGACTCAGAGGGAGGCAAAATCGTCAAAAGATCGATTTACGATAAACTGCCACCGAAAATTTACGGAGACTTCGTAATCTATGCCAAAACGGACAGCGACGACAAGCTCCGATTGACGTTGTATGACATGGATGAAAAGGAAGAATTGCCGATTGGCTCAACGGCAGGTGAGCCAAGTCAGCCAGATGGTCATGATCGTTACGTGGTCTACATTTCAGAAGGCAGCAGGAATGATTCTGTGATCCTGTATGATGTTGAGAAGGGGACTAGCAAAGCGATCACGAAATTGGATGCGAGTCCATCACGTCCACTGGTTAGCAATCGTTATGTGGTCTGGTACGATGACTCTGAGGACGCACTCTTTTCCTACGATATTAAAAAGGGAACAACGAAACAGGTGACGGATGAAGACGATGACCAGTTGCCAGACGATAAACTGTACGAACTAGATGGCGATAACTTGCTGTGGGTCAACGTAGAAGGCAGACCAGAATTGTTCGTAACCGACTTGTCCACCAGTAAATCTAAGGACATCATTACCTTGAAAAATGATCCATTGAGCGTTGATATTTATGGGAACTACGTATCGTGGGTTCAGGAACAAAGCTCCGACAAAGCAAGCGTGTTTCTGTATGATATGGATGAAGAAGACGACACAGAAATTCGCAAAAATGTTCAAGTAACACAAGCACAGCTTGGCGAAAATTTTGTAGTATGGAGTGAATATACGGACTCCTCGAAACCAAGCTGGGATTTGTACTATTACGATATTGATCGTGGCAAGACGAATTCTTTGCTGCGTTACAGTGATCGTGATCAAATCAATCCTCAAACATCCCGTAACATGGTTCTCTTCGAGGATAACCGTCTCTCACCAAACAAAAAGGATTTTTACCACGAGATGTACGATGTGGAAGATGGATCCTACAGTGATTACGCCTGGGATGATGAAGCGGAAGTAGAAGATGTACGCATCGGAGGCAATCGCCTTGTTTGGATTGACAAACGCGATAGCACCCCATATGTATACACGCTCGCGTTTGACCAACCGCAAGATGACGATGACGACAATGAGCCTACTCCAGATCCGGATCCAGAACCAGGTGATTACAAGGAATATACCATTCTGGAATTGATGACAGATGGTACGCTGACTGACAAAATGAACGAAGCTGGCTTTAATAACTTTGTCATGGTATTCTTCGCGGGTACGAGCAAAGAAGAAACCATGTCGCTCTCTGAGGCTTTTGAAGATATGGACCACATGGCTGACTTGTTTGAGCAATCAGGACTGGACAAAATCAATATTCGTATCTACAAATAATGGGAAACAGACAGGAAGTGGAGCATTCCACTCTCTGTCTGTTTTTTTCTGTTTGACTATGCTTATTGTCGAGCAGTCAAATACGGACGGGA
>JARDZO010000304.1 GCA_029240815.1 Brevibacillus sp.
TAGACGATGAGGTTGATAGGTTCGGTGTGGAAGCGTGGCAACACGTGGAGCTGACGAATACTAATCGGTCGAGGACTTATCCACAAATTCTTTAGCAAACATGCGTATTCAGTTTTGAAGGAATGACATTTAGTCAAGTTTCTTTCATATGGAGCTGTGGTGAAGTTGGAGTTCACGCCGGTCTGTCACACCGGAGGTCGCGGGTTCGAGTCCCGTCAGCTCCGCCATTTTCTTTTCAGGAATGGCGAATCAAAAAGTATGGCTCGGTAGCTCAGTCGGTAGAGCAGAGGACTGAAAATCCTCGTGTCGGCGGTTCGATTCCGTCCCGAGCCACCATGTACGAGCCATTAGCTGACTTTTAATCAGAGGGTCGAAGGTTCGAGTCCTTCATGGCTCACCAGTTTTTACAATCAAATCAAAAGTGAACATTTGTTACCACATGCGGACGTAGCTCAATTGGTAGAGCGTCGCCTTGCCAAGGCGAAGGTCGAGGGTTCGAGACCCTTCGTCCGCTCCATTTATTGTCTGTAAACACCACTGGCTCCATAGCAAGTGGTGTTTTCCTGCTTTTACGCACAGAACATTTACAAGACGAGTCAGCTTGTAGGGCGGCAGCGCATCTGGTACGATACTTGGAGTGCTTCTCCTACGATGTTGGAGGTTCTATGAAACATAACAAAAGTATTTTGAAGAAAACAACTGTCGTGGACTTTAAGCAAGATGCCACTTTTTTTGTGGATCGTGGCACTCGCTTTTTAAATCGTTACGACTATGAAAAGGCATTACGTTCTTTTCGTCGAGCGATTGAGCTGGAGCCTGCGAATGCGGAGTGCCACTGCCACCTGGCTAGTGCGCTCGCAGAGACCGGGCAGTTTGAAGCATCGAATGACGTCCTCTATGAGGTTATAGAAAAATGGGATACCTCCATGTCAGAAGTGTACTTCTACATGGCAAACAACTACGCCAACCTGGAAGATTACCAGATGGCAGAAGAAATGGCGATTCGCTACCTCCAGGAAGAGGGGAACGGTCCTTACCGTGAGGATGCTGAGGAGCTGCTGGATTACATCTACTTCGAGCTCGACATGCCGCCGCGACATTTCCTTCCGAGTGAAAAGGAAGACGTCTACAGCAAGCATGAACGCGCTCGACGCAGTCTGGAAGAAGGACGCTTCTTAGAAGCACTGGACATCTTAAAAGAAATCGTGGAAGCCGATCCGTCCTTCCTTCCTGCCTGGAACAACCTGTCACTTGCCTACTATTATGTAGGGGATTTTCAAGAATCCATGAAAACGATCGAAAAGACCTTGGAGATGGAGAACGGAAACCTCCATGCCCTGTGCAATCTTGCGGTTCTGCTATCGCATCACAACCATGCATCCGAACTGATTTCATTGATGGATATGTTGAAGAAAGTGGTGCCGTTTCACCCGGAAAACACCTACAAGCTGGCAACAACAATGGGAGTGCTGGGCCAACACGACGAGGCTTACGCCCACTACCAACGAATGCTGAAATCTGGTCGTCCACACGAGGCATGCACATATCATTACGCAGCCATCTCGGCTTATTTGAGCGGACGAAAAGACCAGGCTCTAAAATGGTGGCAAAAGGCGAAGCAAATGGACCCGGAAGCGGGTGTGGCGGACCAGTACATCCAGATGGTAAAAAACGAGCAAGAAGGGGAAACTATAGAACCAATCCCTTATCAGTACAACCCGCCTCAAAAAGAGGTTTCTTGGGAACAAGCATCCTTTACAGGCGTCGAGGATTTCAAGACGGACCCCATGATACGAGCATCTTTGCTATGGGCATTGCAGCATGGGCGGGACGAAGTGAAATTCGCTGTTCTGCAGACCTTGTCCTTGATTGGCGACGATGAAGCGGAAACGGCTGTCCGCCAGTTTTATCATTCGACCGACAATCAGCAATTGCAGAAGCTGGCTCTCCTGGCGTTGGCAGATATGGGAGCTGCGATGCCAGAGCACACACCGAAGCCCGATGCTAGCCAGTCCTCTGACGAATGGAGCACAGCAAGCGTAGAGGACGGCATCCAGCACTTCATGGTTGACGGTGGACAAGTGGCTGCAGGCAATTGGTGCCTCCAATTCTGGCAAGAGCACCAGGAGTACGCACAAAGTCACGTACAGGTGCGGAAAGCATTAGCATGGGTCGCTGCATTAGAATATGTATACGGAACCGTGAGTCAAGAGAAACAGTCACAGGCTTTCTTGGCCCAGAAATACGGTGTTTCTGTCTCTACTGTGGCGAAGTGTGTCAAAGTATTGTCGATACTTGATTTTAAATAGATTATTACATTATAATTAGTTTAAACAAGAACAGACAAAGCTGCTTGACTAAGGAGGCATCCTATATGAGTGAACAAAAAATCTATGACGTAATTATCGCCGGAGCTGGCCCTGCTGGTATGACGGCTGCTGTATACACTTCTCGTGCGAACATGAGCACGCTGATGCTGGAAAGAGGAATTCCAGGCGGCCAAATGGCCAATACAGAGGAAATCGAGAACTATCCGGGCTTCTCATCGATTCTGGGTCCTGACCTGTCCACCAAAATGTTCGAGCATGCGCAGGCGTTCGGCGCTGAATACGCATACGGAGAAATCAAGGAAATTCGCGATGAAGCACCGTACAAACGTGTTGTTTCTGGAGACAAGGAATACCTGGCAAAATCCGTCATCGTCGCAACAGGGGCGGAGCATCGTCTGTTGGGCGTACCGGGCGAAAAAGAATTGTCTGGCCGCGGCGTATCGTATTGCGCGGTATGTGACGGAGCCTTTTTCCGCAACAAAGAACTGGTAGTCGTAGGTGGCGGTGACTCCGCGGTAGAAGAAGCTGTGTTCCTGACACGCTTTGCTTCCAAAGTAACCATCATTCACCGTCGTGATCAGTTCCGCGCTCAGAAAATCCTGCAAAAACGCGCTTTTGAAAACGAAAAGATCGAAGTGATCTGGGATACAGCGGTAAAAGAAATTCGCGGTGAAGGCAAAGTTCAATCCGTCCTGCTGGAAAACACCAAAACCGGCGAGCAACGCGAATTTACCACCGATGGCGCATTCATCTACGTAGGAATGGACCCACTGACTGAAAGTGTTCGTACGTTGGGTATTACCAACGAGGCAGGCTACGTACTGACCGATGAAAAAATGTACACCAAAGTAAAAGGTGTATTCGCAGCAGGGGATGTTCGTGAAAAAATGCTGCGCCAAGTGGTAACCGCTACAGGTGATGGATCTATCGCTGCTCAATCCGCTCAACATTACGTGGAAGAGCTGAATGAAGCGCTAAAGGAACAAAATGTCACAATCTCTTAACCTGGTTGTAACATAGGTGAAATAATTGGGAGTTAAGATAAAGTCAATGAATTGACCCCCTTATCTATATAAACATTTGTTGCGTGACTGGCATTCAGTCGCGCATCTTTTTTTTCTATAAATGCTTGTACGATAGATGGGAAAAGCGGGGAAGGTTTCAAAAAGGTGCGAATAGGTCAGTCAATATGGTATGCTATTGACAGAATCGTAGGAGGCGAGTTGTGTGACGGAATTGGGAAACGACAAGGCCATTAATCTGCTGATTATTACTGGGATGTCAGGTGCAGGAAAAACGGTTGCTGTACAGAGCTTGGAGGATTTGGGCTACTTTTGTGTAGATAACCTGCCGCCAGTGCTGATTCCCAAATTTGCTGAGCTGGTCAAACAGTCCGGTGGCAGTATTGAGCGGGTTGCATTGGTGATCGACTTACGCGGGCGCGAGTTCTTTGAGAGCTTGTCAGTCACGATCGAGAGTCTGAACCAGATGAACGGGCTTTCGTACCATATTCTCTATCTCGATGCGAGTGATACAACCTTGGTGTCCCGTTACAAGGAAACGCGTCGTCGCCATCCATTGTCGCCAAATGGTTCACCATTAGAAGGGATCCATGCTGAGCGCCGCTTGTTGCAGGAAATGAAGGGATGGGCGCATCAGATCATTGATACAAGCCAGATGAAACCGGCTCAGCTCCGGGAAAAAATCATCAGCCAGTACGGCCAGCAAGGCTCACCGCTTACGATTAACGTACTGTCTTTCGGGTTCAAATACGGCACTCCCATTGATGCCGATCTGATGTTTGATGTGAGGTTTTTACCGAATCCACACTATATAGAAGATCTTCGTCCCAAGACCGGTTGTGATCCGGAAGTGGCGGAGTACGTCATGAAGCACAAGGAAACGCAGGAGTTTGTGGAGAAACTGAGTGACTTTTTGTCCTACACACTGCCTCATTACCAGCGCGAGGGTAAGAGCCAGCTTGTGATTGGGATTGGCTGTACGGGAGGAAAGCATCGCTCCGTTGCTATCGCCGAGCATTTGGGCGAAACCTTCGGAAAAGATTTTACCGTTCGCGTCAGCCATCGAGACATGGAAAAGAACAAGTGAGCATAGGATGGCAGGAAGAAAAAGGGGAGGATCTCCCGATAATGCCAGGCCGCGTGTTTATGTGTAATAGGGGATAATGAGGTGAAATATGCCGACTAAGGGAATGGGGAGGCTGCAAGCAAGGCAGTTGCGTCTTGTCGTAATCGGCGGAGGAACGGGTCTGTCCGTTTTATTACGTGGGTTGAAACACGAGCCTGTGCATATTACTGCGATCGTTACAGTGGCGGATGACGGGGGAAGCTCTGGACGACTGCGTGAGGAAATGGATATGCTCCCTCCTGGGGATATTCGCAATGTCTTGACAGCGTTGGCTGATACGGAGCCATTGATGGAAAAAGTGATGCAATACCGTTTTTCCACGGGGACTGGATTAGCTGGTCATAATTTGGGAAATCTACTTCTTGCAGCGATGAACGAAATAACAGGTGATTTTGTCACTGCCGTCAAGACATTGAGCGGGGTATTAGCCGTTCGTGGGGATGTTCTGCCCGCGTCTACACAGTCCATTCGACTCGTAGCGGAAATGGCAGATGGCTCTCTCGTAATGGGGGAATCGCAAATACCGTTGACGGGCAAGGAAATCAAGCGTGTTTTCCTCGATCCAGAGGATGCAGTCCCACTTGGTGATGCATTGACAGCGATTGCCGAAGCAGATGCCATCTTGATTGGGCCTGGCAGCTTGTACACCAGTATTCTGCCCAATTTGTTGGTGCGTGGGCTGTTTGACGCAATTAAAAGCTCGATAGCCCCCAAGATCTACATTTGTAATGTTATGACTCAGCCAGGAGAAACGGACGGATTTTCTGCTTCTCGGCATGTGAACGTCATGTATGAGCATGTCGATGGACCATTTTTAGATACGATCATTGTCAATTCAGCAGAGCTGCCTGCCTACGTGTTGGAGAAATACGCGGAAAAGGGAGCAGCTCCTGTCCCGTGTGACCTGAAAAAGCTGCGACAACTGGGACTCCACGTTGTTGCAAAGCCGCTGGTTACATTTGAGGATGGTTACCTGCGACACGATGCGCTTGCGGTGAGCAAGCAGGTGGTATCGCTCATCAAGCGCAGGCGAAAGGTGCTGAAGATAGAGAAGGAGTGAAGGTCGATGTCATTCGCCGCGCATACCAAAAAAGAATTAACGATGCAGGAGGGCGCTGACTGTTGCAGTAAGGCGGAACTGTCTGCTTTGATCCGCATGAATGGCAGTTTACAGTTCGGAGCCGGACGGTTAGTACTCGATGTCACTACGGAAAACGCGGCGATTGCGAGACGGATTTACACCTTGATCAAAAGGTTGTTTCAAATTCACGCCGAACTTTTGGTCCGGAAAAAAATGCGGTTGAAGAAAAATAACGTGTACATTGTAAGAATCCCGAATAAAGCAAATGAGATTTTGCAAGACTTAGGGATTATGGATCAAAGTCTTTCGTTTTTATCGGGTGTCGCTCCAGACATCGTGAAAAAATCGTGCTGCCGTGGCGCTTATCTGCGTGGCGCCTTTTTGGCAGGCGGCTCTGTCAATCATCCGGAAGCATCCAGCTATCATCTGGAGATTTTCACGTCCTATCAGGATTTCTGTGAGGCATTGACCAAGATCGCCAATCGGTATAAACTAAATGCCAAGTGCATCGAGCGGAAAAAAGGGTATGTTCTCTATATTAAAGAAGGCGAAAAGATTACGGAGTTCCTGAGTTTGATAGGAGCTCACCAGGCCTTGCTCTATTTCGAGGACGTACGGATCGTCAAGGATATGCGCAACTCAGTGAACCGTTTGCACAACTGTGAAATCGCCAACATCAACAAGACGGTGAACGCAGCTACGCAGCAACTGGAAAATATTCAGCTCATTGATCAGGAAATGGGTCTGGAAAACCTGCCAAAGCGCCTGCGTGAAGTAGCTGAGCTCAGGGTAGCTCATCCCGATATTAACTTGAAAGAATTGGGTGAGATGTTGCCGAGCGGAGTTGTCAGCAAATCGGGAGTCAATCACCGCCTGCGAAAAATTAACGAAATCGCTGACAAATTACGAGAAAAACAAAATATTTCGATGTAGATGCATGATATA
>JARDZO010000305.1 GCA_029240815.1 Brevibacillus sp.
TCGCTGCTCCTCTCAACTTCCTGCTCTCAAAACGTTGTACGGATGGCTAAAAGAAGTAGATTCCATTGCCATTCAAACGATGGTAAGAAACTTGGCCGAGCGGAACCGTCCATGATCGCGATATCAATGCCAGCAGGAATATCGAGCAAGAAGGACTTCGATTGTTAGGGATCACCCCCCACTTCAAGCGAACACGAGTGAGCTAAGTGGTGGGAGCGTTCATTTTTTCACCACTTTACGCAAGTCCCAGATATAGGTTGGCTGGACCTCAACGCCCTCTACGTTTTTCCTCACGCCGACATACCCTACATCCTCGTGAAGCGAAATCCACGGCGCCTCTTCCTTGATCAGTTTGAGCGCTTCGGCGTACGATTTTTGGCGTTCTTCCGGCTTGGTCTGTGCTGCGCCAGCTTTGATCCATTCGTCGACCTTTGGATTCGCGTAGTGGGAGTAGTTCGTTGCACTCGTAGACAGTAGACCGTCACTTAGAACGGAATCCGCATCTCCTGTGGAAGCAGAAGCACCACGGACGAACAATTCATAAGTCGATGGATCTTTCAACGTTTCCAAATACGATCCCAACTCGAGAATCTTCAGCTCCACATTCAGCCCAACTTTTTGCAAGTTGTTTTGGACGAATTCCGCAGCCGGACGGTCCTGAATGACGTTTGCAGCCAGGATCAATCGAAATTTCGTTCCTTCCTTGACTCCCGCTTCCTGCAGAAGCTGCTTTGCCTTCTCCGCATCATACGCATAGGCCCCCACATCGTTGTAGCCAAACGTTTGAGCTGCCACGGATGCTGTCGCCAGTTTGACCCGTCCTTCGTAAAGCTTGTTGACCAAGGTCTCCCGGTCGATGGCGTAGTTTAACGCCTGGCGTACCTTCACCTGGTCAAATGGTGCAACGGTGGTGTTGATTCCGACGTACAGCACCCGATTCGTCGGTCTGGACACAACCTGCACTTCCTCATTCGATTTCAATCGCTCGAATTCCGAAGCTGGTACTTTTTCGATCACGTCTGCCTCGCCTGTCTCCAGCATGATGACGCGTGCCGCATTTTCTGGAACGGGTTTGAAGGTTACAGATTTCACCCCTGGCTTCCCACCCCAATACTGCGGATTAGCCTCCAGTACGACCTGGTTCCCGGGAGTCCATTCCTTAAACTTGAACGGACCTGTTCCTACGGGGTTTTTTGCGATTCCTTGCTCATTTTCTTTGATCGACTTGGGACTGAGGATCCCGCTCGCCGTGACCGCCAAATTATTTAAAAAGGGTCCTTGCGGGGTGTTCAAATGAAAGACAACCTCTGCGTCGCCATTTGTGGTAATCTTGTCGATGAATTGGCCCACCAGCACACGTCTGCTCAGCTTCTTCCCTTTATCCGCCAAACGCTCGAAATTCGTTTTCACTGCTTCTGCATTAAACGGGGTCCCATCCTGGAAGGTCACGCCCTGCCTGAGCTTAAACGTCCAGGTTTTCCCGTCCTCGGACACCGCCCAGCTCTCGGCCAAGCGCGGAACGATCTCCATTTTGTCATTGAAGGCAACGAGCGTATCTAGAATCTGATAGTTAATCAGGCTGGAAATCGTGTCTGTCGCATTATGCGGGTCCAAGCTTACCGGATCCCCTGTCAACCCCACGATCAGATCCTTTGCTTCCACTTCTGCTCCCGGAGAAGAGGTCTCGCTTGAGCCACAAGCTGATACAAGCAGAGAGAAAGCCAATACAATAGGACCTGCCCATTTGCCAATCCGCTTTCGTTTCATCTCATGATTTCCCCCTATTATCTTGGAATGATCTCAAGTCCGCGTCACACGGGATTCAAAAAGCCTGTCATACCCACGCTCTGTACGCATCTGCAATTCCTTCTGTTGTTTTTCCAAGGCTTTCTCCCCGAACTCTTTTGCCTGATCGGGATTTACGACAAACACGCCGTCATCATCGGCTACGATCAAATCTCCAGGATGGATAGCCACTCCACAAATGCTCACAGTCGTATTGACCTCTCCCTCGATTCCCAGCGTACGGGTCGTGAGTGCACTCACCCCTAGAGAAAAGACAGGGAAACCTAATTCCATAATCGGGCGGACATCTGTCACGCACCCGGAAATGATGACGCCCGCAACTTTTTTCGTTACCGCCGCATACGTCATAAATTCTCCCCAGCATGCGCGCTTCTCATCGCCGGACATATCGATAACGAGAACGTCCCCTGGCTCTACAAGGTCCAAAGCGTGACGAATCGCCGTCGCATCGATATGCGGAATCCGCACCGTCACGGCATTGCCCACCAGACGAATGGGTCGAAATAACGGCGAAAGTCCATTCAGAAAACCAAAATCCGTGAAATGCCCGATGGTCGATGGACTGACCGTTTCGTAAAGATCAAGAATCTCTTGCGTTACTCCCTGTACTCTTGGTTTTACAGTAAACAAGATAAGCTCCCCCTTTCGTTTGCTAGAATCAATCAATGCAACAAATGTGCCAATAGTATAAATATTCTAAATATATTATTTACACCCCATTACGCCGCTGGATTCCGTTCCAAATTTGAAACAAACGTACTAAAATAGGAACCATCAGATATTCGCGACTGCCACTTCTCCTACCAGGAGGGAACAGCATGACTACCAAGATAGCAATAGTGGGACAAGGAGATTTTATTAACCTGGCAAAGCATGTTACTGCCAAGATCGCCCACAAACTGAATGTTCATTTGCAGTTGCTAGAAATCACTCAAGCAGATTCCCCGGTTTTGATTCCTTCCCTCTTGTCGCTAATCGAAAAAATTGACACAGACATCATCGTCACTGGCCGTTTTATCGAAGGACTGCTCACTGACAAAACCAACATCCCTGTTATTCACCTGCATTTGACTCCCTCAGACATTCTCTCTGCCGTCAACCAAGCCATTCCTTATTCGCGCAGGATCGCAATCGCGATGGCAGAGCTTGCGGATTTGCGATACGATTTTTCTACCTTGCAGGATCTCTTGAATATCAGACTGGAATACATCAACTACACGACCCCACCTGAACTACAGCTCAAGATAAGGGAATTTTCCAAAAAAGGAGGCTCAGTCATCGGAACGGGACTTGCCGTCCGATATGCCCAGCAGTACGGCATGCACGGAACGCTTATCTATACCGAGAACAGCATTGTCGAGTCGATCGAGCGTGCTTTGGAAATCACTCATTTTAAAAGAGAAGAAGAAAAACGTAATCAAGCCTTCATGGCGATCATCAATTCCGTGCGCGACGGGATCATAGCGACAGGCAGCCACGACGAGATTACGATCGTCAACGACTCCGCCCGCCAGCTCCTCCAGCTCCCTGCTGAAAATCTTATAGGAAAAGATCTATCCTACGCTGTCTCTCATCTTTCCTTGCAAGAGCTTGCTCATGAGGACGGATTCCAGGACAAGATCATCAAATGCAAGCAAACCCGGCTGAATACGACCAAAACCGGAATCTATCAAAAGGATATCAAAATCGGCAACGTGCTCACCTTTCAAGACATGACCCACATCCAAAATATCGAGCAGAAGTACCGGCTGGAGAATGAAGCGAAGGGGCAGGTGGCCCGAGCTCATTTTGCAGATATTATCAGCGCCAATGCAGCTATGAGGCACACGCTGGAACACGCTAAAAAATTCTCGCTGACTGACTCCACGATCCTGATCATCGGAGAAACCGGTACGGGAAAAGAATTGCTGGCCCAGAGCATCCACAACCATAGCCACCGAAAGTCGCAGCCATTTGTCGCCATCAATTGCGCAGCCTTACCAGAAACCCTGTTGGAGAGCCAGCTGTTTGGCTATGAGGACGGAGCCTTTACGGGCGCCTCCAAAAACGGGAAAAAGGGGCTTTTTGAAATCGCCCACAATGGTACCGTATTCCTGGATGAGATCAATTCCATTTCCCTGCATTTTCAGGCCCGGTTATTGCGTGTCTTGCAAGAAAAAGAAGTCGTGCGAGTCGGGGGAAACAAGGTCATTCCTATAAACATCCGGGTCCTTGCTGCCACCAATGAGGACTTGCTTTCCTTGGTGAAAAACAGCAAATTCCGGGCTGATCTCTACTACCGGCTGAACGTTCTGAAGCTGAGTATCCCTCCCCTGCGCGATCGCCTAGAGGATATCCCGCTTTTGACCAAGCAATTTTTGCTGCATCAAAATAAAGAGCTCTATCATCACATTGAACCGTGCATCGAAAAATTGTGTGCTGAATTGCAGAAGTATACATACCCGGGAAACATTCGCGAGCTCTACAATATTCTAGAGCGCTTCTCTATCTTGTGCGAGCCTGATAAGGTGCAAGATTTCGAGACCTGTAAGCAAATCGTCTGGGAATGCATGGAGGACCGCTCTACCGATTTCAAGAGCGATCAAAAGTTCGAAATTGAACTCCAAGAAAGCTACCGAGAGAGTCTGATGGAAGCAGAAAGGATGATCATGACGAAGTACATCGACAAATACTATGGCGATAAGACCTTGCTCGCTTCCAAGCTGGGGATGGGACGGACGACATTCTACAGGAAGCTGAAGGAGTTAGGGATCTCGTACTGATTGATAGAAGCAAGAAAAAAGCCAATCACTTCCGATTTGGAAGGATAGGCTTCTTTTTTTGCATGTGTGGATTTATTGGTTACATTACAAAGCAGTCCATCCGCCATCTATCACTAATTCAGCGCCTGTCATAAAGCGTGATTCATCGGATGCCAGGAAAATAGCTCCATAGGCGATATCTTCTGGTTCACCAAAGTACGGAAGCTGTGTGTACGTTTGATAGTACGGTATCGCTCCCCCTTCTTCCATCGACGGTAATGTCATCGGTGTGACAACGATACCCGGGTGCAAGGAGTTGACGCGAATTCTGTCTTTTCCATACTCGACAGCAGCCGATTTGGAAAGCACACGCAGTGCTCCTTTGGCAGCCGTATACGGGCTAGTACCCGCCATCCCCACAATGCCGCCAATCGAAGAAATGTTGATGATCGAGCCTCCGCCCGCTTTTTTCATTTCCGGGATCACATACTTCATCCCGATCACACAACCATTTAAGTTGATATCCATCACCTTGTTCCATTCAGCCATCTCCATATTGGCTATGGTTTTCGGTGAAGATACACCTGCATTGTTCACCAGAACGTCCACTTTTCCGTATAGACTTACCGCTTCGGCTATCACGGATTTCCATTCCTCTTCCGAAGTCACATTATGTTTAATGGCAACGGCCTCGCCGCCCTTTTCTTTCATTTCCTGTACCACTTGGTTCAATGATTCCACCTGAACATCTGTAGCGATTACCTTTGCTCCTTCTTTCGCAAATAGCTTTGCTTCTGCAGCACCCATCCCCATTGCAGCACCAGTAATAATCGCTACTTTTCCGCTTAAACGACCCATATTCAACCAATCCTTTCTAAAGGAGAATGATTCGGCTAGTAAAATCATGCAACAACAATCAACATGACATCGCGAGTACTTGACAATTCGTTGTTTTATCAACACCGTGTTGCTAATATAATTATAACAAGCCACTAGAAACGGGCAACCAACACAACTCTTGGATTCGTCGCTTTATCGTCAATCCGTTGCATCGTGTCGTCAAAACGAGAAAAGTAATACAAGGAGAGTAAAAATGTCGAAAAAAGCGCAAAAACTGGACCCGCGTGTCATCCGGACTCGTCAAATGCTACGAGACGCCCTTGTTGAATTGATTCATGAACACGGCTACGAGAAAATCACCGTTCAAGATATAACGAAACGCGCAACTCTCAATCGCGCCACCTTCTATCTGCACTATCGTGACAAGCTCGATCTTTTCTATCAAAGCTCTGAGGAAATCTTGCATGACCTTGTCGAGAGTATGAACTTGGCTTTTGCTGAAAAAGAGAAATTCGATTGGCAAAGCGATCAACCTCACGAGAATTTCATCCATCTATTTGAACAGATCTCGCAGAATGGCAGGCTGTACAAGGTGTTTTTGACAGAAAAAAACATGCCCCACTTCACATCCCGCTTGATGGATGTACTCATCGATTTTATAGCAAAAGGAATCAAAAATATGCAACCGGATGATGAGCGACTCACAGTGCCGAGGGAATTCGCCGTTCGGTACTTTGCCGCTGCATTCCTGGGCGTGATTGTATGGTGGTTGGAAAAGGACATGCCCTATACGCCAAAATACATGGCCACCCAGCTGATGCGTGTCGCCATCAAAGGTCCATACCTCGATAATCCTTTTCTCAAATAGCATTTCTGCAA